>JAJZWB010000024.1 GCA_021846845.1 Actinomycetes bacterium | reverse complement strand
CGGAGTTGATCTTCTCCAGGTGGTTGATGCAGCGCAGGAAGGTCGACTTCCCGGAGCCCGACGGTCCGAGCAGGCACATCACCTCGCCGCGGGCGACCTCCAGGTCGATCCCCTTGAGCACCTCCAGGCGGCCGAAGCGCTTGTGGACGCCCTGGGCCTTGACCATGCAGTCGCTCACACCGCCCCTCCGCCACCGCCCCGGCCGAGGCCCAGCCAGCGCTCCGTCATCGTCGCCCGCTGAGCACGGGAGAAGCCCCGCCCATAGCGGCGCTCGATGAAGTACTGGCCGACGTACAGGACGCTGGTCATGATCAGGTACCAGATGCTGACGACGATCAGCAGCGGGATCGTCTCGTAGTTGGCCCCGTAGATCTGGGAGCCCTCGTAGAACAGCTCGGCGAACCCGATCGTGTAGACCAGCGAGGAGGTCTTGAGCATGGAGATCGTCTCGTTGCCGGTCGGCGGCAGGATCACCCGCATCGCCTGCGGCAGCACGATGTGGCGCATGATCGCCAGCCTCCTCATCCCGAGCGAGGCGGCCGCCTCCGACTGGCCCTCGCCGACCGAGATGATCCCCGCGCGCACGATCTCGGCCATGTATGCCCCCTCGTTGAGGCCGAGCGCCAGCATCGCCGCCACGAAGATCGTGATCACCGAGTTTCCGTTGGCGTGTATGAACGACGGGCCGAACGGGATCCCGAGGTTGATCACCGGGAACAGCGCGGCGATGTTGTACCAGAAGATGATCTGGACGATGATCGGCGTGCCGCGGAAGAACCAGATGTACAGCCAGCTCGCGCCCGAGAGGATTGGGTTGGGCGACATGCGCATCACCGCCAGGATCACGCCGAGGATGATCCCGATCGCCATCGCTATGCACGTGATGTAGATCGTCGCGATCACACCGTGGACGATCCGGCTGTCGAACATGTAATGCCCGACCACGCCCCACTGGAAGTGTGGGTTGCTGACGATCGCCCGCACGATCGAGGCCGCGATCGCCAGCACGACCACGGTCGCGATCCAACGCCCTGGACGGCGGACGGGAACCGCCCTGATCTCCTCAGGGCGGCCCATCCGCTCGTCGCTGCGCTCGGAGGTGCTCACCTCAGAGCTCTGGCGTGACGCCTGTCAGCTGGTGGCACCGTTGATCTTCACCTGCGAGGCCGGGATCGCGATGCTCTGCACGCCCCACTTGGCGAAGATCTTGGAGTACGTGCCGTTGGCGATCAGGACCTTGAGCGCCGCCTCGACGGCCGGCGCGAGCCCCGGCTTCTTGGGCAGCGCCAGCCCGTAGGGCGCGGTCGCGTAAGCGGCGCCCGTGAGCTTGAACAGGCCGTTGGTCTTCTTGACCTGATAGGCGGCGACCGGCGTGTCGGCGAAGCCGAGCTGCGCACGACCATCGGACACCGCCAGGTTGGCCAGGTTCTGGTTCGGGAAGACGAGCACCTTGACGGGCGGCTTTCCCGCGGCGGTGCACTTCTTGCTCTGCGCGGCCGCGTCGGTCTGCTCTGTGGTCGTGCTCTCGACCGACACGGTCAGCCCGCAGATGTCGGCGATGCTGCCGATCGTCTTGCCACCGTTGGCCTTCGTGTAGAAGGACTCGCCGACGTTCGCGTAGTCGACGAAGTCGACGACCTTCTCGCGCGCCTTCGTGTCGGTGAACGACGACGCTCCCATGTCGTACTTGCCGGCCGCCAGACCGGGAATGATCTGGTCGAACGTGACGTTGACCATGCTGACCTTCAGCCCCATGACCGCGCCGAGCGCCTTGCTCAGGTCGGCGTCCATCCCGATGACGGTGTGGCCGTCGGGACCGATGAACTCGTCCGGCGCGTAGCTGGCGTCCGCCGCAACGGTCAGCGTGCCCTTGGACCTGATCGACGCCGGCACCAGCTTGACGACCGCGGCGTTCGCCCCGGCCGCAGTCGCGGCCGACGTCGAGGCGGCCGAACTGCTCGCCGACGATGAGGCGGCGGACGACGAGCTGCTCGCCGACGACGATGTGCTTGAACTGCTGGAGCCGCAGCCGACGACCGCCAGCGCGCAAAGCGCGGGCAGAGCCGCGGGCAGCAGGCTTCTCCGTGAACGCATAGCGCTCCTCCTTATGCTCGTTATCACCCAGAGAGCGTCGGGCCAGGATACGCGCAAAGGCGGGCCGCGGGAAACCGAGCTGCGGGTGGCGACGAAGGCGTAGCCTGTGTCAGATGAACGTGGACGTACGCCTGTTCGCCGGCCTTCGCGAGCGCGCCGGCGCCGATCGCGTGGCGCTGGAGCTGCCCGACGACGCGCGGGTCCGCGACGCGCTGGAGCGTCTGGCGCCGCTGGTCGGAGACACGCCGGTCGTGATGGCGGTCAACCAGGAGTACGCCGCCGGCGGAGACCCGCTGCACCCCGGAGACGAGCTGGCGCTGATCCCGCCGGTGTCAGGCGGCTCGGTCGGCGTCTCCCACGCGCGCGTGACGGACGAGCCGCTGTCGCTGGACCGTCTGGTGGCGCTGGTCGCGGACCCCAGGGCCGGGGCGGTCGTCACCTTCCTCGGCGTCACGCGCGAGGTCGACGAGCTCAGGTACGAGGCCTACGCGCCGATGGCGCAGCGTGAGATAGAGCGGATCGTGGCCGCCGCCATCGAGCGCCACGGCCTGTGTGCCGCAGCGGCCGAGCACCGCGTCGGCTCGGTGCCGCTGTCGCAGCCATCTATAGCGATCGCCGTATCCGCGCCACACCGGGACGCCGCGTTCCTCGGCGGGAGGGAGATCATCGACGAGATCAAGGCCCGCGCGCCGATCTGGAAGCGTGAGGAGGGCGAGTGGGTCCCGGGCTCGCTGCCGTCCGCGCCGCCGACGCGCCACAGCTGAGCTCGCCCGTCGCGGCTGCGCGTCGGTGTAGGCTTGCCCGCCATGCCAACCAGCCTTGTCACCGGCGGCGCCGGCTTCCTGGGTTCGCACCTCTGCGACGAGCTGCTGCGCCGCGGTCACCGTGTGATCTGCGTCGACAACCTGGAGACCGGCTCGCTCGCCAACATCGAGCACATCCGCTCGGACGACTTCGTCCACCTGAACCTCGACATCATCGACCCCTACTTCGTCGACGAGCCGATCGACTTCGTCTACCACCTGGCCTCGCCGGCCTCGCCGATCGACTACCTGCGGCTGCCGCTGCACACGCTGAAGGTCGGCTCCTACGGCACGCATCACACGCTGGGCCTCGCCAAGCGCCACCGAGCGCGCTTCCTGACCGCCTCCACCAGCGAGGTCTACGGGGATCCGCAGGTCCATCCCCAGCCGGAGAGCTACTGGGGCCACGTCAACCCGATCGGTCCCCGCGGCGTCTACGACGAGGCCAAGCGCTACGCGGAGGCGCTGACGATGGCCTACCACCGGCAGCAGGGCGTTGACACCGCGATCATCCGAATCTTCAACACCTACGGGCCGCGGATGAGACCGCACGACGGTCGCGCGATCCCCACTTTCCTGCGCCAGGCCCTCCAGAACCGCCCGATCACGGTGTTCGGCGATGGTTCCCAGACACGCTCGTTCTGCTACGTGGACGATCTTATCCGCGGGATGATCGCGCTGGCCGAGTCGGGCCACCACAACCCCGTCAACGTGGGCAACCCGAACGAGTTCACCCTCCTGGAACTGGCCGAAGCGGTGATCGAGGTCACCGGCTCGGGCTCCGAGATCGTCTACGAGGCGCTGCCGACCGACGATCCGCAGGTCCGCCAGCCGGACATCACGCTGGCCCGGAGCCTGCTGCGGTGGCAGCCGGAGATCGACCTGCGAGAGGGGCTGAGGCGCACGATCGAGCTTTCGGGCAGCGAGCGGCTGATCGGCGACTCCCGCTGATCGCGCCAACCCGGAGCGCAGGGCCGAGCGCGACCCGGAATCCCGACGCGCCCCGGACCCCAGAGCCCAACGCCACCCGGAATCCCGACGCGCCCCGGACCCCAGAGCCCAACGCCACCCGGAATCCCGACGCGCCCCGGACCCCAGAGCCCAACGCGATCCGGACGCTGGGGCGCGGCGCGCGTGCCGCGGCGCGGCATGACCTGCCCTCCCGGCGAACGGTGGCCAAACCACGTCCCCAGAGGCTCCTCGGTGCCCCTGTCGCGACGCACGGGTCGCTCAGGCGCACGGTGGCCAAACCGCGTCCCGAGGGGCGCTAGCGCGTAACTTCGGTCAGCGGATAGCGTTAGCAGCTTCAAGTCCGGGTGCCAGATGTGACGATCGAGCACGAAGAGCTGATCCACGAAACGGCCGACGACCCACCCACAGGGCCGGAGTCGACGAGCGCGGCCTCGACCCCGTCCGACGGGCCGGCGACCTCACGCGGGACCTCACGCCTACCCGACGGCCACGACCGCGACGGCGGCCCGGGCGCACCGGCCGGCCACGCCCGCGACGGCGGCCCGGGCGCACCGGCCGGCCCGGCGATCCAGCCGGCGACCCCGCGCGACGTGCGCGCCAAGGCGCCGCTGATGTTCCTGCTGCGCAAGGAGACCGCGAGGCGGATCGTGCGCGTGGTGTCGCTGCTGGCGCTGGACTTCGTGGGAGTGGCGGCGGCGCTCTGGACGACGCTCGCGATCAAGCTCGCCACGCAGGGCGATCTCGTCGCCCGCGTCGCCTGGAGCGACACCCGCCAGTCGCTCGCGTTCGCCTACCTGGTGGTCGTCCTGATGTTCGCGCGCGTGGACCTGTACGGCGACCGGCCGCGGCGCCCCGGGTTCCCGCGCATCTTCGGCGCGCTGTTCCAGGCCACGATCGTGGGGCTGGTGTTCGCGCTGGCGACGGGCGGGCACTTCCACAGCTACGGGTTCTTCTTCGGCGTGCTGTTCTTCGGCGCCCTGTACCTCACCGGCCTGCGGGAGCTGTACACCCGGATCACCGGATGGATGCTGGACCAGGCCGGCTACCGACGACGGGTGCTGCTGGTCGGCTCCGGCGGCCACGTCGAGTCGGTCGCGGGGGCGATCGGCGGCCGCGCGAGAACGCAGGTCGACGTCGTCGGATACGTCTCAAACGATCCGCGGCCACGCAACGGCCTGAGGTCGCTGGGGAACGTCACCCAGCTCGACGCCGTCCTGGATGCCGAGCGGATCGACGAGGTGATCGTCGCCGACCCGGACTTCCCACAGGACCAGGCGGTCGACCTCGTCGACCGCTGTCACCGGCGGGGGGTCACGGTCCACGTCGCCCCGACCACGATCGAGGTGCTGTTCGACCGGGCGGTCTTCGCGGCCGGCTCGTCGGTGCCGCTGTTCACGCTGCGGCCGCCCGTGTTCGAGGGCGTGCAGTACCTGCTCAAGCGGTCCTTCGACCTGGTGCTCGCGACCGCCGGCCTGATCCTGCTCTCGCCGCTGCTGGCCGCGATCTCGGTCGCGGTCAGGCTCAGCTCACGCGGCCCGGTGATCTACCGCTCGGTCCGCCCGGGGATCGGCGGTCGGCCCTTCCACTGCTTCAAGTTCCGCACGATGCGCGAGCACGCCGAGGCGAGCCAGGCCGAGCTAGAGCCGCTCAACGAGCTCTCCGGAGCGCTGTTCAAGATCCGCGACGATCCGCGGCTGACCAGGGTGGGGCGGCTGCTGCGCAGGTTCTCGCTCGACGAGCTGCCGCAGCTGCTCAACGTCGTGCGCGGCGAGATGTCCCTGGTCGGCCCACGGCCACTGCCCATGCGGGACTTCGAGCGCCTCGAGGAGTGGCACAAGAAGCGCTACCTGGTGCTGCCCGGCATCACCGGACTGTGGCAGGTCTCGGGACGCGCCGAGCTGGACTTCGACGACCTCGTGAGACTTGACTTCCTGTACCTCGAGCGCTGGTCGATCCTGCTGGACCTCTCGATCCTGCTGAAGACGATCCCGGCTGTGCTCAGCCGCCGGGGAGCGTACTGAGGCCCACACCCGCCGCCGGTCCCGATAGGCTGCGCAGCGCGCACATGCCTCCGACCGATCGATTCGTCATCAGCTTCGCTGCGGAGCCGCCGCAGGAGCCTCTCGTCTACGGCCGCTGGGCGGAGACGCTCCAGCAGCAGTTCCTCGACGCCTGCCATCGGATCGACTCCGACGGCGAGGATCTCGGCGAGGCGGGCGAGATCGCATGGTTTCCCGACCGGACCTGGAACGGGCGCACGTATGTGCCGGCGGTCGCGCGCACTACGACCGGCTTCGAGCTGTTCGGCTTCGTGTCCTTCACGCTCGGGCCGGGGGGGCCGGAGGATTTCGACACGCGCGCGGAGTTCACTGCCGAGACCGCCGAGGCCAACCCCGACTGGAAGCTCGACCTCAACGACGACATCGTCGGCAGCTGGCGTGGCGAGGATGGCAACGTTGCGGACATGACGCTCGTCTGGGGCGTCCCGCTGGTTCCCGGCGGCGCGATCGTGACCGCCGAGCTGGCCGACCTGGCGGTCGACCAGTGCCCGCTGGTCTCTGAGCGCTTCACGTTGCTGGCTCCCGACAACTACCGCGGCGACTACCTGGAGGTCCGGCTCTGGGACCGCGCGGCGCACGAGCTGGCGCGCGAGTCTCTATACGTGGAGGACGAGGAGGAGTCCTAGGGCCCGAGCGGGCAGCCGGTGCGCTAGGTCGCCGCCTCTGCCGCGCCGGAGACATCCGGCGCCGCGGCCACTGCCCCTCCGGCGCCGTTCCCCTCGGCCGGAGGCTGCAGCGGGAAGTGGCAGGCGGCCATGTGGCCGTGACCGAACGGCCGCAGCAGCGGCTCCTCCTCGGAGCAGCGCGACTGGGCGCGCGGGCATCGCGTGCGAAAGCGGCAGCCGGAGGGCGGATTGACGGGGCTCGGCAGCTCACCCCTGATCCCGACGTCGCTCTTGGAGCGCTCGGCGACCGGATCGGGCAGCGGGATCGTCCTGATCAGCGCCTCGGTGTAGGGGTGTGCGGGCGTCCGGTAGATCTGATCTCCGGTCCCGATCTCGACGAGCTTGCCCAGGTACATCACCCCGATCCGATCGGATAGGTACTTGACCACCGCCAGGTCGTGCGAGATCACGATCGAGGCCATTCCGTGCTCGGCCTGAAGCCGCTTCATGAGGTTCAGCACCTGCGAGCGGATCGAGACATCGAGCGCCGAGACCGGCTCGTCGGCGACCATCACCTTCGGCTCCAGGATCACTGCCCGCGCGAGCGCGATCCGCTGGCGCTGGCCGCCTGAGAACTCGTGCGGATAGCGCTCGAGGGCGTTGGCCGGCAGCCCGACCTCGTCAAGCAGGCCCCGGACGCGGCGGTCCTGGTCGCGCCGCGAGCCGACGTCCTGGATCACCAGCGGCTCGCGCAGGATCGCCTGCACGCGCATCCGCGGGTCAAGCGACGCGTACGGGTCCTGGAACATCATCTGGAGGTCGCGCCTGACGCGGCGCAGCGACCGGCCGCGAAGCCTGAAGACCTCGGCACCGTTGAGCAGGATGCGGCCCGCGTCCGGCTTCTCGACGCCGACGATCATCTTCCCGAGCGTCGTCTTCCCGCAGCCGGACTCGCCCACGAGCCCCAGCGTCTCGCCGACATCGAGGTGGATCGACACCCCCGACACGGCCTTGACCGAGTTCACCCTGCGACGCATCAGCGTGCCGGCCGTGACCGGGTACTCGCGCACCGCGTCGACCACCTCCAGCAGGTGGTGGCCGTTGGTCGAGGAAGCGGCCCGGAGGGCGGCCGCGGACCGCTCGCGCACCGCGATCGTCGGGGTGCGGATCTCCGGCCCGTCGACCGGGTGCCAGCAGGCGAAGCGGTGCGAGGGGTCGTCGCCGGAGAGCGGGGGCTCCTGCTCGGCGCATTGCCTGGTGGCCCGCGGGCAGCGGCTCGCGAACCGGCACCCCGAGGGGGGCTTGGTCAGGTCGGGCGGGATCCCCGGGATCGAGACGAGCGCCCTGGTGTTGTCGGACTCCAGACGCGGAATCGATGCGAGCAGCGCCTGCGTGTACGGGTGGCGCATCGCGCTGAACAGCCGCTCGGTTGGAGCCGTCTCGACCAGCCGGCCCGCGTACATGACGTTGATCCGGCTCGTGCGGCCCGCGACCACCCCCATGTCGTGGGTCACGAGCAGGGTCGCCATCCCGAGCCGCTCGCGCAGGCCGTCGAGCACCGACAGGATCTGAGCCTGGATCGTCACGTCGAGCGCGGTCGTCGGCTCGTCGGCGATCAGCACCTTCGGCTCGCAGGAGAGCGCGATCGCGATCATCACGCGCTGGCGCAGTCCGCCTGAGAGCTGGTGCGGGTAGTCGCGCAGCCGCTCCCGGGGCTGCGGGAGGCCGACGAGCTCAAGCACCTCAAGCGCGCGCTCGAGGGCCTCCCGGCGGCTCGCGCCCCGGTGCAGGCGAACCGGCTCGGACACCTGCTCGCCGATCGTCTTGGTCGGGTTCAGCGACGAGAGGCTGTCCTGGAAGATCATCGCGACCTCGTTGCCCCGGATCCTTCGCAGCTCACGCTCCGGCAGTCCGACGAGCTCACGTCCGCCCGCCTTGATCGAGCCGCCGACGATCCGCCCGCCGTTTGGCAGCAGCCCCAGGATGGAGAGCCCGAGCATCGACTTGCCGCAGCCCGACTCCCCGACGAGCCCGAGCGTCTCGCCCTCGTCGATCCGCAGGTCCACGTTGCCGACCGCCTGCACGACCGCACGCGACAGCTTGATGTGGGTCGACAGGTCCGTTACTTCGAGCGCTGGGGGCATCCGGCTTGCGGGGTCAGCGGCGGCGCAGGCGCACGTCGAACGCGTCGCGCAGCGCGTCGCCGATCAGGTTGCAGGCGAGCACGACCGCGACCAGGCATCCGCCGACCGGATACACGAGCCACCAGTAACCCTCGGAGACGTAGTTCTGGGCGTTGCCGAGCATGTCGCCCCATGAGACGGACGGGTACTGGAGGCCGAATCCCAGGAAGCCCAGGTACGCGAGCGCCAGGATGGCGTCGGCGATCTGGAAGGTGACGTTGACGATCACGACCGACAGCGCGTTGGGGATCAGGTGGCGCACCACCAGGCGCGACCGCCGACTGCCCATCACCCGCGCGGCGTAGACGAAGTCACGCTCGCGCAGCGTCAGGACCTCGCCGCGCACGAGGCGCGCCGGCACCAGCCAGGAGAACGAACCGAGGATCAGAGCCTCCTCCAGCACCGTGGCGCTGTACTTGGTGGCCAGCACCAGCACGATCAGCAGGAACGGGATCGAGAGCAGGATGTCGACGAAGCGCATCAGCACGTTGTCGACGATCCCGCCGGCGAGGCCGGCGATCGAGCCGTACAGCGTGCCCACCACGGTCGCGATGAACGACGCCAGGAAGCCGACCTCAAGCGCCGTCTGGCCGCCCACCATGATCCGGCCCAGCTCGTCGAAGCCGTTCTCGTCGGTGCCGAGCGGGTGGCCGCCGCCCGGGGGCAGGTCGGTGATCAGCGGATTGGTGAGCGTCTGGTTGGTGTGGTAGACGAGCGGACCGACGAAGCAGAAGAGCACGAAGAAGATCAGCACCAGCGCTCCGACAACGGCGAGGCGGTTGTCCAGGAACTCGCGCAGCGCGAGCTTCCAGCCCGAGGCGATGACCTGCACCTCGCCGCCCTCGGGTGTCGGACCAATCGGCGGGGTCCCGTGAAGCGTCTGCACGTCGGGGAGCGGGGCGTACTCAGCCAAGGCGGATCCTCGGGTCGGCGACCGCGACGGCGACGTCTGCGATCAGGTTGCCGAGCACGGTCAGGATCCCGCCGGCGATCACATAGGCCAGCAGGACGTTGTAGTCGAGGTTGCCGAGCGCGGTGTAGAAGAGCAGCCCGATGCCGGAGTAGTTGAACAGCACCTCGATCAGCAGGTTGCCCGCGAGCAGGTACGGGATCGACAGGCCGACGAGCGTGATCATCGGCAGGCAGGCGTTGCGCAGCAGGTGACGCGTGAGCACGGCCCGCTGGGACAGTCCCTTGGCGCGAGCCAGCCGGATGTAGTCCTGCGCGAGGTTGTCGAGCGCGGACGAGCGCATGTAGCGGCTGAACGACGCCACGTTGATCGCCGCGAGCGTGACGATCGGCAGCGTCAGCTGGAGCGGGTGGGTGAACGCTCCCCAGACTGTCGTGATCTGGTCGGAGACCACCGGCGGGAAGACCCCCCAGTCCAGCGCCAGGAACTGGATCAGGATCAGACCCAAGAAGAACGACGGCATCGAGTAGAGGATGAAGTTCAGCGACGTGACCGTGTAGTCGCCGATCGAGTTGCGCCTGACCGCCTGCGCGATGCCGAGCGGCAGCGCGATCAGCAGCGAGAGCACCAGCGCCGAACCCGACAGGTAGGCGCTGCGACCCGAGTGCTCCCTGAACAGCGCGGTGACGCTCTGGCTGAGCTTGTAGGAGTAGCCGAAGTCGCCGTGGATGATGTTGCCGATGTAGGTGAGGAACTGCGCGAGCACCGGCCTGTCGTAGCCGTGCTGGAGGTTCCACGCCTTGACCGCCGCCGGCTCGGCCTTGGCCCCGAGGACCGCGTACACGGGGCTCGGGGAGAGGATGTGCAGCAGCAGGAAGGTGACCAGCGCGATCCCGAGCGTGACGAGGACCGCCACGGCGAGCCGGCGGATGACGAATCCGATCATCCGCCGGCTCTCCGGGACCTGGCGCTCATCGCGAGCACGCGGCTCGCACCTCAGCCGAGCAACTGGCGCCGGTCACCTGCCGCCCTTCGATTCCTAGCCCTTGTTCACGTACCAGTACTGCGGGAACCACTGCTGCTGGGTCATCGACGTCCACCCGTCGGCCGGGCCGCCGACCTTGTTGGAGACCGCCAGCAGGTAGTCCGCATCCGGCATGAAGAACACCGGCAGCGACTTGGTCAGGTACGAGGCCTCGTTCTTGACCGCGTTGGGATCGCCGCCGAACACCGACTGGCTGATCAGGCTGTTCGCCGTCGGGTCGTTGTAGTCACCCATGTTGAAGCCGCCACCGGGGTTGAACACGCCGTCCTGGGTCGGGTAGAAGTCCATGAACAGGCCGCCGTAGTTGTTCACACCCCAGTCGTTGGTGTACTTGGACGCGGCGGGGTTCTGGTTGTTGTAGTTCGACGTCAGGAAGTTGAACGTCTTGGTCTGCAGCGTGATCGTGATGCCGGCGGCCTGCTTGGCCTCCGACGCCAGCGCCTCGGACTCGAGCGCGCCGGTGGTCGACACCGACTGGGGCTGGTTGGCCCACACGAACGAGATCGGGGTGCCGGCCGGGATCCCGGCGCCGCACTCGCCCGAGCCCGTGCCCGGCTTGGCGCAGGTGGTCTGGCCGCCCGGCACGACCTTCCAGCCGTGCGACTTCAGCAGCGAGACGGCGGACGACGGGTTGTAGGGGTACGGCGGCGTGGTCGCGTCGGCGGGCGCGTACGGCGAGATCGGCGCAGACGGCACCGGTCCGTAGGCCGTCACGGCCGCGCCCTTGTAGACGCCCTTGATGATCCCGGGCTGGTCGGTCAGGTACGCGATCGCCTGACGCACGTACGGCTGGGCGATCACCTTGTCGAAGTGGTTGGTGGTGTCCTTGAAGTTGATGATCCCACCGAACCAGCCCCATCCCGGACCGCCGAACACGTAGATGCCCTGCTGCTTGAGCGCGGGCGCCTCCGCCAGCTGCGACGGATCGAGGCCGACCATGATGTCGAGGCTGCCGCTCTTGAGCGCGTCGAGCTCCGAGGTGAAGCCCGTGTAGGTGTTGACATCCAGCTGGGAGAACACCGGCTTCGGGGAGCCTCCGTAGCTGGGGTTGGGGACCAGCACGTAGGAGCTGTTGGTGGCGCTGAAGCTCTTGAGCTTGAACGGCCCGCTCACGTCCTGCCACAGCGGGCTGGTGGCGAACGACGCCACGGCTCCGCCCTGCTTGCTGAGGTAGTCGTAGATCTTCTTGGCAACCGCCGGATTGGTCCAGTCGGTGACGTGCGGCCCGTTGGCCGACTCGACGTTCCAGACCGTGCTCGGCAGCGGGTAGGCGCCGCCGTTGGTGTCCTGGAGCTGGTTGTTGAGGAAGAAGCCTGGGTTGTAGGCCTTGTCGAGGTTGAAGACGACCGTGGTCGCGTTCGGCGCCGTCGCGCTCGTCACGTCCATCGGGAACTCACCCGGGACGTACTGTCCCCAGTTGGCGGGGGACTCCTTGATCGCCGCCCTCAGCAGGTAGTACCAGAAGAGGACGTCCTTGGAGGTGATCGGCGTTCCGTTTGACCACTTCAGCCCTGACTTGAGCGTGACCGTGTAGGTCTTGTCGCCGTTGCTGGGCACCGGCGGGCCCGCGGCGGCCGACATGGGGTAGTTGACCTGCGGCCGCGCGCCGAGCGGCCCGCCGTAGAGCGGCATGAACAGCTCGGTCAGGAACGAGAAGGTCCCAGAGCTGGAGTTGGATCCCGGCGCGATCGGGAAGATGTAGGTCGGGGTCTGGCCGGTCAGCTGCCCCTGCGTGATCGTCCCGCCCGTCTGCGGCGTGCCTGCCGGCGGCAGCTGGCCGTACAGCACCGTGCCCAGCGAGGCCGCGCTCTGATTCGCGTTGTTCGCGCTCGCGCTCGTGGAGCTCGATGCGCTGCCGGCGCTCGACGAGCTGCTGGAGCTGCTGGAGCCGCATGCAGCCACGACGAGCGACACCCCCGCTACCAATGCGGCCGTCGCAAGCCGGCGCCTGGTGGATCTCGCCGCTCTCCCCAGAGCGGCGGCGCCCTCGTTCGAGCGCCTCCCAGAACTCATGACAATGTACCTCCGTAGGAACGCATGCACCTCAGCACGCACTGATTACAAGGAAGGCTCACAGGCGTAGCCTTCGTTGTCAAACGCCCGCCTCCTCGTCCGGCAGGCCGAATCTATCGCCCCGGCACGAACGCTGCAGCGCGGCGGCGGGCGCCGCGGGACGACGACGCAGGCCGCCGGCGCCTGCGGATACCCTCCGCCCGAGGCCCTCGTAGCTCAATGGACAGAGCACGCGCCTCCTAAGCGCGGGATGCAGGTTCGATTCCTGCCGGGGGCACTCGCGAGCGTACCCGCGGTGGGGCGAGGCCGCCGGTCGTCAGCCGATCCGGTCGGGACGCTCGGGGTAGACCTCGTCGATCGTGGTCAGCGCGACGTACGGAACGCCGGCCGCCCGCTCGATCGCCTCCCGCCCGCCGGCCAGCCGGTCGCAGATCGCGAGCACGCCGCAGACCTCATGGCCCTCCTCGCGGATCGCCTCAAGCGCGCCGATCGTCGAGCCGCCGGTGGTGACCACGTCCTCCACCAGCATGCACCGATCGCCGGGGGCGAGCACGGGCCCCTCGATCCGCCGCGCGAGGCCGTGGGCCTTGACCTCCTTGCGCACGAAGAACGCCTTCACCTGAGCGCCGCCGGCCAGCGCGGCGCAGGCGATCGGGTCGGCGCCCATCGTCATCCCGCCGACAGCCGTCGCCCCCCACGCGGCGGCCTGCGCAGCGACCAGCTCGGAAAGCGCCGCGAAGCCGGCGGGAAGCAGGATCGCCCTCTTGGCGTCCACCAGGTAATGGGCGATCCGGCCGCTGGTCAGCGTGACCTCGCCGATCACCAGCGCCTGTTCTCGAAGCTCCTTCAGGAGCCGCTCACGGGCGTTCATCAGGGCCCTCAGCGGTAGTAGGTGTCGACCCAGTCGCCGAGCGCGAGCCAGTTGAAGACCGGGATCGCGTCCACGATCGGCAGGCGCATGCAGCCGTGGCTGGCCGGATGGTCGGGCGCCGGGTCATAGCCGTGGATCGCGTAGCCGGTGATGAAGAAGTCGGAGTAGTACATCCCGTCGGGCAGGTAGCCGGGAACCCGGTAGTAGACCCTGAAGCTGCCGAGGATGGTCGGCGTCGAGGGCTTGCCCGAGCTGATCGGATAGATCGCCTGGACCCTGCTTCCGTCGACGAGCGCCAGCACCTGGTGGGTCAGATCTCCCTCCGCGTGGCGCCCCTGGTGCGGGAAGCGCACGGCGAACGTGCCTCGCCCGTCGAGCAGGTCGTTGACGGTGGCGGCACCGAGCGACCTGTTGCCCTCGCCCCAGCCCAGCAGGCGGTGGTAGGCGTCGAGCGCGAGCTGCGTGCCCTGATCGAACACCCCTGTCCAGGGGAGGTGGAAGTGAAGCGCCCGCAGCCGCTGCTGCACGAGCTCCACGAGCAGGCCACGGGACCCGGGCCGGGCGCTGTCGCCCAGCACCGTGAGGGCGCGCTGCGCCGAGAAGCCGCCCATCGCCGCGGTGGCGGGATGGGTCACCCGGACGCGCAGCACACCCGCCGCCGGACTGCGGACGGTCGCGGTGAAGGCGCCCTGGCCGCCCGCCCCGCCGCCGCCCGCGCCCGATGGCTTGACCCTGAGCAGCTCGGTGGCCAGCAGCCGCGTGCCGACGTAGGACTGGACCTGCACCCACTGCCCGGCGACGTAGGGCCGCACCAAGCCCCGAAACGCGACCGCCCTGCCGGTGACGGTCACGAGGCCGCCCCCGACCCTGAAGGTCCCCGACAGCCGGAGCCGGACGCGAGCCGCGACCGGGGGTGCCGGCGCGACCGGGGACGCCGGCGCGACCGGGGGTGCCGGCGCGGACGGAGGCGTCGAGGCCGGCGGCGATGCCAGGGCGGATGGCGCACCCGGCGCGGACGGGGATGCCGGCGTGGGCGCGGACGGGGATGCCGTCTCGGTGCGCCGGGCCACGGGGCCGGCCGCGAGCGCCACGCCCGCGCCCGGAGCCGCGATCAGCGCGCACGTGGCGATCGTGAGCCCGAGCATCAGGCGGCGCATGGCACCGAACAGTAGAACAGTCGGCGCGCGGCACGCGGAGCGCCGCACGGTCGCCCGACGCGGGCTCGGCGGCGGAGAGCCCGAGGGCTCCGGCGCCGCCGGTCGCGGCTCATGCGACTCCGGCACGGCGGCGCGACAGCGGGCCGGTGATCGCGCCCACCGTAAGCCAGGAGGCGAGCACCAGCCCGAGGATCGGCAGCAGCGACCAGCCGAGCTGGTTGACCCCGAGCGCGAGCGCGTTGTTGGCGCTGTGCAGGGCCATGCAAGGGTAGAGGGAGCCGGTCCGCCAGCGCAGCAGGCAGAGCACGAACCCGAGGAAGCCCAGCGGCACCAGGAACACCGCCGGCGCGGAGCCAAGATGGGCGGCCCCGAACAGCGCTCCGGTCAGCACCGCGGCGATCCACGGCCCGAGCTGCCAGCGGCCGATCCTGACCGGCAGCTCGCGCAGGGCCCCGAACACGAACCCGCGGAAGAAGAACTCCTCGGCGATCGGCGCGATCGCGCAGACGAACACCGATGCCGCGATCAGCGCCGCGGTGCTGTGGGTGACCCCGAGGTCGCTGGGCAGCTTGTCGGTCTGGTGCAGCGACAGCAGCGTGCTGTAGGCGGCCGTCAGGCCGTAGTAGGCGACCGCGGCGATCACGAAGGCGGCGACCGCCCTGCCGGGCGAGACGCGGCGGTATCCGAACTGGGATGCCCGCGGACGCCCGCCGACACCGGCGAGCGCGAGCGCCGCGGCCACGAAGCAGAGGTCGAAGACGACGTCGGCGGCGATGTTGGTGGCGGGGCTGGGATTGCTCACGCTGGACCCGAGGGCGTGCCCCACCACGTCGACGACGATCGTCCCGACGGTGCCGAGCACCAGCCCCGCCAGCAGAGCGACCGGGACCGTCCACAGCGGCCATGTGGCACGGTCGTCGGCGTCGGAAGCCGTCATCGGCAAGTCAGCTTAGGTCGCCGGCCCGGCCGGGCCCGCGACCGGCTCGAGCATGGCCAGCGTGGAGATCGTCGGCACCGACGCCGGCGGCGCCTCCCCCGACCGAGAGAGCAGGACGGCGTCGATCCCGCAGCGCCGCGCTCCGAGCACGTCCTCGACGAGGCTGTCGCCGACGTGCAGGGCGCCGTCAGCCGGCGCGCCCGCAAGCTCGAGCGCATACCGGAAGATCGCCGGTGCGGGCTTGGCGGCGCCGACCGCGGCCGACGTCAAGACCGCGTCCAGCAGCGGCGCCAGCCCGACCAGCTCCAGCACCTCGGGCAGCGACACGTCCCAGTTGGAGACCGCCACCACCCGCAGCCCGGCATCGCGGGCGCGCAGCAGCGCCGGCCGAGCATCCGGGAAGGCCTCGAACCGCAGCGCCGACAGCAGCGCCGCGGTCAGCGCATCCAGGTCGCGGAGCGCCCCGCGCGCCGACGCCGGCAGCGCATCGCGCAGCGCCTCCGCGCAGCGGCGACGGAGCGCGCGCAGGCCATCCGCATCACGCCCCAGCGCCATGTGGGCCCGGTAGCAGGCGATCTCGGCCTCGAGCGCCCGCCCCGCCTGCGCCTCGGAGACCACGACACCGAAGCGAAGCTCCAGCTCGCGCACCAGCGCCGGCGCGGGCGGTCGCAGCGTGACGAGCGTCCCGAGCGCGTCGAGCAGCAGCGCCCGGCCGCCCGTGGGCACGGACCGGCGGCGACCAATGGCGTCCCTGCGACGGCGCATGGCGGCGATCTTCGCAGCAGCGCCGGGCGGCGGCCGACGGCCGCGAGCTTCGCAGCAACGTTCGGGCGGCTGCGCTTGCAGGAGGGCGAACCGGCGGACCGAAAACCCCCTGCAGCTAAACTCGGACGTCTCCTGCGCCGCGCTGCGCAGGCGCGTCAGCCGGCGCATGACGCCGAATCACCCGCATGAACCGACGTGAACGACAGCGCCGCCGGCGCAACCGCGCATCGCCCCTGAAGCGGTTCTTCGCCCTGACGGTCGTCGTGGTCGCCGGCGGAGCCGCGGTGGGCCTGATCGCGCTCGCCGGCTACGTGGTGCACATCGCCGACACGGCCCCCAAGCTGTCGTCGCTGAAGGTCTTCCAGCCCAGCTCCCCGTCGCAGGTGTTCGCGGCCGACGGCACCTCGCTGGGCTACATCTACTCCCCGGACGTCCACTACGAGGTCGCCGACAGCCAGATCCCGCAGATCGTCAAGGAGGCGACGATCTCGATCGAGGACCGACGCTTCTACCAGCACGGCGCTCTCGACTACGTGGGGATCCTGCGAGCCGCGGTCAAGGATGCGCTTAGCGGCGGCTCGCAGCTGCAGGGAGCGTCGACGCTGACGATGCAGCTGATCGACAACCTCTACCTGCAGAACCTCCGCAAGACGCGCAACATCCGCTACAAGATCATCCAGGCCAAGCTGGCGATGGAGCTCTACGCCGCCCACACCAAGGCATGGATCCTCACCGGATACCTCAACAACGTCCCCTACGGGACCGTCGGCGGCCAGACCGCCTACGGGGTGCAGGCGGCTTCATACCTGTTCTTCGACAAGCCCGTCTGGAGGCTGGACCTGGCCCAGGCGGCTCTGCTGGCCGGGTTGCCCCAGGCGCCGACGACCTACAACCCGTTCGTCGACCCGGCCGCCGCACGCGCCCGTCGCCAGGAGGTCCTCCAGGCGATGGTCACCGCCAAGTACATCACCCAGGCGCAGGCCAACCGGTCCAACCGTGAGCCGCTCCAGGTCAAGCCTGACCAGAGCTACCTGGTCCGCCAGGACCCATACGTGTTCGACTTCGTCGAGCAGCAGGCGGCCCAGGACCTCTGCCCGACGCACCCCGGCAACTGCCCGGCGCTCCAGGACGGCCTGAAGATCTACTCGACGATCGACCTGCGCAAGGAGGCGATCGCCGAGCAGGCGATCCGCAACCACGAGTCCCTGCTGGCCGTGCAGGCGCCCGGCTACGGCAGCGCGGCCGCCGCGATCGCGTCCGTCGATGCCGCCAACGGCCACATACTCGCGATCGCCAACTCCTCCAGCTACAGCCAGACGACGTTCGACTACGCGACCTCGGCGCGCCGACAGTCGGGCTCGGCGTTCAAGCCGTTCGCACTCATGACGCTGATACACGACTTCAACGGCAACCCATACAGCACGCTGTACGTGTCGAAGTTCCTAGCGCCCGGGTGGCTTCCGGTCGATCCCACCTGGTCGGTCAAGACGGCCGAGCTCACCTACTCGGGCACGATCAACGTCACGCAGGCGATGATCGTCTCCGACAACACGGTGTTCGTGCAACTGGCGGCCGATCTGGGCTGGAACCGCCTGGACGCGATGGCTCACGCGATGGGGATCACGACCCCACTGGATGGCAACCCGGCGGAGGTGATCGGCGGCCAGAAGGTTGGCGTAACGCCGCTGGAGATGGCCGACGCATACGCGACGATGGCCGACGGCGGCGTCCATCACCCGCCGACGATCATCAACAAGATCGTGTTCCCGGACGGGAGCGTGCGCTACTTCGGCAGGTCGCAGGGCACGCAGGTGTTCCCCTACAACCAGGCCTACGAGGGCACGAGCGTCCTCAAGCAGGTGATCACCTCCGGCACCGGCACCCCGGCCAACTACGGCTGCCCCGCGGCCGGCAAGACCGGCACCGCCGAGAACGGCGACAACGCATGGTTCGTCGGCTACACGCCGCGCATGTCGACCGCCGTCTGGGTCGGCTACCCCCAGGGCAACATCCCGATGGCCAACGGCTACGGCGCCTCGCTGGCGGCGCCGATCTGGCACGACTACATGCAGGCGGCGAGCGGGGGCTACTGCGGCAACTGGGCTCCCCCAGCCGTCCCGTTCGCCGGCACGCAGTTCCTCGGCGACGTCTACCACTACGCGGTGGCGTCCGCGCCCGCCAAGACGGGAGGCAGCGGCGGAGCGACCGGCGGGAGCTCGGCCCATCGCGGATCGGCCAACGGCAGCGGGGCGAGCGGCGGCGCGACGGTCGGCACGGGCGGGACCTCGACCGCGCCGGCGCAGACCGGCACGGCGCCGGCCGGCGGCTCCACCACCCCGGCGCCATCGCCGTCGCCGAACGGGTCCGGCACCGGTACCGCCGCGGGCGGCACGACCCCCGCCGCCGGCGCGGGCGGCGGCTGAGATCAGCCGGCCGGCAGCGAACGAGATCCGGTGGCCCCGGCGACGGCGCGGGCGGCGCCGGCCCGCTCCTGCACCACCCCGGCGCCCCGCGAAACCCGGCGCAGAGCCGCCGGATTCGCTCGTCGCCGCGAACTGCTGGTAGCGTTGTCGCACGCGCGGCCGTCGGTCGGCGCGTAAGCGAACTGGTCAAGGGATGCCAAAGGAAGAAAAGGTCGAGCTCGAGGGCGAGGTGGTCGAGGCCCTGCCCAACGCGATGTTCCGCGTCAAGCTCGACGGCATGGACAGGGTTGTGCTCGGTCACGTCGCGGGCAAGATGCGCCGCTTCCGCATCAGGATCCTTCCCGGGGACCGGGTCCGGGTCGAGCTCTCGCCCTACGACCTGGACCGCGCGCGGATCGTCTACCGCCATCGCTGAGCTCGCACGCGTCAGACCCGCCGTTGCGTGAGCTGGAGCTGATCGGCCGGCTGCGGGAGGCGCTTGGAGCCGGCGGCGCCGGGCACGCGCGCGTGCTGCGCTGGATCGGCGACGACGCCGCGGTCGTGCGGGGGTTCGGATGCGCCGTGACCTCGATCGACACGGTGATCGACGGCGTCCATTTCCATGCCGACGGCCTGTCCGGCGAGGAGATCGGCGCCCGCGCGATGGGCTGCGCGCTGTCGGACCTGGCCGCGATGGCAGCCAGGCCGGGCGAGGCCTACGTCGCGCTCGCGCTGGCGCCCGGGACGACGCTCGAGTACGCGCTGGCGCTGATCGCAGGCGCGCGCGGGCTCGCGGAGGGCTGCGGCGCGACGATCGCCGGCGGCGACGTCAGCTCCTCGCCCGTGCTGGCGGTGACGGTGACGGTGGTCGGCTGGGCGCGGGACCCCGGGGAGCTGGTATCGCGCGACGGAGCCCGTCCCGGCGACCTGGTCGCGGTCACCGGGACGCTGGGCGGCGCAGGCGCGGGCCTGGCGCTGCTGGAGGGGCGAGCGCCCGCCGGCGCGGTGCGGGCCGACACGAGACTGAGGCTGCGCGAGCGCCACGCCCGGCCCACGCCGCGCCTGGCGGCAGGGCTCGCACTCGGCGAGCTCGGGGCCAGCGCGATGATCGACCTCTCGGATGGCCTGGCGACCGACGCCCGCCATCTCGCACGGGCGAGCGGAGCCACGATCGAGATCGATCTCGAGGCGCTGCCCCTGGACGAGGGCGTGGCCGAGGTGGCGCGCGCCCTCGGCGACGACCCGGCGGCGTTCGCGGCAACCGCCGGGGAGGACTTCGAGCTGTGCGCGTGCGTGCCCGCGGCCGCGCGGCCGGTCGTGGAGGCCGGGTGGGAGGCGGCGCTGGCACGAGCGGGCGCCCCCCCGGGGGCCGGTCCCCCTCTGACCTGGATCGGCCACGTGGCCGAGGGCGGCGCCGGCGAGCTCGTGCTGCGCGGCGCCGCCGGGCCCCTGTCAGGCTACGAGCACGCGCTCTGACGGCCCGCGGCGCGCGCCGGAGCGGCTAGGAGCACGCTCGCTGGGGACGACTCGAGGGCTGGGCGAGCGCGTCCTTGAGCAGCCGGCGGACGATCGCATCGGCCACGGCCTTGGCGTCGACGCGGTACTCCCCGCGGCTGACCCGCTCCTGGATCTCGGTGATGCGCATGCCGCGATTCCCTTCCGATATCGGCTGTCTGTGACCGATCAACTCAGGCAGGGTTTCGGCACCTCAGGGTGGGCGCTGCACGGGCGCCGACCGGAGCTGGACGATTTTCTCAGGCGGCCAGCGAGCGCGCCGGGCCAAGCGGCCTGACCGAGGCCAGGCGCGCGAACACGATGATCCGCTGGGTGGCGCTGTAGATCGGGTTGCAGGCCGATAGCACGAGGCGCTCGTAGCCGACGTTGTCGATCACCGAGATGTCCGTCGGGACCACGATCCGCAGGTACTGGACCACGTACGTGAAGCGCCCGTAGGGCATCGTGATGAAGATCCTGTCGCCGGGACGCAGCTCGTTGATGAACCGGAAGGGAGCCAGATACGTGGTGCGGTGCCCGGCGATCGCGACCGTCTGGCCCATGCCCGGCAGCGCGGTCTGGGGATAGTGCCCGGGACCCTCCTCGAGGTTCTGCGTGCTCGTCCCCTGGACGATGTTGTAGGTGTTGCCCAGGCGGGGGATCTGGAGCTGGCCGACGGCGTCGCCCTGCGAAACCTGCGCCAGCTCGCGTCGCGCCAGATAGGCGATCCGCTGGTCGGTGGCGTGGATCGAGTCCAGCGCCACCCGGCTGGCGGCCGTCAGGGGCGCGGTGCGGTAGCTGAGATAGCGCTGGCTCACCTGGGATCGCATGACCAGGCCGATCGCGGCCGTGACCGGCTCCTGCCAGACGAGCGTCACCCCCGCGTCGAGCGCCAGCAGCACCCCGGAGAGGATCAGCACCCAGGAGATGTCTCGGGCGATGCGGCGGATCATCGGCTGGCCCTTCGAAGCGCAGACTCGGTTCCGCCGAGCGATCCCGGGCCGGCGTATGTCAGCGGCCCGCGCACGGTCACGTCGACGACCTCCGGCCTCGACCCTGAGACGGCGAGCGTGCTCAGGACCACCACGACCAGCAGGCAGCCCAGCACCACGCTCCACACGATCGCGGCCGCCGCGCTGACCCCGTGCCCGGCGAGCAGCAGCACGGCCTGCCACAGAAGCGCGCCCGGGCCGTAGCCGAACCGGTTTGCGTAGTACACGACGATCAGCGCCACCGGCGCCATCCCGACGAGCACGAGCGCCAGGCGCAGCGGGAGCGCCAGGCGCACGTCGGGGTTGATCGCCAGCAGCCACAGGTGAAGCGCCGGCATCAGCAGCAGGGCGGCGAACGGGTTCTGCAGCCAGATCGCGAACGCCGCCGCGCAGAGGACGAGCAGCACCGCGGAGATCGCGCCGCCCGGAACCGGGGGCTCCGGGCCCTCGTGCGCCCGAGAACCGCGGCCGCGGCCGCGCGCCGTGGCTCGTGAACCGCCCGGCAGCGCGCCCCAGCTTCTCGCCGTCCACAGGCCGGCGGCCGCGACCGCCGCCGCGGCGAGCGCCGCGACGACCAGCACCTCGATCCCGGAGCCGCCCGCCGGGATCGAGCCGGGGAGCACCGGACCGGGCGGAGCAACGGGCAGCGCGCCGGCAAGCGAGGAGACCAGGACCACCAATACCGCCACGGCGAACGGGGCGGCGGCGAGCAGCACCAGCGCCAGCGAGCGGACGATCCGGTGCCCCCGGCGGCGCGCGCGAGCGACGGCGTCGACCGCGGTCAGCAGGATCGGCGCGAGCAGTGCGATCGAGAACAGCGAGAGCGCTCCCCCGGGCACGACCTTGCCGTCGAGCAGCAGGTAGGAGGAGGGAGGTGGAACGGCCGGGCCCGCATCGAGCGCCGACACGGCCGACAGCACCGCGCGCCCGATCGCGGTGACCCGGCCCGCGTCCAGCACGGCCGATCCGGGCGCCGGTCCCGACTCCCCGGAGAGGGACAGCTCCACGGCCGGGATCCCGGCGGCGCCGAGCGGTCCCTGCTGGCCGAGCGTGAACGGGAACGCCAGCCGGGCGAACTGCGCCCCGACGCCGGTCGTGCCCGCGCCGAGCGACGCCTGCGACGAGAGCGCCGCGGCAAGCGTGTTGCGCAGCAGCGGCGGCGCCGCGGTACGGCTTGACGACCAGGGGATCACCGTCGGCTGGCGCACACTCGCGCTGGCGACGTCGCCGATCACGATCACCGCGTCCACGGGCGCGGGCAGCGTCTGCGCAAGGCGGGCCACGCCGGCCGCTCCCTGAGCTCCGCTGATCGAGGCCAGCACGACGGTGCGATGCAACGTCTCGCCCGCGAGATCCCGGGCGAGCTCCATCAGCATCGCGGTTCCGGAGGTGCCGGCCAGGCCGGGCGCGTCCCGGGGCGCCACGATCGCGATGCTCCCCGCCTGCATCCCCGGCCGGATCCCGAGCACGTTCTCAAGCGTCACGGTGCCACCCACGGTGCTCGCCGGGAAGGTGTCGATCGTCGGCGTGAAGCCGTCGGCGCGAAGCGTCGCGGAGACCTCTGACGCGAGCGCATCGTCACCGCTGGAGCCGGGGATGCGGCTGGGGTCGCCGGCGGCGATCGAGCGCATCGAGGCGGTCACGTTGGCGCCGTCGAACGCCTGTGGCGCAAGCGATGGACTCAGCGCCCCCTGCTGGTTGCGCAAGGAGAACGCGAGCACCACGAGCGCCAGCACCGCGACGATCAGGCCCGTCCGGTAGATCCGCGGATCGAGCATCGCGCAGAGGTTATCCGGCGCGCCCCTCGCCGGCTGCATCGGCGCTCTACCCTTGATGGCGGTGGCCGACACGACGGTGCCAGAGCGCGGCGCGCGCATCCTGCTCGTCGACGACGAGCAGTCGATCCAGACGCTGCTCTCCTACCCGCTGCGCAGGGAGGGCTACGACGTCGTCCAGGCGACCGACGGGCGCCAGGCGCTCGAGCGCTTCGACGAGCAGCGGTTCGACCTGGTCGTGCTCGACCTGATGCTGCCCCGCATGGACGGACTGGAGGTCTGCCGGCGGCTGCGGAGCCGCAGCTCGGTGCCGATCATCATGCTGACGGCCAAGTCCGAGGAGATCGACAAGGTCGTGGGACTCGAGCTGGGCGCCGACGACTACATCACCAAGCCGTTCTCGCTGCGCGAGTTCTCCAGCCGGATCAAGGCGGCGCTGCGTCGCTCCGAGATGACCCGCCCGGACGGCGCCGAGCCCGACGAGGCGCCGCTGGAGGTGCGCGACCTGCGGATCGACCTCGCCAAGCGGACGGTCCGCGTCAGGGGCGACGAGGCGCACCTGACCTACGTCGAGTTCGAGATCCTGGCGGCGCTGGCGCGCGCCCCGGGGCGGGTGTTCACGCGCGACATGCTGCTGTCGCGGATCTGGGGCGACTCGGCCTACCGCGACCCGCGCACGATCGACGTGCACATCCGCCACGTGCGGGAGAAGGTCGAGCGAGACCCCAAGGACCCCGAGTACCTGTTCACGGTCCGTGGGGTGGGCTACCGCTTCCGGGACACCGACCCCGAGTGACGCGGCCTCGGGCCGGCGTCTTTGACCGGGATGCGACGCGCCCTCCGTGACCGGCTGAGCCTGTCGCTCTCGGACCGGCTGGCGCTGATGTTCTTCGGCGTCACCCTGCTGGCCGTCGCCGCTCTGTACCTGTACGTCGCGCCCGGCCTCGAGAGCCGGCTTACGGGGCAGAAGCTCGCCGCCCTGTCGGGCGCCGCGCGGGCCCACTCCGGCAGGATCGCCAGGGCGCTGGGAAGCGCGACGCCGGCGCGCGCGCTTCACGCGCTCGCCGATCAGGCGGCTGCCGCCTCGGGCGACCGGGTGACCGTGATGTCGGTCAACCGCGCGCTCGGGGTGGCCCAGCTGGCGGTGCAGCTGGATTCGAGCGGCCCGTCGCCGAGCACCGCACCGGAGCTCGGCGTGGCTCGAAGGGCGCTCAGCACCGGCCGTCCTGCGTCCGGGATCGAGGAGACCGCGGGCGGCTCGATCGGGGCCGCGGCGCGGCCGGTCCGGTTCGGCGACGGCGGCATCGGCTGGGTGATCGTCTTCTCGGCGCCGCTGGCCGACGTGATGCGGACCGTGAACACGGTGCGCCACGAGGCGCTGGCCGCCGGCGGTATCGCGCTCGCGCTGGCGCTGCTCGCGGGCTACGTGGTCGCGCGCGCGCTGGCGCGAAGGGTGACGCGCCTGGAGGTGGCCGTCAGGCAGGTCGCCGGGGGCGACTTCAGCCGCCGCATCCCGGTCGACTCCGCCGATGAGCTGGGGCGGCTCGCGGTCGCCTTCAACGAGATGCAGCAGCAGCTCCAGCGGATGGACCAGGCACGCAAGAGGTTCATCGCAACCGCCTCGCACGAGCTGCGCACGCCGGTCTTCTCGCTGGGCGGTTTCGTCGAGCTGCTGGAGGACGAGGAGCTGGACCCCGAGACGCGAAGGCGCTTCCTGGACCAGGTGCGCGAGCAGGTGCAGCGCCTGCACAAGCTGTCGATCGACCTGCTTGACCTCAGCCGACTGGACTCCGGCGCGCTGGAGCTGCGCCCGGAGGAGGTCGACCTCGCGGAGCTGACGCGCTCGGTCTCGGGCGAGTTCGAGCCGGCGCTGGCGCAGCACGACTCGCGCCTGGAGCTGAGACTTCCTGCAGGCCAGCCGATCCTGGCCCAGTGCGACCCGGTTCGCGTCGCGCAGATCCTGCGCATCCTGATCGACAACGCGCTCACGCACACCCCGCGCGGCACCCAGATCGTCGTCAGCGCGAGGCGCCGCGACGACCTCGTCACGGTGACGGTGCGCGACGACGGCGAGGGCATCGACCCCGACGTCCAGCGGCGGATCTTCGAGCCCTTCTACACGGGCGACGACGCCCAGGGATCGGGCCTGGGACTGGCGATCGCGTCGGAGCTGGCAGAGCGGATGGAGGGGGGGCTGAGGGTCGTCTCGCAGGCGGGCGCGACGACCTTCACGCTGGAGATCCGGGGCTGAGCGCGCGCGCCGGCGCAGCGCGGGCTACGCCGGGCCGGGCTCGACCTCGCGCAGCAGCCCTGTGGCGACGTCGTAGACGAAGCCTCGAACCGATTCGGTGTGCGGCAGGAAGGGCGAGGAGACGACCCGGCCGATCGACTGGCGCACGTCCGCGTCGAGATCGACGAACGCCTCGGCCGCCCACGGAGGCCGGATGCCGGTATCGCGCTCGATCTCGAACCGGAGCTCGTCGTCGGTGAACGTGAGCATGCCGCAGTCGGTGTGGTGGATCAGGACCACCTCACGCGTGCCCAGCCGTCGCTGGGAGATCGCCAGCGAGCGGATCACGTCGTCGGTCACGGCACCGCCCGCGTTGCGGATCACGTGCGCGTCTCCGGAGCGGAGGCCAAGCGCGGCGTGGACGTCCAGGCGCGCGTCCATGCAGGAGACGATCGCGACCCGCCGCACCGGCCTGGCAGACACCCCGGGCGCCGGACCGCCCTCTCCGAGAAGGCTCGCCCACCGCCGGTTGGCGGCGAGCATCCCCTCGATCTCGTTGTCGTCTGCACGGTCGTGGTCGCCGACGCCGGCCATGTCGGCAGGCTAACCGGCCGCACCGGGGGACGCGACCATGCCGGCGCTCCCCCGCAGGATGGAGCCGGATAGGTTTCGCCGATGGCCGCGCAAGCCCTCACAGGCGCCTCACGGCTCGGGCTGGTTCGCGAGCTCGCGGTGGCTCTCCGCAACGCCGTGGCGCCCGAGCTCGGTCGGCACGCCGGGCGCATCCACGGCCGCACCGGCGAGGGCGGCGACGTCACCTTCGCGATCGACGAGATCGCCGAGCACGCGCTCGCGTCGTTCCTGGCCGATCGAGCGCCGCGCGCGGCGTGGTACTCCGAGGACCGCGGCCTGGTGGCGGAGGCGGACGCGACCGACGTGCTCGTGGTCGACCCGATCGACGGGACCAGGCCGGCGCTGGCCGGGCTGGAGTCGGCCTGCGTCGCGGTGGCCCTGGCGCCGCTGGGCGACGGCGCGCCCACGATGGGCGACGTCTCGGAGGCGTGCGTGGTCGAGATCAAGAGCGGCGGCGTGTTCCTCGCCGCCGCGGGATCTGGGCTGCTGCAGTCCCCGCATCCGGTCGCGCTGAGCGCCAACGCCGAAATTGGGCGGATGTTCTGGGGCTACGGGTTCCGCGGGCGGCCGGTGCGCGAGACCGCCGAGCTGCTCGCCGAGCTGATCGACGCCTCGTCGGTCGGGGGCGGGACCTTCGAGCTGGGGTCACAGGCGTTCTGCATGACCCGGATCATCACCGGTCAGCTCGACGCCGTCGTCGAGGCGGGCTCGCGGATGATCGACGAGCTGCCGTGGATGCGGGAGCGATTCGAGCGCGTCGGCGGCGGGCAGGTGCTCAACAACTCCCCATACGACCTGGCCGCCCCCTGGCTGTGCCTGCGCGAGGCGGGCGGAGTCGTGACCGACGGATGGGGACGGCCCCTGGACGACCGGCCGCTGCTCGGGTCCGGGCACGAGTTCCAGATGTCGTCGATCTCGGCCGCCAGCCCCGGTCTGCACGCGCAGCTGGTGGCGGCGATAGACGCCGGGATCGAGCGGCTGCGCAGGATCGGGCGCGCACACCGCCCGTGAGGCGGCTGCGCAGGATCGGGCGCGCACACCGCCCGTGAGGCGGCCGCGCAGGATCGGGCGCGCAGACCGCACCGGCGGTGGGAGGCTGCCTTGCGGATTCGACGCCCGCACCGTCGGCGAGGCGGCACGGGTCCTTACGGGGCGCTGGATCACCGCCCCCCGGACCGCGGCGGTTATCGTCTCGGGCGACCGATGACGTCCCAGGCGCCACTCGTGCTGGTCTCAAACCGCGGTCCGGTGACCTTCGGGCCCGGCGGCGAGATCCGGCGAGGCACGGGGGGGCTCGTCACGGCGCTGATCGGCCTTGCGTCGCACCGGCCCGTGACGTGGGTGGCGTCGGCGATGACGGAGGAGGACGTGGCGGCGGCACAGCGCGCTCAGGGACGGCCGTTTCCGGTGCGGGGCCCCGAGGGCGATGAGTACCGGGTGAAGCTGGTCGCCTCCGACGCCACCGCCTACGACCGCTTCTACAACATCATCGCCAACCCGCTGCTGTGGTTCATCCAGCACTACCTGTGGGATCTCTCCAACGCTCCGGACATCCGCCGCAACGAGACCGAGGCGTTCGAGTTCGGCTACAACGTCGTCAACGAGGACCTCGCACGCGCGGTGCTGGAGGAGATCTCGGAGATCGAGCGGCCGATCGTGATGGTCCACGACTATCACCTCTACACGCTGCCGGCGCTGATCCGCCGCGCCAGGCCGGACGCCTTCCTGCACCACTTCGTCCACATCCCATGGAGCCAGTCGGACTCGTGGCGGGTGCTGCCGTCGATGATCCGGCGCGAGATCTACGACGGGATCCTGTCCAACGACATCATCGGCTTCCACACGCGCTCCTACCGGCGCAACTTCCTGCAGTGCTGCGAGGACCTCATGGAGCTGGAGGTCGACCACGATCGCGGCGTGGTCCGTGTCGGGGACCGCGACGTCTGGGTGCGCGCCTACCCGCTGCCGATCGACGCTCGCGCGATCCGGGCGGTCGCCGCCCGGCCACGGGTGGCCGAGCTTGAGCAGGAGCTGCTGCGCCGCCGCCGGGACCACCTGATCCTGCGGGTGGACCGCGCGGACCTGAGCAAGAACGTCCTGCGCGGCTTCAGCGCCTTCGACACGTTCCTGGAGCAGCACCCGGAGTTCCGCGAGCGGGTTACGTTCATCGCGCAGCTGATGCCGTCGCGGACCGACGTGCCGGAGTACGCGGAGTACCTGGAGCGGATCGAGGCGGTCGTCGCGGTCGTCAACCACCGGCACGGCTCGCCGGACTGGATGCCGATCCAGCTGAAGCTGCGCGACGACCAGGAGGAGGCTGTGGCCGCCTACAAGCACTACGACGTCCTGATGGTCAACGCGATGTTCGACGGCATGAACCTGGTCGCCAAGGAGGGCCCGATGGTCAACGAGCGCGCCGGGGTCTCGGTGCTGTCCGAGAACACCGGCGCGCACGAGGAGCTGGGCGAGTTCGCCATCTCGGTCAACCCGTTCGACATCCAGGCGCTGTCCGACTCGCTCCACGCGGCGCTGACGATGCCGCCGGAGGAGCGCGGCCGTCGTCACCAGGGGCTCGTCTCGATCGTGACCGCCCGCAACCCGGGCGACTGGATAGACGAGCAGCTGGCCGACATCCGCGCCAAGGCGCGGGATGCCGGGGCCGGCTGAGAGCCGAGGTCAGCTTCGCAGGATCGCGGAGGCAGAGCCGGCGAGCTCGCACACGCTATAGTCGGCCGCCGCCTCACATGGGCTACCACCAAGCACGATGGCCAACAGCACACGCCTATACGACCTGATGCTCATCCTCTCCACCGCGGTGGAGGAGGAGCGACGCGCGAAGCTCATCTCCGATGTCGAGTCGCAGATCGCCGCCGGGGGCGGCACCGTGCAGCGGCGGGACGAATGGCACGCCAGGCCGCTGACCTTCGAGATCTCCCATCAGGGCGAGGGCGAGTACCACCTGATCCAGTTCACCGGACCCACGGCCGTGCTGGACTCCCTCTCGCACAGCCTTCGGATCGACGACGCCGTTCTGCGGTTCCGGATCATCAAGGTCACGCCCGGGACCCCGCCGCCGCCCGACTCGCCCCCACCGGTCCTGACCGGCGCCGGCAGCGGGACGGCCACGGGCCAGGCTCCGGCCGAAGCGCCGATCGAGCGCTGAGCAACCGGCCGGCGCCCGGATCCTGAGCGATCCCATCCCGGCGACATGACGCAGGGGCACGAACGGCGGTTCGACACCCCTGGGTCCGACGACCCCGGTCTCCCAGACGCCGGCGATCCTGCGACGCCGGTATCCGGCGCACCGGGTTCGCAGCGCTCCGGGACCCAAGGACGTCGGGACCCCGCGCACCGGCGGGGTTTCGACGATGCCGGGGGCGTGCCGCGCACGGCCGCTGGACGGGCGACCCGATGCGCGCCGGCGGTCGGCGCGGAGACTGGGGGTGTGTCGGCTGTGTGGCGGAAGGTCACGAATCGGTGCCAGTTTCCGCGGAGGCATCACCGCTGACGTCTGGCCCGGCCATAGACTCGGTCGAGAGCTTGTAACGCAGCCGGAAAGGAGCCAGAGCATGGCTGGCAGCAACATCAACCGGGTGATCATCACCGGCAACCTGACCCGCGACCCCGAGCACCGGACGCTCTCATCGAGCGGCAACTCGGTCTGCTCGCTGCGGATCGCATGCAACGGCCGGCGCAAGAACAGCGAGACCGGCCAGTGGGAGGACCAGCCCAACTACTTCGACGTCACCGTGTGGGGCGCTCAGGCCGACAACTGCGCCCGGTTCCTGCGCAAGGGCCGTGGCGTGGCGATCGACGGCCGCCTTCAGTGGCGCGAGTGGACCGACCAGCAGGGCAACAAGCGCCAGTCGGTGGATATCATCGCCGAGAACGTCCAGTTCCTCGGCGGTCGCGAAGACGGCGGGAACGGGAACGGATACGCGAGCAGCGCGCGCACGGCGGAGAGCGACGTCCCGATCGACACCGCGGACTTCGAGCGCAACCCGGTCGGCGCAGGCGCTGCGGCGGACGATGACATACCCTTCTGAGCTGAAAGCAACTTCGAGAAGCTAGGCTGGTCCACGTGGCAAAGCAACGCAGACGGCCGGTTCGCAGGCGCGACCGCAAGGGCGGAGCGGCATCCGCTCGCCGCAAGTCGTGTCCCTACTGCCGGGAAAAGATCGAGCAGGTCGACTACAAGGACGTGTCGATCCTGCGGCGGTTCATCTCCGACCGCGGCAAGATCCGCTCGCGGCGGATCAGCGGCGCCTGCCGCCGCCATCAGAGCCAGGTCGCCCGCGCGGTGAAGCGGGCTCGGGAGCTTGCGTTGCTGCCATACGTGGCCGAGGGCAGTGGCGACCACCGTGGCGGCCGCGGCGACCGCGACCGCGACCGCGACCGCTAGCGCGCGATGCCCCAGGCGATCCTGCTGCAGGACGTGGCGGAGCTCGGCGAGCGCGGCACCGTCGTCGACGTCTCGGCCGGCTACCTCCGCAACTACCTGCGCCCCCGCGGGCTGGCCGAGCCCGCAACGGAAGCATCTGTCCGAGCGGCGCGCAAGCGCCAGGAGGAGATCGAGCGGGCCGAGCGGGAGGCGGTCGCCCGCCTGCGCGAGAGCGCCTCGGTGCTCGGACGGACTGTCCTGACGATCTCGCAGCAGGCCGGCGACGACGGGCGCCTGTTCGGATCGGTCACGACCCAGGACATCGCGGACGCGATCCGCGATGCCCGCGGCCTCAAGGTCGACCGGCGAAAGATCCACCTCGATGAGCCGATCCGCAACGTCGGCACCTACATGGTGGTCGTCGAGGTAGCCGACGAAGTCACCGCGACCGTCAAGACGATGGTCGTCGCCGCCTGACGGCGGCGCGCTCTTCTAGCGCTCATCTCCCCGGACGGGCCCGCGGCCCGTCCGGGCGCTGTGAGCGGCGGGCGGATGCCACTCCGGACCTGGCCTCAGCCCATCGGCGTGACCGGCGGGCGGATGCCACTCCGGACGGGGCCCGCGACCCGGGCGACCTGACCGCCCGCACCCCGGCGCAGGCAAACCGCGCACGGTGCGGGAACGAGGGCGGCCCGCCCGCCGACGGCGAGCCTATTCTCGATCGTCAGATGAGCGCCGTCCAGAGCATCGCCGTCCCGCCTCACAACCTGGAGGCCGAGAAGTCGGTGCTGGGCGCCGTGCTGCTCGACGAGCGCCACCTGCACGCGCTGCTCGTCGAGGAACATCTCCGTCCCGAGCACTTCTACCGAGAGGCGCACGGGGCGGTGTTCGCAGCGATGCTGAAGCTCTACGAGGGCGACTCGAAGATCGACCACCTGACGGTCGCCGAGCGGCTGCGTGAGGACGGCAAGCTCGACGAGGTCGGCGGCCCGGCGGCGATCGAGGAGCTGGCCGGCTGGGTCCCGGCAGCCGGCCACGCGCGGGAGTACGGCCGGATCGTGCACGACAACGCGAGGCTGAGGGCGCTGCTGACCGCCTCCTACGAGATCCAGGCCAGCGTGCTGGCGCGCGAGGCGCCCGCACGCGAGCTGGTGGAGCAGGCGGAGCGCTCGGTGCTCGAGGTCGCCACCGACGAGCGCCAGAAGCGGATCCGATCGATCTCGGACATCCTGCACGACGAGACGGACAAGCTGCACCGCCTGTCGGTCGCCAAGACGGCGCTGACCGGAACGCCCGCCGGGTTCCGGGACCTGGACGAGAAGACCGGCGGTTTCCAGCCCGGGAACCTGATCATCGTCGCCGCGCGACCGTCGATGGGCAAGTCGGCGCTGGTCGCCAACATCGCCGAGAACGCCGCGCTGGCCGGCCACGCCGTGGCGCTGTTCTCGCTTGAGATGTCCGAGTCCGAGCTCGCGCAGCGGTTCGTGGCGTCGCAGGCGAACCTGAAGGGCGAGGACCTGCGCCGCGGCAAGGTTCCCGAGCGCGAGTGGCCGAAGATCCTGGAGGCCTGCGACCGCCTCGCGCGCGCGCCGCTGTTCGTCGACGACTCGTCGGACACCGGCGTGCTGGAGGTCCGTGCCAAGTCGCGGCGGCTGCACAGCCAGGTCGAGGGCGGGCTCGGCCTGATCATCATCGACTACCTGCAGCTGATGCGCCACGAGGGACGGATCGAGAGCCGCGTCGAGCAGGTCGGCCAGATCAGCCGCGGACTCAAGGGTCTCGCGCGGGAGCTGAACGTGCCCGTGATCGCTCTCTCCCAGCTGAGCCGCGCGGTGGAGCAGCGGGGCGGCGAGAAGAAGCCGATCCTCTCCGACCTGCGCGAGTCCGGGCAGATAGAGCAGGACGCGGACCTGGTCATGTTCATCTACCGCGACGAGTACTACGAGAAGGACTCCGAGCGGCCCGGCGAGGCCGACATCATCATCGCCAAGCACCGCAACGGGCCCGTGGGGGACGTGGTGCTCACCTTCCGCAAGGAGGTGCCGAAGTTCGCCAACTACGCCGGCGATCGGTTCCGGGAGTGACCTCTGAGCCTCTCCGGCTCCCGGGTCTCGGCGTGGTCCGGTCCGCGGGTCTCGGCGAGACCAGGACCGCGGGATCGCGTCGACGGCCATGAGCGCCCGCTGCCCCTACGAGATCTGCGACGGCTCGGGCCTGCGCTACGACGAGGCCACCAACACGGCCTATGACTGCCGCTGCAGGCGGCAGCTGGTGGCGCGCCGCAGGGCTCAGAGCCTCTCGGCCGTGATCCCGCGGCGCTATCGCGACGTCTCGTTCGAGCGCCCGCCGGTGACCGAGATCGAGCCGCGGATCGTGGCGGCGGTGCGGCGCTTCGTGACGAGGATCGACGAGCAGCTGGACGAGGGCCGCGGGCTCTGGTTCATGGGGCCGCCGGGGACCGGCAAGACCACGCTGGCGATGCTCGTCTCCAGGGCCGCCTACGACGGCGGTCGCACCGTGGCGATCTACTCGCTGCCGCGGCTCCTGAACGAGATCCGCGACACCCACCGGGCGGACCGATCGCACATCGACCTGCTTGACCGGCTGACGAGCGTGGACCTGCTGCACATCGACGACGTCGGCGCCGAACGCACCACCGACTGGGTGCTGGAGGAGCTGTACTCGATCGTCAACGCGCGCTACGAGGAGCAGCGGTCGATCGTGATCACCACCAACATCCTCGATCGCGAGGCTCTGTGCGAGCAGATCAGCGAACGGACTGTCTCAAGGCTGACCGAGATGTGCGACGAGCTGCCGCTGCTCGGACCCGACCGTCGGCTCGAGCCCAGGATCGCCTGAGGAGCGGAGCTCAGCCGACCGGGCTGACGCGCCCCGCCTGACGCGCCCCGCCTGACGCGCCCCGCGTGACGCGCCCCGCGTGACGCGCCCCGCCTGACGCGCCCCGCCTGACGCGCCCCGCGTGACGCGACCCGGTCGATCGACCGGCTGGCGTACGGACGGCTGACGCGAACGACCGGAGGGCCCGGCTCGCCTCGACGCGCCGGCGACGCGCGACGGTGTTGAGGCTCACGTCCATCGTGCTGGTCGGATGTCATGGTTTCGTTGCGACTTTGTTAGGCCCCGAGGTCGCTAACAGAACCCCCCTAAAGGCGAAACCGTCGCGTCACGACCTTATGCCTACCTTACAGGGGGTCCCAGGCCGGGCTGGCCGACCCGCTGGAGGACACCGACCGTGACCGCCCAGCCGACATGGAGCAGCAGATGTTCGAACTCACCGTCGACGACACACAGCCGCAACGTCGGGGCACGCAGCCCGTCACAGCCTCCGTCGCCCGAGCGGCCGGCGCGACGACGCTGCTGGACGTGTTCGACGCGAGCGTCGCGGCGTGGACGGATCGCCCGGCGCTCGACGCCGTCGACCGGCTGCTGACCTACGCCGAGCTCGCGGAGGCGGCCGAGGCGGTCGCCGAGCGACTGCGGGCCGCCGGCGTGGGGCGCGGCGACCGCGTCGGCGTGCGGCTGCCCAGCGGCGGATCCGAGCTGTACGTCGCGATCCTCGGCGTGCTGAGGGCGGGCGCCGCATACGTCCCCGTCGATGCCGACGACCCGGCCGCGCGCGCCGAGCAGATCTTCCGGGACGCCGCGGTGTGCGCGGTGCTCGGACCGGGGCTCGAGCCCGACTGGCGCGGACCAGGAGGGGGGCAGCTCGGCGGCGATCCGCGCCCGACTCCCGGAGACGACGCCTGGGTGATCTTCACCTCAGGCTCGACCGGCGAGCCCAAGGGCGTGGCGGTCGACCACCGGGCCGCGGCTGCGTTCGTGGCCGCCGAGCAGCTGCTCTGGGAGGTCCGCGAGACGGATCGCGTGCTCGCCGGGCTCTCGGTGGCCTTCGACGCGAGCTGTGAGGAGATGTGGCTCGCGTGGGCCAATGGGGCCGCGCTGGTGCCGGCGCCGCGCGACCTCATCCGGGCCGGCCACGAGCTGGGCCCCTGGCTGCGACGCCACGGCGTGACCGTGATCTCGACGGTGCCGGCGCTGGCGGCGATCTGGGACGACGAGTCGCTCGCCGGCGTGCGGCTCCTGATCCTCGGCGGCGAGGCGCTGCCCGAGCAGCTCGCCTGGCGCCTGGCCGCCGGCCGCGAGGTGTGGAACACCTACGGCCCGACCGAGGCCACGGTCGTCAGCACAGCCGCGAGGGTCCATCCGAACGAGCCGGTGACGATCGGGCGCCCGCTCGACGGCTGGCTGGTCGCCGTGATCGATGACGAAGGCGAGCCGGTGCAGCCGGGCGACCCCGGCGAGCTGGTGATCGGCGGAGTCGGACTCGGGCGATATCTGGACCGCGAGCTGGACCGCGACCGCTACCGGCCGCTGCCGGCGCTGCGGTGGCAGCGGGCCTACCGGACGGGCGACGTGGTGCGCGAGACCGAGGCCGGCCTCCAGTTCGTCGGCCGGCGCGACCATCAGGTCAAGATCGGCGGTCGTCGGATCGAGCTGGGCGAGATCGATGCCCAGCTGGACGCGGTGCGGGGCGTGCGCGCCGCCTGCACCGTCGTGCGCCAGACCGCGGCCGGCAACCGCCTGCTGGTCGGCTACGTGGCCGGCGATGCCACCGCGCAGGAGATCCGCTCCGAGCTCGCGAGCCGGCTCCCCGCGGAGCTCATCCCGCAGATCGTGCGCCTGCCCGAGCTGCCGCTGGCGACCTCCGGCAAGGTCGACCGGCGTGCGCTGCCATGGCCACCGCCGGCGCAGGCCGACGACGGAGACCCGGCGGCCGCCAGGCTGACCGACGCCGAGCGCTGGCTCGCCGAGCGCTTCGCCGAGCAGCTCGGACCGGTCGCGATCGGACCCGAGAGCGACTTCTTCACGCTCGGCGGCAGCTCGCTGGCGGCAGCCAAGCTGGCCTCCGCGCTGCGGGAGCGCTATCCGTCGATCGCGGTCGCGGACGTCTACAACCACCGTACGCTGCGCGCGCTCGCGTCGCGACTCGCCCAGCTCGGCAGCGGTGAGTCCGAGCAGACGGCGCTCGCGGCCGGCAGCCCGCGCGTGCGGGGAGTGGTCCAGATGGCGGGGATCATGGTGCTGCTGGCGCTGGCGGCGCCCGAATGGGTGCTTGCGGTGCTGACGCTCGACCGACTCCTCCCCGGCGGCGTCGGACCGCAGGTCGGCTGGGGATGGCTGATCGGCGGCTGGATCGTGTTCGCGAGCCCGCCGAGCCGCGGGCTGATCGTCGCCGCCTGCCGGCGCGTGCTGCTCGCCGACCTCAGGCCCGGTCGCCACCCCCGCAACGGCTGGCTGTCGCTGAGGCTGTGGTTCGTGGAGCGGGTGGCCGACCGATACCGCTACGACAGGCTGGCAGGCACGCCGTGGGCGTGGCGGATGGCGCGGCTGAGCGGCCACCGGGTCGGGCGCGAGACCCGTCTGGGAACGCTGCCGCCGGTCACCGGGCTCGTCTCGATCGGCGACGGAGCGACGATCGAGGGCGGCGTCGACCTGCACGGCTGGTGGCTCGAGGGATCCGAGCTGGTCGTCGGCGAGATCACGGTCGGGCCGGGCGCGCGGATCGGCACGCGAGCGCTGCTCATGCCGGGTGCCCGGGTCGGCGCCGGCGCCGAGATCGAGCCCGGCAGCGTCGTCTCGGGCGAGGTGCCGGCGGGCGAGCGCTGGGCGGGCTCCCCCGCGACACGGGTCGGTGAGGCAGGCGAGCACTGGCCGCCCCAGCCACCCGCCCCGCAGCCCGGACAGCGCCGCTGGAAGGCGATGTACGCCTTCGGAATGGCCGCCTCCAACCTGCTGTCGCTGCTGTCCGCGGTCCCGGCCCTGGCGATCGTGCTGGCGGCCGAGCCGAGGCATTGGGATGCCGTGACGGCCGCGATGCACCTGGCGGTCCTGCTGCCCGTGCTGGCGGCGTCGTTCATCCTCACCGAGGCCCTGCTGGTGGCGGTGCCGGTTCGCCTTGTCTCAAGGCTGATCAGGCCCGGGCTGCAGCCCGCCGCAGGCGCGACCGCATGGGCGATGTGGTTCACGGAGGAGCTGCTGGGCGCGAGCCGGTCGTCGCTGTTCGCGCTCTACGCGACGGTCTACACGAGGCCGTGGCTGCGGCTGGCCGGGATCCCCGTCGGCCGCCGGGCAGAGGTCTCGACGGCGACCGGGATCAACCGGCTGTCGAGCTTCGCCGAAGA
>JAJZWB010000153.1 GCA_021846845.1 Actinomycetes bacterium | reverse complement strand
CCGGGCCCTGGCAGCACCACCTCCTGCACGACCAGCGGCTCGCCGGGCGCGAGCAGCCGCACGGCCCGGACGCTCTGGGACGACGTCATCGCAGGCCGTTCTAGCAGAAGCGGCCGGCGCTGGACGGTGGCGGCCTCCGTCACGGCCGCGCGGCGCGCGCCGCCGACGGCGGCAAGGTGCGCGCCGCGGACCGGCGGCAAGGCGCGCGCCGCGGACCGGCGGCGACGCGCTGGAGGACCGTCGCGTAGGCTTTGCGCGCCCAGCGGGCTTCGGGGAGCCCGCCACCGGACTGACCCTTGACCGAGGAGACACGTTGCAAGAACGACTCGCAATCGCCGGCTCGGGCACCATCGCCGCCGGGCTGGCAGCCGTCGCAGCCGCCCATGGAGAGGTGCTCCTCTGGGCGCGCTCAACCTCGTCCGCGGACCGCGCGCGCGCCGCGATCGCCAAGCACTGCGAGCGGGTGGCCGAGCTCAACGGCTGCGCCGACCGAGTACGGATCGTGACGGATCTGGACGCGCTCGCAGAGGCGAGCTTCCTCGTCGAGGCGGTCGTCGAGGACGCCGAGCACAAGGGTCCGCTGCTGGCAGAGCTGGCCTCGCACACCGGCCCGGACGAGATCATCGCAACGACCACCTCGTCGCTCTCGATCGCAGAGCTGGCGAAGGCGAGCGGCCACCCGGACCGGTTCGTGGGCCTGCACGTCTTCAATCCGGTACCGCGCATGGAGCTGATCGAGCTCGCGTTCGCGCCGGAGACCAGGCCAGACGTGCGTGAGCGCGCCCGCGCCATGTGCGAGGCTCTCGGCAAGACGCCGGTGGAGGTTCCCGACACGCCGGGCTTCGTCGTCAACCGGCTCCTGTTCCCCTACCTGTTCGACGCGGTGGAGCTGATGACGCGCACGGGCATGGACCCGGCAGACGTCGACCGCTGCATGACGCTCGGCGCGGGCATGCCGATGGGACCGATCGCGCTGCTTGACTTCGTCGGCCTCGACGTGTCCAAGGCGATCGGCGAGACGATCGGCGCCGCGGTCCCCGAGCGCCTGTCTGAGCTCGTTTCCGAGGGGGCGCTCGGCCGCAAGACCAAGCGGGGGTTCTACGACTACGGCTGACGTCACGGGTGGCCGGCGTCCAGGCGCGAGACGCTCCGTCTTCAGCGACTCTTTAGCCTGGGTTTGTCCGACGCAGCCGAATTATTAAGGCTACGTTCAGGTGCGAAGCCGATCATCATGTCTCGACGTACCTCATAGCAGCACCTCCTCCCCAGAAGCAAGAGACCGGCCCGTCCCCAGCGGGCCGGTTTCTCTTTGAGGGGGTCTGTCAGCAGTGCAAACGGCGCTGCACGCGCCGGGAGCCCAGGCGGTGTCGGCCCCGAGCTCGGTCGACAGCCGCCCGGAGCCGCCCCACCACGGGCGCCCGGAGCCGCCCCACCACGGGCGCCCGGAGCCGCCCCACCACAGGCGCCCGGAGCCGCCCCACCACAGGCGCCCGGAGCCGCCCCACCACAGGCGCCCGGAGCCCCCCACCACAGGCGCCCGGAGCCCCCCACCACAGGCGCCCGGAGCCCCCCACCACAGGCGCCCGGAGCCCCCCACCACAGGCGCCCGGAGCCGCCCGTGTGCGCCGTCCTCCTACTGGTCTGCCGGACGCTGCTCGGCGCCGGACGACCGTCGCTTGATGCGCACCGCCTCGACGCGGTTCTCACGCACCGACTCCACCCGGATCGAGTAGCCGTCGGCGGCCACCTGGTCCCCGCGCTTGGGCAGCCTGCCGAGGTGGTCGAACACGAACCCGCCGACCGAGTTGTACGCGTCGGTGTCCACCGGCAGGTGCAGGCCGTAGTCCTCCAGGTCCGACACGGGCACGTGCCCCCTGACGAACCACTCGCCGCTGGCGAGCCGCCGCACCGCGCCGCCCGCCAGATCGGTCTCGTCGGAGATCTCCCCGACCACCTCCTCGATGATGTCCTCGGTCGTGACGATGCCGGTCGTCCGACCGTACTCGTCGATCACGATCGCGAGCTCGGTCCGCTCACGCTGCAGGTCCGCGAGCAGATCGTCGAGCGGCTTGGTCTCGGGCACGATCGGCGCCGGCCTCACGAGCGTCGCGAAGCTGGCGCTGTCCCCGGCCGACATCATCAGCTTGACCAGCTGGTTGACGTGCACCATCCCCTTGACACGGTCGGCGTTGAAGTTCTCGGTCACCACCAGGCGAGAATGGCCTGTCGAGACGCAGCGGCGCAGGGCGTCCTCGACCGTCTCCGATAGGTCCACCGTGACGACCGCCGGGATCGGGGTCATGACCTGGCGCGCCTCCTGCTCGTGCAGGTGGAACACGCCGGTCAGCATGCTCGCCTCCCCCGCGTCAAGCGCGCCGCCGCGGCGCGACTCGGCGATGATCCTCTTGATCTCAGCCGGAGTCCCCGCTTCGGGCACCGCGTCGGGGTTGGTGCCCAGCGCCCGAACGAGCGCGCCCGAGGCGGCGTTGAGGACCAGGATGAAGGGCGAGAACAGCACCCGGCTGAGCTGAAGCGGCCGCGCGATCCTCCAGGCCACCTGCTCCGCGTGCTGGATCGTGAAGAGCTTCGGGGCGATCTCGCCGACGATGCTGAGCGCGAGCGTGATCAGGAGGTAGGCGATCGCGACCGACACTCCCACCGCCAGCGAGTCGGCGGCAGTCGCGCCGAACAGCGGCTCGAGCGCGTGCGCGACCGCGGGCTCGCCCAGCGCGCCGATCCCGATCGAGGCCATCGTGATCCCGACCTGGCAGGCGGCGATGTAGTCGCCGATCTCGTCCATCTGCGCGAGCGCGAGCTTCGCGCCCCGCCGTCCCTCCTCGGCCAGTTCGGCGAGGCGCCCGCGGCGGGAGCGCACGAGCGAGTACTCCGCGATCACGAAGAACGCGTTGACCAGGATCAGTGCCCCGGTCAGGATGATCAGCAGCGCCGTCACGGACCGCCGCGGCTCTCTCGGCGGACGCTCCCTGGCAGCGCGGTGCTACTTCGGGGTAGGTCGTCGTCTTTCATGCAGCGACGCGGCCAACGGTAGCAGCACCCCGGGCGGCGGCGCCGGAGCGGCCAGGCGTCCGGGATCAGCGGACGCCGACCCCGCCATCACGGGGGCGCGGGCGACGGATCTCGGACCAGCGGTGGCCGAGACCCGCCTGCGGGCCATGCGCCTCGCGCACGCGCCGAGCCTGACCCCCGGCCCGCGCGGTGATCCCCGCACCTCAGGACAGCGCGTCGATCCGCCGCGCCAGCTCGAAGTCGCTCTCGGTGAGCCCCCCCGCGGAATGGGTGCTGAGCTCCAGCCTCACCCGGTCGTAGCCGTGCACGAGGATGTCGGGGTGATGGTCGCGCTCCTCCGCGACCGCCGCCACCCGGTTGACGAACTCAACCGCGGCGGCGAAATCCCGCAGCCGCCATTCACGGACGATCCGCGTCCCCTCGCGTTCCCAGGCCGAACCTCGTAGCCTTGAATCGATCTCAGCGTCGTCGAGCAGCCGAGCCATGCAGCATCACCTCCGTCTTGCTCCTGCAGCCCCGCCCGGGGCCGTCCGGGTCGCCGTCTGATGCGGATCGTCAGCCTGGTGCCGTCGGCGACCGAGATGCTCTTCGCGCTCGGTCTCGGCGGGGACCTCGTGGCGGTCACGCACGAGTGCGATTATCCGGCTGCGGCCCGCGAGCTGCCGAAGGTGACCCGCGACGCACTGCCCGGCGGCCTGTCCGCGGTCGAGATCGACGCGGCCGTCAAGCGCCGCACGCTGGATGGCAGGTCGATCTACGAGCTGGATGCCGAGATGCTGCGCGACCTCGAGCCGGACCTGATCGTCACCCAGGCGCTCTGCTCCGTGTGCGCCGTGTCCTACGACGAAGTGCGCAAGATCGCCGAGAGGATCGAGACCCGCCCGCGCGTGATCGCACTCGACCCGCGCACCGTCGGGGAGGTGCTCGGCGACGTCAGGACGCTGGCTCAGGCGACCGACCGCAAGGATGCGGCCGTGGCGCTCGTCGCCGAGGCAGCCGCCAGGATCGACCGGGTTCGGGTCGCGACTCGACGCGCACGGCGGCCGCGGGTGGCGGCGCTGGAGTGGCTTGATCCGCCGTTCTCCGGCGGTCACTGGGTTCCCCAGATGATCGACTACGCCGGCGGCGAGGACGCGCTCGGCCTCCCGGGCGAGATCTCGGAGGAGCGGACCTGGGAGGAGATCGCGGCCCTCAGCCCCGACGTGGTGATCGTGATGCCGTGCGGCTATGACGCGGAGATCGCCCACCGCGAGGCCGAGATGCACCAGGACGAGCTCGCCTCCCTGGGCGCCGGCGAGGTGGTGGCCGTCGACGCGGGGGCCTACTTCTCTCGGCCGGGGCCGAGGATCGTCGCCGGCCTGGAGCTGCTTGCCCACATCCTGCATCCCGAGATCGTGCCGGAGCCCCCGGCCGGCGCGCGGGCGCTCACCGTCGATCTGTAGGCGCTTCGGGCGCGGTGCCATGCAGGTTCGGGCCCGGCGAGGCGCGCCCCGCTCGCGTCAGAGCGTGATCCCGTTCGGCGCCAGGCCGGTCGAACCGGCCACCGCGAGCGCGCCGACGACGCTCACCGCCGCCACCAGCGCGCAGGCTCCGAGGGCCAGCGCCTGCTGGCCGCGCCGCTCGCCGTAGCGCACGATCACCCACCCGCAGACGGCGCCGCCTGCGGCGCCGGCGAGGTGACCGCCGATCGAGATCCCCGGAACGGTCAGGTCGAACACGATGTTGATCAGCAGCGTCAGCCCAAGCCCGCTGCGCCAGACGTTCATGCCACGGTTGTGGGCGACCACCATCAGCGCGCCGAGGATCCCGAAGCAGGCGCCCGAGGCCCCCGCGGTCGGAGCCAGCGGCGTGAACAGAAGCGCCCCGAAGGAGCCGGCCAGCAGCGAGGCGAAGTACACGGCGGCGAAGTTGAGCCGTCCGATCGCAGGCTCCAGCAGCGCGCCCATGATGTAGAGGAACCACATGTTGAAGAGGATGTGGAGGATCCCGTCATGGAGGAAGCCAGACGTCAGCAGCCGGTAGTACTGGTGGTGGAGCGGCCCGACGATGTAGGGCCCGAACAGCGCGCCCTTGGTGTAGAGCGTGCCGAACGCGGAGCCGCTGATCCCCCCGAGCGGCGTACCGGTCGCGACCTCGCCGAGAAACACCGCCACGTTCATCGCGATCAGCGCCTGCGTGACGACCGGCGCCGCGGGCAGCGACCGCGTCCGCGTCCGCCTGACCTTTGTGCGCTCGCGCGCGCACTCGGGGCAGCGCATGCCGACGGGCGTGGGCGTCATGCAGTCGGGACAGATGGGCCGCCCGCAGTTGGAGCACGAGACTCCCGTCTCGCGCGAGGGGTGCCTGTAGCAGACGGCCATTTGAGGGTCTGACGGTATCAGCGGCCAGAGCCGCTGCGCCGCGGGCCTCCGGCCGCCGGCCGAGCGTCTGGCTCAGCGCTCCGGCAGCACCCGCCGCGCCTCATGCGCGATGTCGTGGATCGTCTTGCCCGCCAGGTCCAGAAGTCCCGAGGCCTGCTGGCGCCTGGCGCGATGGCGGCTGCGGACCCGGAGCACCACGAGCGCGGTCCCGGCGCCGGCGCCGACGAGCGCCGCGGCCGCCGGGCGGATCCAGTTGCGCGGGTCGCGCATCGCCGACAGCTCCCACGACTCGAGCTCCTCCTGCGCGAGCTCGGCGAGGCTGACCAGGGCCGACTCCATCCTCGACGCGAGGCCCTCCGGCGGCTCGACGGGAGTCAGCGCCTGGCGCAGCAGAGCCTCGAACTCGGTCGCCCCCGAGCTCACCGCTCGCCTCCGTCGGCCTGGGGACCGCCCGCACCCGAGCTCGCGGCGCCGGGCGAACCGGCGACGATCCCCTCCAGCTGGCGGATCGCGCGGTGCAGCAGCACCTTGGTCGCGCCGTCGGTCTTGTCCAGGGCGCGGGCGATCTCACGGTTGTCCATCCCCAGCGCGAACCGCATGATCAGCGCGTTGCGGCGGTCGTCGGGCAGCTGCGCGACCCCCTCCAGGATCGCCGCGAGGTCCTCCCGACCCTCGACGAGCGCCTCGGTCGTGTGGGGCGCCGAGATCATGCTCGCGTCCTCGATCGCCGACTCCGGCTTGCGCGACCGGTCTCGATAGAAGTTCGCGGCCAGGTTGTGCGCGATCCTGATGAGCCACGGCCGCAGCGGCCGTCCCCCCGACTCCCGCAGCGCCCGCTCGAAGTGCCGGTACGCCTGCAGGAAGGTCTGCTCGGTGAGGTCCTCGGCGTCGTGGTGGTTGCCGACGCGGTAGTAGCTGTAGGAGTACACGTCGCGCAGATGACGTCGGTAGAGCTCGGTGAACTGCGCATCCAGGCGCGCCTTGGACTCGGGGTCTTGGTTCTCCAACGCACGGTCAGCCTATCCGCGCCGTGATCTGCCGGTCGGCGTGCCGGACGTCCCCGAACTCCAGCGCGGCCACGTCGCCGGTCGTCCGCACCTCCAGGCCGGCCGCCGTGAGGACCGCCTGCAGCTCCCTGGCGAACCCCCGGTCACGGGAGGCTACGACAACCCTGGTTCCCGGATCGACCAGACCCGTGGGATCTCCGAACCCGCCCAGAACGGCCACGGCCCTCGCCTCGCAGCGCTCTGCCGCGAACGCGGAGGGCGCCGCGCCGAGCGCCCCGGTCGCACCGTCGGCGATCACCAGCAGCCCGCAGCGCGCGCCGATCTCACCGCCGTGGCGATCGAGCACAGCGGGCAGGGAGCCTCCAGGCACGGCGAGGCAGACGATGTCCTGGTCCTCCAGGCGCACCTCCGACGCCGCCCGCACCGACACGTTCACCGGCAGGCGCACGCCGGGGAGATCGCGCTCGTTCTCGCGGGCGGCGGCGATCGCCCGAGCCTGCTCCGCCGTCCGGCATCCGAGCACTACTTCAAGCCCTCCCCGGGCGAGGCTCACGGCCAGCGCCGTAGCCCGCGCTCCGGAGCCGATCACGGTCGCCCGACGCGCGGGCGGAGCACCGCCGAGCCACTCCCACTGGAGCATCACACACGGCCAGATCCGGTCTGTGACCGCGCCTGCGAGGCGCACCGACGGATCCGCCACGGGCGGGAACGAGAGCGCCCGTCCAGCCCGGATCCGAACCCGGTGAGGCCGGATCCGCCAGCCGCGACGGACCGCCTCGGTGCCGATCACCGCGAGCGGCACCACGGGAGCCCCGGTCTGGAGCGCAAGCCGGCCGACACCGCGCTTCGGCTGCCCGAGCGGGCCGGGACGGGTTCGGGTTCCCTCAGGGAAGATCAGCACGATGTCGCCCCGATCAAGGATCGCCGTCGCGGTCCTGATGAACTCGACGTCCCCGGCGCCCCGCTCCACCGGGAAGGCGCCAAGCGCCGCCAGGAGCCAGGAGATCAGGCGGTTGTAGGTGAAGAGCTCCTGCTTGGCGACGTAGTACATCGGCCTGCGCGCCATGCAGGCGATCACGAACGGGTCGAGGAAGCTGCGATGGTTCGAGGCGACGATCACGGGCCCGCGGCGCGGGATGTGCTCGCGACCGATCCGCTTCATCCGGAAGTACACGAGAAAGAAGGCCTGGAAGGTGACGCGGACGATCCCGTAGACGATCGGGTTGGCACGACGTTCGCGCGCCCGGCGGTGCAGTCGCTCCAGGTGATCCCGCTCCAGGTGATCCATCGCACAGGGGCGTACCCGCCCGCCGGCCGCCCGTTACAGTTCGTCGG
>JAJZWB010000023.1 GCA_021846845.1 Actinomycetes bacterium | reverse complement strand
CTTGGCGACCAGCCCGGGGACTGGCAGCAGGCGCTTCTCGAGCACGTCCGCGAAGCGCACCAGCGCCTGGCGCTCGGCGTCGGCGGGATCCAGGAGCGCCCAGTCCAGCTCGGGCAGCAGCTCACGCAGGGAGTAGAGCTCTAGGCCGGCCTCCAGCGAGCGCTCGACGTCATCGGCCTCGCGCACCCTTGCCGACTCATCGGATGTGTTCTCGCCGTGCCGGCGTACGGCCACCAGCGGACCTCCCTGGCAGTGACGGAAGCGGAAGCGGCGCGCGGCGCGCAGCCAGAAGTCGAAGTCGTTGGCCAGCGGATAGCGGTCGTCGTACCCGCCGACGGCCTCGTACACGCGGCGGTGGACCATCCTGGTCGGATCGATCAGGTGGTTGTGGCGGCGGTAGAGCAGTTGCACCAGCTTGATGGGCGCGAACTCGGCGCTGTCCCACTCGCCGACGAATTCGCCATCCGCGTCGATCACCGTCGCCGAGCCGAGCACCGCACCCGTGTCGGGGAAGCGGTCGAAGAGCTCCACCTGGCGGCGGATCCGCCCCGGAAGGCAGAGGTCGTCGTCGCCGAGCATCGCGATCAGCTCGCCCCGCCCCTCGGAGATGAACGTGTTGTATGCCGCGGCGATCCCGCGGTTGCGCTCGTGGCGCACGACGCGCAGCCGGGGGTCGGCCGAGAGGCGCACGAGGATCTCGTCGGTGGCCGGGTTGGTGGTGCCGTCGAGCACGACCAGCACCTCAAGGTCGGCGAAGTCCTGGCTCAGGCAGCTGCGGAGCGCCTCCTCCAGGTAGTCGTGGCGGTTGTAGGTCGCGACGCCCAGCGTGACGCGCGGCGATCCGTCGAGGGACATGTATGGGTAATCGGCAGCCGCCGGCGAGCGTTGAGGCCGGCGAACCCGGCTACCCGGCGACCTGCTGGTAGAGCGCGGGGAGGCTGGGATAGCCGCTCGACGCCCAGCCGGAGTTCTGCAGCGCGGCGATCTGGACGGCGGGGGGCTGTCCGACGGTGGAGAGGATCGACTGGATGCCCGCGCTGGCGGTTCCGTACCCCGGGATCGTGCTCTGACCAGCCAGCCAGCCGGCCGTCGCGTCGGCGGCGGTGATCGGGTTGCTCCAGACCGCGTCGGCCGAGCCGTAGGTGGCCGAGTCCGTGTAGCCGATGTTGAGCCAGTCGTTGTTTGCGGCCGATTGGCGCGCGGCGGCCGCACCGCCGCTCTCCTCGGCCAGCAGCCACGCGGTCACCACCCCCGGATCCAGACCCGTGTCGGCGGCGAGCCGCCCCGCGAACTGCTGCTGCGCGGAGGTCAGCATCGTCGAGGCGCTCATCGGCAACGCCACGGTGCTCGCGCCGGTCCCGGCCCCGGATCCGACCACCCCGCTCTGCGTGGAGAGGCCACCGAGCATGCCAAGAGAGCTCGCTGTGCCGCCGGCTCCCGTCAGACCAGCGGTCCCGTAAGCGCCTAGGGGGCCCGACAGCCCGGAGGCACCGATCACCCCCGTCAGGCCGGAGCTGCCCAGAGCCCCCGTCAGACCTGAGCTGCCCAGAGCCCCCGTCAGGCCGGAGCCGCCCAGAGCCCCCGTCAGGCCGGAGCCGCTCAGAGCCCCCGTCAGGCCGGAGCCGCTCAGAGCCCCCGTCAGGCTCGGGTTCAGCGCGGACGTGCCGCTGCCGGCGCCCGATCCTGAGATCGCGCTGGCGAGCGCGTTCGAGAAGCTCGCCGCGGCCAGCGCCCCGGCGTTCGCAGTCGCCGAGGGCGTGGAGGAAGCGGAGGAGGCCGCCGTGGCACCCGCGCCGGATTGAGGCTCAAAGGCCGTTTGAAGGCCCGAGACCTCGGCCGAGATCTGCGAGACCCGGGAGAGCGCATCCGTGTAGCTCATCTTCCTGCGCTGGTGATCGGCCGCCAGCCCGACGCCTTAAACGGAGAGAGGCGGGCCGGTGCGAGCGGCCCGCCTCCTCCAACCGTTCCCTCGATGGATCGGATCTGATGTGGCCTCGCGTTTGCGACCTGGGGTGAGCACGAGGCGTTGTTGTTCTCGAAGTGCGGCCTGCCGAGGCCGGCCGCGTCCGAGCTTTGGACGCCGCGCGGCGCGGCGCGGGTGGCGCCGCCGCCGATGCGGCGAAGATCTTCCCCCACCGCCCGGGCGACGCCTGGGGAGGCGCCACCCGGCCGTGGGGAGGAGGAGAGGTCAGCCGCCGATCAGCTTCAGCAGCAGCTGTGGCTGGGCTTGTGCCTGGGCCAACATCGCCGTGCCCGCCTGCTCCAGGATCTGCTGCTGGGTCAGGTCGGTCATCTGCTGGGCCATGTTGACGTCCTTGATCTGGCTGTTGGTGGCAGTCAGGTTCTGGTCGGTCGAGGCGATCGCATCCGAGGTGTACTGCAGACGGTTCTGGACCGCGCCAAGCGTGGCCGCCATGCTCGAGATGTTGTTGATCGCGTCGCTCAGGCTGGCCAGCGCGCCGGACTGGCTGAGGTCGATCACGGTGCCGCCCGACGTGGCGTTGGTCCAGGTGAACCCGAGCCCACCGAGGCCGCTGTTGCCCTCGACCGACGAGAACGTGGCGCTCAGCGTGTCGCCGGAGTTGGCGCCGACCTGGAAGGTGACCGTGCCGTTGCTGGCGGAACCGGCGGTCCCGTTGAGCAGGTTGATCCCGTTGAAGTTGGACGCGCTCTGCTGGCGGTTGATCTCCTGCGTGAGCTGGTTGACCTCCGCCTGGATGTCCGTCTGGTCCTGCGACGAGAGCGTTCCGTTGTTGTACTGGACCCCCAGCTCGTAGACGCGCTGGAGCATGTTCTGGATGTTGTTCAGCGAGCTAGACGCCGTCTGGACCATCGAGATGGCGTCGTTGACGTTCGACGACGCCTGGTTGAGGCCGTTGGTCTGAGAGGTGAGGCTCTCGGAGATCGCGTAGCCGGCGGCGTTATCCGCGGCCGTGTTGATCGCAAGGCCCGAGGACAGGCGCTGCATCGACTGTGCGACCTGGTTCGACGTCTGCAGCAGGTTCTGCTGCGTCTGCATCGCCGAGATGTTGGTCAGAATCGAAAGGGACATTAGACACCTCCGTGGTGTGAGTCGTTTGGTTGTCCCCCGGCTGCTCCATGCGGCCGGCACTCACGTTTATCGACGTTCCGCGCCATGACTTGAGCGGCGTCCAGATCGACCTGGACACATCCGGCCGGGGACCGAGGGCCGGCCGACCGGGCCGAGCAGTCAGGTCGACAGCGGACGGCCGGGAGACCGCGGGCCGGACGGGCCGTGGCCGGGCCAAACGGGCGGACGGGCCAAACTGGCGGACGGGCCAAACTGGCGGAGACCGCGGGCCGGACGGCAGGCGTCAGGCGGTCAGGTCGACATGCGGACGGCCGTCGTCGTACCCGCCCTCGCCGCCATGCCCTGCGTCCTGCGCCTCGTCGGCGAGCTCGTCGCCGGCCGGCTCGCCGAACCGATCGTCCGCCGGACGGCGCCGCCGATCCCGCCGCTCCTGCTCGGGACGCCGGCGTGGCCGATCGCCTGCGCGCTCAACGCGCGGGGGCCCGGTCACCGGCGGGACCGCCGGAGGCCGCGACTCGATCGGACCGATCGGATCCATGTCCGTGAGGTGCGGGTGCGGTTTCGGCCCTCGGGTCGGAGAGCCGCGATGCTGTTCGACGCCGCCTAGGAATCCCCTGCATCATCGGCGACGGGCTGCGGCTCCGCGTCGGCCGTCGACCCCTCCGCGCCCGCCCGCCGGGCACCGGAACGACCGCCCTGCTTAGGCGGCGGCGCGTAGGTCGCCTGACCCGTCTCAAGCGCGTGGCGCAACTCGGCCAGCACGAGGTGGCGCCAGATCGCGACCGCACACGCCCACGCGACGATGTATCCGGCGATCCCGAACGCAAGCGCCCGCAGTGCGATCTGGTCTGCCGGCACCCCGGCGCTGTAGGAGAGGTAGGCCGCCAACCCGAATCCGGCGAGCCCACCGAACCCCTTGGAGCGCTTCACGGCGGCCGCCGCACGCGGATGCGCAGCGACGCTGATCCCCTCCGACGCCGCCCCGTCGGCCTTGCCGCCCTTCTTGCCCTTGCCCTTGCCCTTGCCCTTCTTGGCATCCTTGGCCGTCTTGGCCTTGTCCTTGTCGCTCTTGGCCATCCCGCGCTCCTACATGCAGTCGCCGCGCGTCTTCGCCCGCGCCCTTCGCATGCACTCGAACACGTAGTGGATCAGCCGCTCCCGATCGTCCTCGCCGATCTGCTCGAACACCAGGGCCCGCCGCTCATCGGCACCGATTCGCACCACCCGGCCGGCCCCCTCGATCGGAGGCTCGGCGCCCAGCGCCACCGAGAAGCGCACGACCTGGTCGACCGCAAGCGACTCGGCGCCCGCGAGCAGCATCCCGCCACCGCTTAGATCGACGGTGTAGACGCAGCTCGCGGCCCCCTCGCCGCAATCCAACGTCACAGCCTCAGGCGTGTGGACGCGGACGAACGAGCGGCGCTGCGTCACCTCCGGGTCGCCGACGGCGTTGAAGCGAACCAGCGAGCGATCCTCGAACAGCGCCTGGCCGTGGAGCCTCACCACACCGCGGACGGACGTGTACTCAAGGTCAGCGTCGCGAGTGCAGCCGGGACCCGCACCCTCGACATCCACGAGCACGACCAGCACCACCTCACGTCCCCGCTCGAAGGTCCGCACCGGCAGCCGCTCCCCTTCAAGCGTGGTCAGGATCCCCTGGCCGCTGCCGGGGAAGGGGCGGACATTGTCGGCGGTCGCCGTCTGCACCGACCCTGATCCTCCGAGCTGGCTCATCACGCTGCCTTCGGGAGCCGGCGCTCGGCGGGACGTCTCGATGGGCTCGAAGCGAGTCTCGTGCGCTGGATCGTCACGAAGCGCGGGGGCGGGATCATCACAGGGCGCTCATCTCAAGAGGTCTGGGCGGGATCGTCGAGCGGCACGGGAGCGGGATCGTCGAGCGGCGTGCGGACAGCGGATCATGGCTGGGCGCGGAAGCGGAACTGGCGGGACTCACCGGGGCATTCACCTACAGCAGACGGTCGGCGATGGCGGATCGGTCAACCGCCGCGATCGAGTCCGCGAGACGGCCGCCCGAGAGCGTGTAGGCGAGTGGAACCCCGGTCGCGATCGACAGCTCCACCAGCGCGCCGAACTGATCGGTCTCATCCATGTGGGTCCCGATCAGGCCGCTGAGGTCGAAGGCCGAGAAGCCGTCGACCAGCTTCGTGCCGGCCGGGAGGCTCACGGTCGCGGGGACAGCAAGGTAGACGCCGTCGAGCCTGAAGCCGTCGAGAGCCTCGGCGACCACGTCGATCGTCGCCGTGTCCCGCGGCGTCACCGCGGCGGTGTCGATCAGCACGAGCCCGCGCTCTCGCGCCGACGCGACGGCGCGAGCGGTGGCGCGGGTGCGCATCGCCGGGATCACGTTGACCGGCTCCCCGCGCAGAAGCGAGCCGAGCTCGGCCTCCCGGCCCGGAGCGCCGAGGCTGGCGACGCTGACCAGCCCGCCGGCGCTGGCGTGCGCGAGGGCGAGGGCGGCGATCGCGCGCGTCTTGCCGGAGCCGCCAGCGCCCACGATCGCGACCGCGCCGTGCGTCGCCGGGAGATGGCGCGGGACGGGGATCGTGCGTGCGATGGTGTCCCGCACCTCACGGCGAAGCTCATCGGCGCCGGTCGCCGGACGGCCGCGTGAGACGGTCGCCAGCACAAGCGCCGAGGCGTTGCTCGGCGTCAGACCGCCCAGGACCAGTCGTCGCTCGATCTCGGCCGCGCCCTCGAGCGCAGAGGCGGCCGATGGCGCCGGCGCCACGGAGGGCTCGGGCCCGCCCGCAAGCGGCTCCGGGTGGATCGCCGGCGCCGGCCCCGGCGCCGGGACGGTGGGCGTGGCGGGGATCGGCGGTACCTGCCCGCCCGCAGAGGCAGCCGGCGCGACCGGCGCAGGGCGAATCTGCTCGGTCACGTGCTCGATCTGAGAAAGCGGCGTTGGCGTGATCCGCTCCGGCGCGGAGGCGCGGTCGAGCCAGCTCGTCGTCCCGGGGCCAGCCGTGAGCGGCGCGGGCGGCTCCGGAGCCTGTACACGGGCTGCCGGAGCCCCAATGCCATGCGATCGGTGCTCGCTTGCTGCATCGAGCGCGGCGCGGAGCATCCGCTCGGCCGCCGGGAGGATGCCGCCGCGGCGGCGAACCCCATAGCCGTAGGGCGACGGACGGGATTCCGCGACGCCCGACGGAACCGCCGCCGGATCGCGCGGAGCCTGTGCACGCGGGGCGGCCGAGAGCGAGCGCCACGGATCCGGTCCAGCCGCCTCGGCAGCGGGCTGCACGATCGTGGGAGGCTCCACAACCGGAGCAGCTGGCCGAGCGGCCGGGGACGCAGGCTCCGAGACCGGGAAGACGGGATCCGAGACCGAAGCGACCGGGGCGGCGGGCCGGCTGAGCGTTGGCTGCAGGGACGACGCCGCAGGCACAGCCGCGGGCGGCGGCACCGGAGCCGGAGCCGCCGTGGCCGCCGGCGCTATCGGCGGCCGGACCAAACCCTGCGCGGATGCGAATGAGCCCTGCTCCGCGAACCTGACCCACGGCGCTTCCGGCAACCGCTCGGGAACGGGATCGGGGACTGGGCGTGCAGAGGCCGCGGCCTCGGTGATGGCCGCGGCCGCAGGCGGAACGACGGGCACCGCGGCTGCGGCCGCGGGCTCGGCGATGGCCGCAGACGGGACGACGGGCACCGCGGATGGCGCCTCGGCGGCGACCCCCTCCGGCAGCGGCACCGGCGCTCCGGGCACCTCGGACAGCGGCACGGGCGCGGCGACCCGCTTGGCATCGGGCTCGGGCTCGCCGAGCTCGTCGAAGGCGATGAACGCCGGCGTCGGTGCCGGCGCCCTCGGGGAGCCGGGCTCGATCTCCACGGAGTCGACCTCTGCCTGCTCGGCCGCGTAGGTGGCCTCCTCCAGTCGGGCAGCGAACGATGCCTCGTCGAGGAACGGCGCGCTCATGCGCGCTGGCGGCGCCGACGCGGCCGGCGCCTCGAACGGCCCGCCCGAACCGGCGGGCGCCTCGCACGGTTCGCCCCAGGCGATCGGCGGCGACGCGCGGTGCGCGGGCTCGCCGACCGGCCGCCCCGGCACGGGCGCGACCCCGGACGCATACGCCGGCGCGCCCCCGGACGCCAACGCCGGCGCGCCCCCGAACGGAGACGCGACGTCATCGACGGGTCCGAGCTCCTCGTCGCCCTCGGGGCTGCCCTCGTCGTCCTCCCAGTCCTCCAGCTCCCCGTCGTCGTCGTCGTAGAGGCTGATCCGCGGCGCCGGCCGCGCGTCGATCTCCACGCATCGCTGCGCGAAGAAGCCGCCGATCCCGCCGGTGAGCCCCTCGCGCTCGCGGAGGATGATCGCGTCCGGGCCGAGCTCGGCGCGGATCCTCGGGATCAGCTCCTCGATCGTGCGCCCGCGATAGGTGCGCACGCCGCTCTGATCGACGCGGTCGGCGCCGGCGGGCTGCGACGGGCGAGCGGGGCGATCGGTCACGCGCTCACCACCCCGAGCGTCTCAACGCTGATGCCGGCCGCGATCTCGTTGTAGGAGCAGACCGCGAGATGGGGCATCGCCGTCTCGACCAGACGCCTCAGGTGGCGGCGCACACGCGCCGAGCACAGCAGCACAGGACGGGCCCCGCCGCGCGCGGTCGCCTGCTCTGACTGGCTGCGCACCGCGCCGAGCAGCGCCTGGGCGCGCACGGGGTCCAGCGCGAGATACTCGCCGTCGGTCGTCTGGGTGATCGACGTGGCCACCTCCTGCTCAATCGCTGGGTCCAGGGTTATCACGCACAACCTGTGGTCGGGGGCGAGATGTGGAGCGGTGATCGCACGGCCAAGCGCCTGGCGAGCGTACTCCGCCAGCAGCCCGGTGTCGCGGGTGATCTTCGCCTTGTCGCCCACTGCTTCGACGATCGCGCCCAGATCCCTGATCGACACGCCCTCCGACAACAGCGCTTGCAGGACGCGCTGGATCTCGCCGACCGACAGGATGTCGGGCACGACCTCGTTGACGACCGCCTCGTTGGTCTCCTTGAGCTGGTCCAGCAGCGCGCGCACGTCCTGACGGGTAAGCAGCTGCGCCGCGTTGGTGCGGATCATCTCGGTCAGGTGGGTGACGATCACCGACTCGGCGTCGACGACCGTGTAGCCGAGCGCCTCCGCCTCCGAGTGCTGCGCGTCGGCGATCCAGACCGCCGGCAGACCGAAGGCGGGCTCGGTGGTCGGGATCCCGGGGAGGTTGCCGACCGCGTCGCCCGGGTCCATGGCCAGCTTGTGGCCGGCCATCACCCTGCCGCGGGCGACCTCGGTGCCGCGCACCTTGCACACGTACTCGTGCGAGTCCAGGTCGACCTCGTCGTGGATGCGGACCGGCGGGATCACCATTCCCAGCTCGCCGGCGATCTGACGGCGGATCAGCGAGATCCGCCGCACGAGCGTGCCGCCCGAGCCGCGGTCCACGAGCGGGACCAGCCCGAAGCCGATGCCCAGCTCCAGGGGGTCGATCGGCAGCTCCTTGAGCACCTCGTCACGGGCCGCGACCTTTGGCTCGGAGTCCGCGGCCGGCAGCTCCGGCGTCGCGGCCTTGGGCGAGAGCAGCTCCACCCCGTGCTTGCGCAGCGCCCAACCGACGGCGAACATGAGCCCGCCGATCAGCAGGAACGGAAGCTTCGGAAGCCCAGGGATCAGCGCGAAGCAGATGATCGCCCCACCGGCGACCAGCGGCGCCCGGCGCTGGCCGAGGATCTGGCTGGTGATCTCCGAGCCGAGGTCGCGACTTGACGCCGAGCGGGTGACCAGGATGCCGGTCGCGACCGAGATCAGCAGCGCCGGGATCTGCTCCGCCAGGCCGTCGCCGACCGTCAGCAGCGAGTACTGCTTGGTCGCGGCGCTGAACCCCAGGTGGCGCTGGAGCATGCCGATCGTGATGCCGCCGATCAGGTTGATGGCGGTGATCACCACGGCCGCCATGGCGTCGCCCTTGACGAACTTCGAGGCGCCGTCCATCGCGCCGTAGAAGTCCGCCTCGCGACCGATCTCGGCGCGCCGAGAGCGCGCCTGCTCGTCGGTGATCAGACCCGCGTTCAGGTCTGCGTCGATCGCCATCTGCTTGCCCGGCATCCCATCCAGCGTGAACCGGGCGGCGACCTCGGCGACGCGGCCGGCGCCGTTGGTGACGACTACGAACTGGATCACGACCAGGATCAGGAAGATCACCAGGCCGACGATCACGTTGCCGCCGACCACGAACTGACCGAAGTCGCGCACGACGCTCCCCGCGTCGCCGGTGGTCAGCACCAGCCGCGTGACCGAGACGTTGATCGCGAGACGGAACATCGTGGTCAGCAGCAGCAGCGTCGGGAACGACGAGAACTCCAGCGACCGGTCGACGTACATCGTCGCGACGACGACGGCCAGCGCGCCGGAGATGTTCATCGTGATCAGCAGATCCAGCAGCGTCGAGGGCAGCGGGATCACGAGCATCGTCACGACCAGCACCACGCCGACCGCGGCGAGCAGGTCGGTGTGCGCCAGGATCCGGCGAAGCCCGCGTTCCATCAGCGCCGCACCTCCGAACCGGACATCGCTATGCCGCCACCTTCCTGCGCCCCGCCATCCGGTAGACGAACGCAAGCACCTGCGCGACGGCGGCGTACAGCTCCGGCGGGATCATCGCCTCGAGCGGGACCGTCGCGTACAGCGAGCGCGCCAGGGGCGGATCGGGGACGATCGGCACGTCGTGCTCGGCCGCGACCCGCCTGATCTGCGCCGCGATCAGGTTCTTGCCCTTGGCGACCACGACCGGCGCCGGCAGGGTCCCGTCGTAGCGCAGGGCGACCGCGTAGTGGGTCGGGTTGGTGACGACCACGTCCGCGGTCGGAACGGCGGCCATCATCCGCGCTCGCATCACCTGGTACTGGCGACGGCGGATGGCCGCCCGCACCTCGGGTGGAGCCTCGGCGTTCTTCGACTCGTCCTTGACCTCCTGCTTGGTCATCTTCAGCGACTTGGCGTGCTGGCGGCGAGACCAGATCAGGTCGGCGAGCCCGATCAGCAGGTAGACGGCGACGACCCGCTCGACGATCGACACGGCGTTGGAGCTCATCAGCGACCCGAGCGCGCCCGGCGTGGTCCCGACCGCGGCGCTGATGCCGGTGATCTGGGGCACAAGCGCCATCGCCGTGACGCCGCCCACGATCACCACCTTCGCCAGCGTCTTCAGCAGCTGGAAGCCGACCTGCTTGCCGAACACGCGCTTGAAGCCGTCGATCGGCGACACGTGACGGAAGTCGGGCTTGAGCTTGGACCATGCGGGACGGAAGCGGACCTGCGCGATGTTGGCGATCAGCGCGCCCGCCAGGCAGACTGCGGCGATCGGCCCGACGGTCGACTCGAGCGTGTGGAGCACCAGCGAGAGCAGCCCGTGCAGGCCGGCCGCGGAGGTCACGGTGTGCGGCTTGGAGGCGAGCGAGAAGGCGGCCTGCATCGCGTCCCCGGAGGCCGAGACGATCGCCGGGCCGAGCATCAGGAAGGCGGCCAGCCCGGCGATCAGGACGACGACGCCGTTGAGCTCCGAGCTGTTGGCGACCTGGCCCTTGCGCCGCGCCTCCTGGCGGCGCTTGGCGGTCGGCTTCTCTGTCCGGTCGTCGGCAGCCATCGTCAGAGCGAGCCGAGCGCGTTGGAGACCGCGCTCGCGATCTGGTTGGACATGAAGTCGCCGATGAACGGCAGCGAGGCGGCTACGACCAGCATCGCGACCCCGACCTTGAGCGCGAACCCGACCCCGAACACGTTCACCTGCGGCACGACCTTGGAGACCATCCCGAAGGCGATGTCGGTGACGACCATCGCCAGCAGGACCGGCGCCGCGACCTCGACCGCGCCGATGAAGACCATGCCGAGCGCCTGCTCGGCGCCCGATGCGATCCCCGCGATCGGGGCCGCCCCGGCCAGGGGCACGAGGGCGAACGTGCGAGCGAGCCCGCGCAGCATCCAGGCGTCGCCGCCGATCGCGATGAACAGCGCCATGCCGATCAGCCCGTAGAGGCTCGTCATCACGCCGCCCGGGTTGCCGTTGATCGGGTCCACCAGCGCCCCGAACGAGAAACCGGACAGCATGTCGTTCAGACCGCCGGCCGCCTGCACCGCGTACAGCACCGCGCCGACCGCGAACGAGAACGCCAGTCCGATCAGGATCTGCTCCGCGAGCAGCCCGGCGACCGAGAGGGGGTCGGTCGGGATCCGCTGCCCGTGGACGGCCAGCGGCGTCAGTCCGATCGCCAGCCCGACCGCGCCGACGCTCCTGGCCTTCGGCGGCAGCATCGACGACGAGAAGACCGGCGCCACGACGAACAGCGGCGCGACCCGCGCGAGCACCAGGAAGAAGCCGGTCACCTTCTGGGGCCCGATCGCGGAGACCAGCGTGCTGAGGCTCGCCTGGCTCATCCGCCGTTGATCAGCTGCGGGATCGAGAGGTACAGGTTCGAGGCGTAGTTGACCAGCTGGTCGAGCATCCAGGGCCCGAGCAGCACGATCAGCGCGGCCAGCCCGATGATCTTCGGGATGAAGGAGAGGCTCTGCTCCTGGATCGATGTGACCGCCTGGAAGATCGAGACGACCAGGCCGATCACCAGGCCGACGAGCATCATCGGGCCGGCGACCTCGATCGCGAGGGTCATCGCCTGGGTGGCGAGGCTGACGACGGTGTCCTGGTTCATCGCTCGCGGACCTCCGGATCAGTGGAAGCTCGCGATCAGCGAGCGGGTGATCAGGTCCCAGCCGTCGACCAGGACGAACAGCAGGATCTTGAACGGCAGCGACACGAACGTCGGCGGGAGCATCATCATCCCGACGCTCATCAGCGTCGAGGAGACGATCAGGTCGATGATCAGGAACGGCAGGAAGATCAGGAAGCCGATCTGGAACGCCGTCTTGAGCTCGGAGAGGATGAACGCCGGGATCAGCACGTAGGTCGGGACCTGGGCGCGGGTCTGCGGCGTCGGGATCTTGGCCAGCGACACGAACAGCGTCAGGTCCTGGGACTGAACCTGGTTGAACATGAACTCGCGCAGCGGCTCCTCGGCGCGCGTGATCGCCGTGGACATCGTGATCTGGTGGCGCTGAAGCGGGTCCCAGGCGTCGTTGACGATCGCGCCGATCGTCGGCTTCATCACGAACAGGGTGAGGAACAGCGCGATCCCGACCAGCACCTGGTTGGGCGGCGTGGTGGTGGTACCCATCGCGGAGCGGATGAAGCCCAGCACGATCAGGATCCGCGTGAAGCCGGTGACGGTGAACAGGATCGCGGGGATCAGCGACAGGCCGCCGACCAGGACCAGGATCTGCAGCGCGTTGGAGGAGTCGATCTTCACGGGCGCACAGTCATCCGGCGCAGGCGTTCCAGCACCCGGTCCAGCGGGCGCTCGGCGTCGTCGCCCACCGCTCCCGGCTGCGGGATCTCGATCCCGTTGGCGAGCGCCTCCGCCTCGGTGTAGGTCTTGATCGCGGTCACGCCGTGCTCGCCGACGCCGACGAGCACGATGTCGCGGCCGGAGCGCACCAGCGCGACCGACTTGCCGGGCCCCAGCGGGAGCGCCGCGATCTGCTCCAGGCCGCTGCCGGAGGCGCGGACGGCGTCACGCCCCTTGATCGCGCGCAGGATGCGCGCCACCGCGTAGATGATCCCGACGACCACGACCAGCGCGACCAGGGTGCGCAGGATGCTCGATCCGCCGCCTGCGGCGGAGTGGACCGCGCCGGTCGAGCCGAGATGCAGCGGCGTGCTCTCGCCGGTCGGCGCGGCGGCGAGCGCCGGTCGCTCACAGCAGAGGGCGAGGGCGCCGCCCAGGGCGGCGCCACGTGTCAACGTGATCCAACGCATCGAGGGGTGACTTCGAGGGAAAGTCACCCACTTGATCGGCCGGATGAAGGCGCGGCTTTAGCCGAATGTTTGAGTGACGGCGTCCATACGCAGGCCAGGCCGGCGGTCGCCCGAGCCGGGGGCGGAGCGGCGACTGGACGGCGGCACGGCGGCGCCGGCAGGACGGCGGCACGCCCGCGGCAGGACGGCGGCACGCCCGCGGCAGGACGGCGGCACGCCCGCGGCAGGACGGCGGCACGCCCGCGGCAGGACGGCTCATGCCCGGCACGACCGCGGCGTGGCGGCGCACGACCGCGGCGGCACTGCGGCACACCCCGGACGGCCACCCGACGGCCGCGCAGCCGCAACCAGCGGGCGCCCGCGGGGGGCGCCCCCTGCGCGGGCGGCCGCCTCGCGCTACGAGAGCGCCTTGCCGACGGCTTCCAGCAGGCGCTCCGGCTGGAAGGGCTTGACGACGAAGTCCTTGGCTCCGAGCTTGATCGACTCGATCACCTTCGACTCCTGGCCGAGCGCGGAGCACATCAGCACGCGAGCGGACGGGTCGATCGACATGATCTCCGCCAGCGCCTCGAGCCCCGTCTTCTCAGGCATCGTGATGTCCAGCATCGTCAGCTCAGGCTTGAGCTCGCGGAAACGATCGACGGCTTCCACGCCGTTGCCTGCCTCGCCGATCACATCATGGCCGCCGGAGGCGAGAGCGTCGCTCACGACCTTGCGCATGAAAGCGGCGTCGTCGACTACGAGTACACGGGCCATCAGATGGCTGCTCCTTCTTGCTCGATTGACGGTTGGGACGAGGCTTGGAACGGCGGAGAGAGTCGGGCGGGGTCCTGGCGTCCGATCGCTTCGCACTCGAACGCCCACTCACCGTCATCGGTGACCAGCACGCGACCTTGAGCGAAGCGGACACCGTTGACGAACAGATCGACCGGCGCCTCGGCCGCGCGGTCCAGCTCGACGACGGACCCGACCGGAAGCCCGAGCGCGCTGCCCAGCGCCAGCTCGGTGCGACCGAGCTCGGCCCACACCCGCAGCTTGATCTCGCCGAGCGCCTCGGCGATCGCCATCGCCCGAGCATCGGTCTGGCCCTCGTCGAGCTGAGCGCCCTCGTCAGCCGCGCGCTCGGCCGAGAGCTCGTCCAGCGCACGCGCCATCCTGACCAGGAACGCGCTGGGTACGAGGCAGATCAGGCGGCAGGACTCTCCGCCGATCAGGAAGGTGGTCGATGTGGCGTAGGGCGAGGTCCCGTAGATCTCGGCGGCCGAGGATGGGTCCGAGAGCACGCGGATGTCCGGAACCGAGATCTCGATCTCCTGCCCCATCACGACGCCGATGGCGCTCGCCGCGGCGGCCATCATCTGGTTGGCCGCCTCGCCGACCGCGGACATCTCCAGTTCGGAGAGCTCCGCGTCGGGCCCGTCCTCGGGCGCGGGCATGCCCATCCCCTGCGCGAGCTTGCGCACGGCGACGGCTGGCAGCACGAACACGTTCGCGCCGGTGACGCCCTCGACATAGGAGACGCTGGCCGCGACCGAGCCGGCGGTCACCCCGGCGAACGGCGGCGCCCCCTCGGCCAGCACGGACACCTCGCCACGCTCCACGGCGCCCGGGGCGAACATGTCAAGAACCTGCGCGACGGCCTCCGCGCTCGCGGCGCCGAGGCGCATCAGCGCGTCCCGCTGACCGGGGTCACCGCTCACAGATCATCTCCGTGCGAGCCGCACACCTGCACCGCGCGCCGGGGGCCGTTGGCTCCGGGCTGAGCGCGCGCCAGCTCCACGTTCTCCGCGAACAGCGTCACCCCGTCCTTCGCACGGGCGCCGAACTCGATCACGCTGCCGGGCGCGAGCGCGAGGATGTCGCGCACGTCGAGCTCGGTCGCCGCGACCTCGGCCCGCATCACGACCGGCACCGCGGACATCGCGCGCTGGATCGGCTCTCCCGCGCGGGGGTCACGCTCGCCCTTGGACTCCCGGCCCGAGATCTTGCGCTCGATGGGCGCGACCGCGACCCATGGGATCAGCATCGCCAGCGCGAACGACTGCTTGGCCATCCGGCACTCGATCAGCAGCGTGAACGTCGGCTCGGAGACCGACGCGACCTGGCTGGAGTCGTGATCGCCGATCTCTACGACGCCCAGCGTGACGCCGGCAAGCTCGTGCCAGACCAGGGACAGCTGGTGCGCGAGCGTCTCGAACAGGCGGTTGGTCAGGCTCCAGTCGATCTCGCTCAGTCGCCGCTCCCGCGGCGGGCGCTCAGGCGAGCCGCCGAGCAGCGCCTCGATGCACGAGAGCACGAACGACCGCTCCGCGCAGAGCAGCATCCTGGTGTTGAGCGGCGAGACCTCCACCAGGGCCGAGAGCGAGTTGGACGCCAGCTGGGCCTGGGCCGCCGACCAGGTCAGCTGGACCGTGTTGAGCAGCTCGAACTCGACCGGCCAGCGCAGCTCGGAGGAGAGACGCGTGCCGGCGGTCAGGCAGAAGGTCTCGGTGGCGCGCGAGATCCGCCGCTGCTGCTCGGCGGAGAACTTCGTTGGACGGCTGAAGTCGACGGTCCTCATCCGGTGGCTGCGGCGCACCGTCCGCTGCTCGGTCCCGGGGTCGGGCAGCTCGCCGTGCTTGGCTGCCTCGACCAGAGCCGCGATCTGCTCCGGAGTCAGGATCTCGCTCACCGCAGCCCCCCTGTGATCGCGACCGCCTCAGGCGAGCCGAGACCTGCCCGCAGGCCCGCCTGAGCGCGCACGCCCGGAGGCTGAGGCTGACCGCCACCGCGCGCCGTCGCCGCCGGACGCCCTCCGCGCGAGGACGCGGAGGCTCCAGGCGACGAGCCGGCGCGCGCGCCCGACTCGATCAGCTTCACGGGCTGCTCTCCGGCGACCCGCACCGTCACGAGGCCGTCGGCGAGCGAGACCCTGATCGTGCGGCCCTGACCGCCGCCGGTCTGCGCGGCGCGCACGGTGATCCGCTCGGCGCTCAGCGCGGCGCGGACCGCCTGCTCGTTGCGTGCCCCGATGTCAAGGCCGCCGCTGGTCTGGAACATCCGCGCGCCGCCGGCCATCGCCGCCTCCAGGCGCCGTGCCCCGGCGCGAGCGAGCAGCCGAAGCAGCTCGGGGACGGCGGTGTCGGCGAACTTCCCGGGCTCGTCGCTGCGCCCCCCGGACTCCGGCAGCACCACGTGAGCCAGCCCGGCCACGCCCGCGGACCAGTCGACGATCGCCAGCCCGATGCAGGACCCGAGCCCGAGGGCCACCAGCTCCGTGCCCACGGTGGCGAGGGCGATCTCTCCCATCCTCACCCCGGACATCGCTCAGACCGCCGGTTCGGCGAGACCAAGCGGCGCCAGCAGATCGGAGATCTGGCCGGAGGTCGGCAGCAGCAGGAAGGAGATGGAGCACGGCTCCCCGGACACGTCGAGCTCGGAGTCGAGCACGAGCGCGAGCTCGTGCGCCCCCGAGACCGAGACCAGCAGCGTCGAGACGATCGCGCCGAGCATGTCGGCGTGCAGCTCCGGCGGCGAGGGCTCCAGATCGAGCCCGGTCATCGCGCCGAGACCCATCAGGTAGGAGGTCGCGAGGATGTTCCCGATCTCGCGCAGCGCCGAGTCGCCGACCTCCGTGTGCGGCTCGACGCCCAGCAGCGCGCACAGTGCCTCGGCGTGCTCGAACGGGATCAGCAGCAGGACCAGGCCGCTGATGTCGCCCTGCAGCGGGACCGCGACTCCGGCCACGTGCGCCTCGGCGTCGCCGCAGGCGTCCACCGCATCGGCGGGAGGAAGCGCGAGGGCCTTGGGAACGCTGATCTCGACCTCGCGACCGAGCATCTGCGACAGGGCCGTCGCGGCGGTGCCGGAAGCTATGTTCGCCAGCTCTCGAAGCGCGTCCAACTGGATGTCGGACAGGGACTGGTTCACGTTCTCTCCAGTGTTCGAGGTTGTGGTCATGCCGCCGCTGCCAGCTCCACGGCATCGCTGTCGCCGCTCGTCCTCGCCCCCGCGTCGCGGCGCATGGTGCCGCGGGTCAGCCCGGCGAGCGCGTCGCAGTCGACGATCAGGGCGATCCTGCCGTCCGACAGCGCCGCTCCGCCGGAGACCGGCTCTCCGCTGGAGACGACCGGCGGAAGCGGACGGGTGACCAGCTCACGCTGGCCGATCAGGTCGTCGACCGCGAGCGCGAGACGCTGATCCTTCGAGCGCACGATCACGACGAACTCGTGCTCGCGCACGTGCGGACGCCCGAAGACGGTCGCTCCCTCCAGCAGCTGCAGGACGCCGTCGTCGAGCACAAGCATCCGGCGACCCGCGACCGAGCGGACCGTCTGCTCGGAGAGGCGCAGGGTGCGCTCGATCCTGTCCAGCGGCACCGCGTAGGGGCCGTCCGCGACGTCGACGTGGAGCGCCGAGACGATCGCGAGCGTAAGGGGCAGGCGGATCTGCGCGGTCGTCCCCTTTCCCTTGACGGACTCGAGCACGACCTCGCCGCCCAGCTCGCGGATCTTGGTGCGGACCGCGTCCATGCCGACCCCGCGGCCGGAGATGTCGCTGGTGGTGTCGGCGGTCGAGAAGCCGGGCGCGAACAGCAGCTCGACGGCCGACTTCATCGTTATCTCCGCGGCGGCCTGGGCATCGATCAGGCCGCGCTCCAGCGCCTTGCGCGCGACGACCTCGGGGTCGATGCCGCGGCCGTCGTCGCGAACCTCGATCACCACGCTTCCGCCCGCATGACGGGCCGCTATCTCCAGCGTCCCGGCCTCCGGCTTGCCACCCGCGAGCCGCTCCGCGACGGGCTCGAGGCCGTGATCCAGCGAGTTTCTGACCAGGTGGACCAGCGGGTCGCCGAGCGCGTCCACGACCGTCCGGTCAAGCTCGGTCTCGGACCCCACGAGCTTCAGGTGGACCTCCTTGCCGAGCTTGGAGGAGAGATCGCGGACCAGCCGCGGGAAGCGCAGGAAGACGACGTCGACCGGGATCATCCGAACCTGCATGACCATCGACTGCAGCGCCTGCGAGCTGCGGGTGAGCTCCTGCATCGCCTGCTGAAGCCCGGGAACCTCGAGGTTCGCGACGAGCGCCTCGACGGCTGTGCGGTGGATCACCAGCTCGCCCATCGAGTGCATCAGCGCGTCGAGCCGCTCGGCGTCGACCCGCACGGTGCGGGCGGCCGAGGCCGCCTTGGCGGCCGCCTTCGGCGCGGACGCCGCAGCGTCGTGCTCGGCCGGAGCCACTTCGCAGTGCTCGGCGTGCACGGCACCCGCGGGCGTGTCCCCCACGGCCGCGGCAGGCGAGGAGACCTCGGCTGGGGCTGCCGGAGCCGTGGGGACGCCCGGTCCGGCCGCGTCGTGCGCGCTCGCCGAGGCCGCTCCCGGCAGCGCGGCCGCGCCGTCCTCGGCGACCCCAGCCGCATCCGCGGCGGCGGCGCCGGCGTCCGCGGGCAGCGTGGCGACCCGCTGGGCTTCCGCGCGGCTCCCGGGATCCGCGGGCTCGGGGTCGGGCACCGCGCGCGGGGCCGCGACCTCGCCGACCTCGACCCCGCTCACGTCGGAGACCTCCCCGACCGCGCTCGCGACGACCTCCGCCTCGTGGTCGGTCGTGACCCAAGCCTCGATCCTCTGGCCGGAGAACTGCTCCACCTCCTCGACCGCCGGAACGCTGCCGATCACCTCTCCGTGATCCCCGAGGGCCGCGAACACCATGTGCGCGCGAACCGCCGGCATCAGGGCCTTCTCGGAGAGCAGCGCGACCACGTGCAGCACCCGCTCGCCCGCCTGCGAGGCTGCGACCAGATCGGGCATCGCGACGCCTCCGGCCCGGTCCAGCTCCTGCTCGGCCGTGCGAGCGCGAACCAGGCCGTGAAGCCGCTCCACCAGTGGCGCCGGATCCAGCGACTCGGCGCCATCGGCCTCGATCGCGTCGAAGGCGCCGCCGAGCGCGTCCAGGCAGGCCAGCACGGTGTCGATCGCCTCCCGCGGAAGGCCCTCGTTGCGCTGGCGCAGAAGCTCGAACACGTCCTCCATCTCATGCGTCAGCTTCGCGATCTGGGCGAAGCCCATTGTCGCGCTCATCCCCTTCAGCGAGTGCGCGATCCTGAAGATCTCATCGACCGTGTCGCGATCATGGGGGTTCTCCTCCAACCGCACGATCGCGAGGTTGAGCTCCTGCAGGTGCTCCTGCGCCTCGGCCAGGAACATGGGCATGTATTCGGAGGTGTCCATCATGCTTTCCGGTAGATGAATGGGTATGCCATCTCCAGGTGGAGATCGGCTGGAGACGCAACGCGCTCGGTCGCGCCGACGATCAGGTAGCCCCCAGGCCGCAGCGCATGCGCGAGCCGCGCGTGGAGCTCGTCGCGGATCGGCTCGGCGAAGTAGATGACCGTGTTGCGGCAGAGGATCAGATCGTGAGCGGCCGCAGCGGGACGCATCCGAAGCAGGTCGCCGTGCTCGAAGGTCGTCATCCGCCGCAGCACGTCGCGCGCACGCCAGCCCTCGGGCACGCGCTCGAACCCGCGCTCAAGCTCGGCGGGGCTGACTCCGCGCGCGTCCTGATCGGAGAAGACCCCCTCGCGCGCGCGCTCGATCATCCGGCGATCGATATCGGTGCCGAGGATTCGCACGCCGGCGGTGGGGATCGCCTTCAGGCAGACGGCCGCGAGCGTGAAGGCCTCGGCGCCGTATGAGCAGCCGGCGCTCCACGCGCGCACGCGGCCGCCGCGGGCGAGCTCGGGCAGCACCTCTCGCTCCAGACGGTCCCACTGCTCGCGGTGACGCCACAGCTGCGAGACGTTGATCGTCATCCGGTCCAGCAGCGCGTCGAGCTCGGCCGGGTCGCGGCGAAGCAGCTCCAGCGAGTCGGTGAGCCGATCGATCCCCTTGCGGGCGAAATAGGCGCGCAGGCGCCGCTCCATCTGAGGCCGCTTGTACTGGCTCAGGTCGATCCCGCTCAACCGGTGAAGCGCCTCGCAGAACGCCGTGTAGTCGTCCCCGGTGGACTGGAGAGGGGCGGGAGACACGGTCGCGGCCGCCGGCGCCACGGACCGGCGAGCGGCGGGAGACGCGGGCGCAGGCGTCGGGCCGGGCCGGGTCGGGCGAGCGGCGGGAGAAGCGGGCGCAGGCGTCGGGGCGGGACGGGTCGGGCGAGCGGCGGGAGACACGGTCGCAGGCGTCGGGCCGGGCCGGGTCGGGGTCGCGGCGCCGCGACGGTCGACGACGGCGCCCATCACGCCACCTCCGCAGCGATCGCGCCCGCCATCTCGCCGATCGGCACGACCTCGTCGGCGAGTCCCGCCTCCGCGACCGCGCGCGGCATCCCGTAAACCGTGCAGGTCTGCTCGGCCTCGACGAGGACACGCCCGCCGCGGCGCTTGACCTCACGCGCCCCGAGCAGCCCGTCGTTGCCCATTCCGGTCAGGACGACCAGCGTCAGGCGGTCGCCCCACTTGGCGGCCGCATCCTCGATCAGCAGGTCGGCTCGAGGACGAAGGCCGCCGATCGCGTCCTCATCGGAGAGCATCGCGCCGCCCCCGGGACCGAGTCGAAGGTGGCGGCCGCCGGGCGCGACCAGGGCGACTGTCGGGTCCCAGCTCTCGCCTCCCCGCGCCTCGCGCACGTTCAGGGCGCTCGCGCGGTCCAGGCGCGCCGCCAGCGAGGCGGTGAATCCGGCCGGCATGTGCTGCACGATCATCGTGCCGAGGCCAAGCGGCGAAGGCAGCCCCGGTACGACGGTGGCCAGGGCGCGCGGTCCTCCGGTCGAGGTTGCGATCAGCAGGGCGCGGGAGACCCCGCGTCTCGCCGGCCGCGCGCCCGCGCGGCCGTTGGCGCCCCCGGCACCCTGAACGGCGCCAACGGCACCCCTGACGCCGGCCGACACCCGTGTCGAGGCGCGTGACGGCCGCCCGTTCCGGACGGCGAGCTGGATCTTGCCGAGCAGGTTCTGCTCGAAGGCGCTCACGTCGCCGCTGCCCGTCGGCTTGGGCACCAGCTCGAACGCGCCCTCGGCGAGCGCGTCGACGGCGCGCGCGCCCTGGGACGGCGAGAACGCCGAGACGACCACGACGGGCAGGTCGGCGCCACGGCCACGCAGGGTCCGCAGGACCTCGATGCCGCCCATCCCCGGCATCGCGAGGTCGAGCGTCATCGCGTCGGGCCGCTCACGGTCGCAGACGGCGAGCGCCTCGTCGCCGTCCTTCGCGGTGCCGACGACCTCGACCCCTCCGCGCGTCAGTAGGTTGGAGACGATCCGACGCATCAGTGCGCTGTCGTCGGCGACGACCACACGCGGCCTGGTGGCGATGCTCATCGGTCGCTTCCCCCGGTCACGCGACCTGTGCTCACGCAGCCATCGAGAACTCGCCCGACTCGGCGAAGATCGCGCCGAGCGTGAGCAGCACGATCAGCCGCTCGTCGATCCGAACGATCGCCTCGATCATCGCCGAGTCGGCGCCGGGCGCGTCCTCCACCTGGCTGTCGGAGACGGTCAGGACCTCCTCAACGGAGTCGACGATCACACCCGCGGTCTCCGCGCCCGCCTCCACGATCACGATCTTCGACTGCTCGGTCAGCTCCGATGAGAGCCCGAGCCGGGCGGCCACGTCGTAGACGGGCACGATCCGGCCGCGGAGGCTGATGACGCCGCGCACCCAATCGGTGCGTGAGGCGACCGAACGCGGCTCGGTGTAGCGGATGATCTCGTTGACGACCTGGATCGGCAGGGCGTAGTGCTCGCCGCCGAGCGTGAAGACCACCAGCTGCTTGTGATTGACCTGCTCTGACATCTTGTCGTGCTCCTTGTTCTCCTGGTCACCGGCGGCGGTCGTCGGCTCGGCCGTCTGGTGGGTTATTCGGCCCTCCGAGCTACAGCTTTAGAGTGGGTCGGCCCGGGCGGCCGCTTGGACCGCCGCGCCCCGGCTCCCGGTCCGGCGCCGCACCCCGGCGCGCACGCGGCGCAAGGAACCCCGCGCGCGGTGGGAGCGCTCCGCGCCCGCGGACCGCCAGGCACGGGATGCCCAACGGGCTCGGCCCGATCCCGGCCTCTCGCCGGTGCCCCGGACGGCGTGACGGCCGCGCGCGAACCGCTCAGGCGCGGGTCAGGCGACCGCCGGCTCGACGGGCCCCGGCGCGGAGGCGACCCTCGCGGAGGGGACCGGAGCGCGAACCGCTCAGGCGCGGATCAGGCGACCGCCGGCTCGACGGGCCCCGGCGCGGAGCCGACCGGCGTCGGGTCGTCGACGACGGACGCGGCGGCCACCTCGTCGCGCCCCGCGGCGGGGGCCGGGTCGCCGGCCTCGCCGGCGGTCAGGACCTGCGTCAGCCGCAGCCCGAACTGCTCATCGATGACGACGACCTCGCCACGCGCGATCGGAGTCCCGTTGACCAGCAGATCGACAGGCTCGCCGGCCATCCGGTCAAGCGTCACGACCGACCCCTCCCGGAGCTCCAGCGTCTCGCCGACCGACATGCGGGTGCGGCCGATCTCGACGCTGAGCTCGACCGGGACGGCGCTCAGGCGCCGCAGGTCCCCGGCGGTCGGCGGGGTCGATCTTCCCTCGCCGGGTGTCAGCTGCCCGTAGTCGACGCTCTGGTTCACGCCCGCCTCCTCACTGGACCGCAAGGTCGGTGAACAGCACCCCCGTCACCTTGATGTCGGTCGTGCTCTTTATCTGGGACAGGATCTGCTGTTGCAGCGACGCTCGGCCGCTGGCGCTGAGCAGCGTCTGGGAGGTCTGGTTGGTGACCAGGTTGGTGATGATCGCCCTGATCGCCGGCTCCTCGGGGAGCGGACCGATACCCGCCGGGTCCGTGGTCACGCCCGCCGCGCCCACCCCGTCCGTCTGCCCGGGAGCGAGGATCAGCGCGACCGTCATCGTCGCGTAGCGCCCGTCGGCGAGGTTGAGCGTGAAGCCCTTCGGCAGCACGTAGATCGTCCCGGCGATCTTCGGCTTGGCGGCTGCCGGCTTGGGCATCAGGAACGTCTTGGCGGCGTAGCCGCCACCCGCCACAGCGGCCACGAGCAGGATCACGAGCTTCTTCTTGTTCATCTCCGGCGACCTATGGTTTGGGGTTCGGGTTCGGGTACATGCGGTCGAGCACGATGTCGACCCGGCGGTTCAGCGCCCTGCCGGCCGCGGTCGCATTGCTGGCGATCGGGTGCAGATCGGCGTAGCCGGCAGCGGACAGGCGCTGCTCGGCCACGCCGTGAGCGATCAGGTAGCGGACGACCGTCGTCGCGCGATCGGTCGAGAGCTCCCAGTTGCTGGGGAACTGCGCCGTGTGAATGGGCTGGTTGTCGGTGAATCCCTCGACGGTGATCGGATGGGTGTGGTCGACGTTCAGCAGCGATGCGACCTCGTTGAGCAGCGGCAGCCCCGCCGGCTCCAGCGTCGCCTGCCCCGACGAGAACAGCAGCTTGTCGGTCAGCACCTGGACGACGAGGCCGCGCTGGTCGATCACCGCCCGCACCTGGCTGGCGAAGCCATGGGAGCGCGCGTACGAGTTCAGCTCGCGCGCGAGCTTGACGAAGCTCTGCTGCTCCTGCTCCGCGGCAGACTGGGCCAGCATCGCACTGGCGATCTGCTGCGCCGAGGTGCTGACGGGCTTGGGGATGTTCGGCGTCAGCGGCACGATCGCCGGCACCTCGGCGGTCGCCGGCGTGTGGGCGCTGGTGGACTCCGAGCCAGACTGGATGATCGCGCGTCCGCCGGTGAGGATCGAGCCGCTGAAGGCCGACTTCAGGGACTGCTGCAGCGTCTGGTACTTGGAGATGTTGACCGACGAGATCGAGAACAGGACCATGAACAGCGCCATCAGCAGCGTGATCATGTCGGCGTAGGTCAGCAGCCAGCGCTCCTCGTTCTCGGGGGCGGCGGCACGCGAACGCCGCCCGCCGCGGCCGGCCATCTCAGGCGGCCTCCTGCTGCGGCATCTGCGTGACCTTCCCAGCCTCGTCCTCGCCGGAGCCGCGCTCGCTCGGCGGCACGAACGAGCCGAGCTTCTCGGCCACGACACGCGGGTTGTCGCCCGCCTGTACAGAGAGGATCCCCTCCAGCGTGAGCGTGCGCAGCTCCACCTCGGCCGCCGACAGCGCCTTGAGGCGGTTGGCGACGGGAAGGTAGATCACGTTCGCCGAGCCGACGCCCATCAGGGTGGCGATGAACGCGGAGGAGATCGAGGGTCCGAGCGTCGCCGGCGCGGCCAGGTTCTGGAGCACGTGCACGAGCCCCATCACCGTCCCGATGATCCCCATCGTGGGCGCGAAGCCGCCCGCCTTCTCGAACGGCATCGCCCCCTCGTGGTGGCGTGCGATCATGCCGTCGATCTCCGCCTCCAGCACGTCCCGGACCAGCTCCGGGTCCGAGCCGTCGACGACCAGCTGCAGGCCCTTGCGGGTGAAGTCGTCCTCGATCTCCGAGGCCTTCGAGTCGAGCGCCAGCAGGCCCTCGCGGCGCGCCTGCTCGGCGAAGCCGACGAGCTGCTGCACCCGCGCGTTGAGGTCGATCTCCGGTGGTCCGAAGACGAGCTTGTAGAGCGCCGGGATGCGCTTCATCGCCGGCATACCGACGCTCGCGAGCGTCACACCGCCGGTGCCGCCGATGATGATCAGCAGCGCCGGGATGTCGATGAAGGCGGCGGGGCTGGTGCCGCCCATCAGGGCGGACATCATGATCCCCCCGGCCGCGACGCCGATGCCGATTGCTGTTGCGGGCTTCATCTCAACCCATAGATCGACACTCGGCGCGATTTCTTCAAGCGGTCTGTTCCGGCTCGCCCACGGCGTGGATCGCGTAAGCGGCCGCGCTCTGCTTGCGCAGCGGCACGACCCGCCGCAGCTGGCCGCGCTCCTCGCGCAGCTCGTGACGGCGCAGCAGCGCCTCCGCGAGGATCGTGGAGCGGTAGTTGGAGATCTCGTCCGCGACCCGCTCGGGCGGCTCGGCGACGACGATCTTCTGCCCGTTGACGATCGTCAGCACGGTGTCGGGCGTCGCCTCGACCGTGACGATCACGTCCGGGTTGATCTGGAACGGGTCCACCTGGTGTCCCAGGCGGTGAAGGGTGATCATCGGCTTGCCTTTCCTGGAGGTTGCTTGGCGCCGCCGCGCGGCGAGGGATGGGACGAAGGCGGCGTAAGCGGATCGCCGCCGCCGCGACTGGGCCGTGACCGTCGTCATCACAGCTGGACGAGCGTCTGGAGCATCGTGTTGGCCGTCGAGATCACGGTCGAGTTGGCCTGATAGGTGCGCTCCGCGGTGATCATGTTGGTGAACTCGGTCGCCATGTCGACGTTGGACATCTCCAGCGAGCCCGAGATCGTCTGCCCGAATCCCCCGACGCTCGGGGTGCCGATCGTGGCGGGCCCGGAGCTGGCCGTGGACCTCCACAGCGATCCGCCCTGACGCTCCAGGCCGGCCGAGTTGGGGAAGGTCGCGAGCGTGATGTAGCCCGCGGTGACGGTCTGGCCGTAGGTCGGACTGGTCGGGTTCTCGTCCGTGTAGCTGACCGCGCCGTCCTGGCCGACCGCGATGTTGGTCGAGCCCGGGGGCACGTTGATGTAGGTGGGTACCGCGGACGCGCTGCTCGAAGGCTGCGTGTAGCCGATCACGTACTCGCCGCTCTGGGTTGTGAGGAAGCCCTGCGAGTTGAGCGTCAGGTTGCCCGCCCGCGTGTACTGCGGGTTGGCGGGGAGGTTCGAGGTGTAGGGGGCGGTCGTGCCCGGGTTGCCGTTGCCGACCTGGAGGAACCCGCTGCCCTGGATCGCGATGTCCAGGGCGTTGCCGGTCGTCTGCAGCGAGCCGGTGCCCATCACGTTGTCGATCGACCCGACCTGGACGCCGAGGCCGACCTGCATGGCGTTGGTGCCGCCGTTGTATCCGTTGGGGCCGGTCGGGGCGGCGAGCGTCTGAGACAGCTCGTCGACGAACGAGGTCGACTGCGCCTTGTAGCCGATCGTGTTGGAGTTGGCCAGGTTGTTGGCCGTCACGTCGAGCATCGTCTGGGACGCCTCCAGGCCGCTGATCGCGGCGTACATGCCTCGCATCATCGGGGCATCACTTCCTTTCTCGGCCTCCTCGGAGAGGTCCGGCCGGGGTTGGAGCCGGTCGCGGTCATGCGATCACGGCGCTGTCGATGTTGGTGAACACGTGCTCGCGCATGTGCTCGGAGCCCACCGCCGTGATGACGGTGTTGTTTGGGACCGACACCACGAAGGCGGTCGAGTCCACGAAGACCACCGCGTCACGCGAGCCCTTGGCGGCGGCGCGCGACATCCCTCCGGCGAGACGCCTCAGGGTCGCCTGGTCCAGCGGGATCCCCCGCCGGCTGACGCGCTCGAGCGCGTGGCGCGAGAAGGTGGGGGCGGCGGCCGGCGTGGCGCTGCGCGCCAGCACCTCGGCGAACGACGGCCCCGTCGCCGGACCCGGCCCCCGGGCGCCGCCGGCGTTCGCGGCCTGCGCGCCGACCCCGACCCCGCCCACGCCGGGCGGGACCAGGGGACCGGTCGGAAGGACCTGGCTCACGAAGCCTCCGTGACCGACGAGAGCGGGATCCCGCTCGCCGCGCCGATCGTGAGCGTCGGGCCCGAGGAGCCGAACTGCACCGAGGAGACCGTCCCGCTCAGGGTGGCGCCGGCCGAGGTGTAGCTGACCGTGCGCCCCAGGAGAGCGAGCGCCGAGGAGGCCGAAGCCTGGGTGGCGGTCGACGCGGCGGAGGTGGCGATGTTGGTCTGCTGCTCCAGCTGCGAGAACTGGGCGAGCTCGGACAGGTACTGGGTGGGATTGGACGGATTGAGCGGGTCCTGGTTCTTGAGCTGGTCCATCATCAGCTGCAGGAAGGCGTTCTGGCCCAGGCCGCTGTTCGTGGGCGACAGCGTCGTGCCCTGCGTGCCGAGCGTCCCCTGCGCGCCGGTGGCGGTGGGAGTGACGGGTGTGCTCATCTGGTGGCGTTCCTCGTGCGTCGTGGATTGGTCAGGCCAGCACGTTGATCAGCGAGGCTCCGGTGAGGCCGTGCAGCTGGATCTCGGAGGCCGGGGCCACCGCGGCGCCGGCATCGGAGCTCGCGCCCCCGCGCCCGCCCGCCGACGGCCCGGCCTGCGACGGCTGGCGCTCCGGCGCGGGGCGCTGCTGGTCGGATGTCTGGATGTCGAGCCGCAGGAGCGGCGTGCCGTTCTGAGCCAGCGACTGGCGCAGGTCGTCGCTGGAGCGCATCAGCGTCTCCGCAGCCTCGGGGTGCTCGGTCAGGACCCGTGCCACGAGACCGCCCGCGGTGTGCTGGAGGTGAATCTGGATCGAGCCCAGCGAGGCCGGCGAGAGCTGGATGCGGGCGATCGAGACACCGTGGCGCGCGCCCATCGCGATCGCGTTGGAGGCGGTCTCGGCGGCGTGCGCGAGCCGCGCGCCGTAGACGGCGGCCGCGGCCGGCGGCGCGCCGCTCGGCGCCGAGCCCTGGGTCGGGGGCGGGGCCTGCGGTGCGACCGGCTCGGGGCCGGCCACATGCGCGCCGGCGGGCGCGGGGCCGGTAGGCGAGGGGCCGGCCTGGCCGGCGACGTCTGCGTGCAGCGCCGCCGGCTGGGCCGCCGGGCTGGCCGACGGCGCGGGCGGCTGCGGACGGTCCGCCCGCGGGGGCTGAGGGCCGCCGGCCGATCCGGCGGTGTCGATGGCCCGTCCCGATCCGGCGGCGCGCCCGTGGCCGGCCTGCGCGAGGGGCCCAGGCGCCGGCGCGGCGGCTGGCGGGGCGGCCGGCCCGACCGGTCCGCCCGATCCACCCGGTCCGCCCGGTCCGCCCGATCCGCCGCCGGCGACCGGACCCGCGGACCCGGAGGGGACCGCCGTGGCGTGGGTAACGGAGGCGGCGCCGGACGGGAGCGTCCGCGAGCCCGGAGCCTGGGACACGGAGGCCGTGGCGGGCGACCCAGGCCGCGAGCCCGGGGCCGGCGAGACACCCGCGCGGGGCGACGGAGCGGCCTGAGCCGATCCCGGACGCGCGGAGCTGAGCGCCTCGCCTGCACCGCTCACGGCGGCGAGCGTGGAGCCGGCGCCCCGGGCGAGGTCTCCGGCGGCCGCGCTGGCGGCCGCACCGGCGGGCGAGCCCGCGGCGGTGCGCGCAGCCGCGGTGGCGGCTGTGCCAGAGCCTGGTCCGGCCGGTCCGGTGAGGGCGCGGTTCGCGGTCGGACCGGTGGGCGAGGACGCGGTCGCGGCGCTCGGCGTGAGAGGATCGGGCGCGGCGGCTGCGAGTCCGGCGGTCTGAAGCCCGGCGGCTCCTGGCCCGGCCGCAGGGTGCGCGGCGGAGGCGGCGGAGCCCGGCTGCGGACCGGCGTGAGCCGCGCCGGCGAGAGACGCCGAAGACGCCGATGCGGATGCCGACTGCGTCACGAGCGCGCTCGCCCGCGCCCCCGGTCCGGCAGCCGTGCCCATGGACGCGCTCCTGACCGCGGCCGTCACGTCGACCGGTCGCGCGGCTGCGGTCGCCGCGGCAGCCGCGGCCGCAGCGGCGCCAACGACCGCGGACGCGTCCGCCGAGCCAGCTCCGGAGGGCGCCGAGGCGGCGCCGCCCTGCCGCGCGTTCGAGCCGTCGCCACGACGGCGATCGGCACCGCTACCGGCGGCTCCCTTCGTGGAGCCGCCCCCAACCTGGCCTTCCGCAGCTGCGGTCCGGGCCACCTGTTCGGAGAGGACGTTGGAGAACCCCCCCGGCGGACCTGCGCCGCCGGGCGGCCCCGACCCCGGGGTGACCGACGTCCCCTGCGCGGGCCCGCCGGCCGAGCCCGCGGCCCCGATGGGCGGCGCGCCCGACTGGGCGGAGGCCGTCGGAGGGGTCGGCGGGGCGGACGGGCCCGGGGCGACGGCGACCTCGACCGTGGGCATCATCGCGAGCCCGGCGGTCATGCCGCCCTCCTGCGAAAGCCGTTGAGCGCGATCTCATCGAGCGTCAGGGCCTCGATTCGCGACTGCTCGCGCTCGTGCTCGAGCCGCCGCTGCTCCTTGAGGCGCTCCAGAGCCTCGCGCTCCCGCGAGGCCTCGGTCAGCTCGCCGCGGCGCTGCTCGAGCGCCATCTCGCACCGCCCCAGGTCCTCCTGGCTGGCGCGATGGGCCCGCTCGGAGCGCTCCAGGTAGGCCTGGCGCGCGACCAGCTCCGCGGCCGTCGTGGTCTGAACGGCCGCCGCAAGCTGGGCCTCCCGCGCGAGCTCGACCCGCAGGGCGGCCTCCTCCAGCGCCAGCTCGGAGCGGATCCGCTCCTGCATGGCCGAGGCGAACGCCTGCTTGGCGGCGTCCTCGGCGCGCTCGCGCAGCGCGCGCACGCGCTCCAGCCTGAATCGGTACGAGGGACCGGTCACGGTCGGTTACTCGGCCGCCCCGCGAGCGGGCTCAGACTGCCTGGACGGGTGTTCGACACGGGAGCGCTCATCGGCCCAGGGCGAAGGACGGGATCGCGGCCGGAGCGCCGACCGGCGCGCCGACGGGGAGCACCGGCGGCGTGATCTGCGCCGGCGCTTGGACGTCGAAGTCGGGGTCGCCGTGAGGGCGCGACTCGCCGGGAGGGCCGGGCAGCTCGACTCCGAGCGCCAGCAGCTGCGCGTCGGCCTCGGCGAGGGTGCTGGCGTCCTGCACCCGCTGGCGCAGGAAAGCGTCGATCCGCGGGCGCAGCAGCACCGCCGCGTCGAGCAGCGGATCGGTGCCGCTCTGGTAGGCGCCGATCGAGATCAGGTCCTCCTTCTCGCGGTAGGCGGCGAGCGCGGCTCGCAGCCGCTGACCGGCATCGCGCACCTCCGGTTCGGTGATCTCCCCGATCAGGCGGCTGACCGACTGGAGCACGTCAATCGCCGGGTAGTGGCCGGCATGGGCGAGCGAGCGCGTCAGGACCACGTGTCCGTCGAGGATCGAGCGGACCGCGTCGGCGATCGGCTCGTTCATGTCGTCACCGTCCACCAGCACGGTGTAGAGGCCGGTGATCGAGCCCTCAGGGCTGTTGCCCGCGCGCTCAAGCAGCCGCGGCAGCAGGGCGAACACGCTCGGCGTGTAGCCACGGGTCGCCGGTGGCTCGCCGATCGCCAGGCCGACCTCGCGCTGGGCCATCGCCAGGCGCGTGACCGAGTCCATCATCAGCATCACGTCGCGGCCGCGGTCCCGGAAGTGCTCGGCGACCGCGGTCGCGGTGAAGGCGGCCTGGATCCGGACCAGCGCCGGCTGGTCCGACGTGGCGACGACCACGACCGAGTGCGCCAGAGCCGCGCCGAGGTCACGTTCGATGAACTCACGCACCTCGCGGCCGCGTTCGCCGACGAGCGCGATCACGTTGACGTCGGCCGTCGTGGAGCGGGCGATCATCCCCAGCAGCGAGGACTTGCCGACGCCCGAGCCGGCGAAGATCCCGAGCCGCTGGCCGCGGCCGCACGGGACCAGCGCGTCGAGCGCGCGCACGCCGAGCCCGACGCGCTCGCTGATCCGCGGGCGGCTGAGCGCGTCTGGCGGCGCCGCCTGGGCTCGCCGCCAGCTGACGGGCTGGAGCTCTCCGAGCCCGTCCAGCGGCCGGCCGAGCCCGTCGATCACCCGGCCCAGCAGGGCGTTCCCGACCGCGACCCGGAACGGGCTCCCGGTCGGGTCAACGGTGGTCCCCGGCCCGATCCCGGCCAGCTCGCCGAGCGGCATCAGCAGCGTCCTGCCGCCGCGGAAGCCGACCACCTCGGTGGCCACCGCCGGCCGGTCGCGACCGTCGCCCACGAGGCAGATCTCACCCATCTCCACCTGGAGGCCGGTCGCCTCGATGATCAGCCCGATCAGGTCCCGCACGCGGCCGCGGCGGCGCGCCAGGTCCTCGTCCGCCAGTGCCCGCGAGACCCGCGCCAGCGCCGGGCGCATCGGCGCCTCAGCTCTCATCGCCGTCCGGGCCGTCGGAAGCGGCGCGGCCGAGCTGAGCCGCTACGACCTCCCGGGCGCGCGCGAGCTGGGCTTCGAGCGACGCGTCGATCTCGCCATCCTCGGTCCGCGCCAGCACCCCGCCCCGTCCGACCCGGCGGTCGGCCTGGACCGAAAGCTGCTCGATGCCGCCGAGCGCTGCGCGCAGCGCCGAGACCGAGCCCGACAGCAGCTCCAGGTCGGCCGGATTGACGACCAGCGTGACGCTGCGGCGATCTCGGATCCGGCGCAGCGCCTGCGCGGCGATCTCCACCAGCCGCTCGGGCTCGACGTCGATCGCGCCGGCGACGATCTGCTCGGCGAGCCGCAGCGCGAGCCCGACCGCATCGTGCTCGAGCTCGGCCGTCACCGCGTCGGCGAGCTGCTCCAGCGCGGCCGCGGCCGCGGCCGCCGCGCGCAGCGCCGGCTCGAGCTGCGCACGGGCCGCGGCCTCCGCCGCCGCCCGTCCCTCCGCCTCTCCCATGGAGCGCGCCGCGGCCCGGATCTGGTCGGCCTCCGCATGCGCTGCCGCGAGGACGTCGGTCGCACGCCCGGTCCTTCCAGCCGGCGCCTCAAGCTGCCGGAACGTGTAGGCCTCGACGGTCGCGGCCGCGGACTCAGTAGACGATGTCGTCATCGGAACGGGAGAGGACGACGGCACCTGACTCCTCCAGCTTGCGCACGATCGCGACCACGCGCCCCTGGGCCTCCTCGATGTCGCGCTTGCGCTGCGGAGGCTGGTACTCCATCTCCTCCACCAGCATCTGCGCGCCGCGCTCGGACATGTTGGAGAGGATCCGGTCCTTGACGTCGTCGCCGACCCCGCGCAGCGCGAGCGCCAGGTCCTTCTGGTCCGCCTCGCGCAGGATCAGCTGGATCGAGCGATCGTCAAGCTTGGTGATGTCCTCGAAGATGAACAGCAGTCGCCGGACCTCGGCGCCCAGGCTCTCGTCGGTCTCCGTGATCGAGTCGAGCACGTTGCGCTCGGTCGAGCGGTCCGCGTGGTTGAGGATCTCGGCCAGCGACTTGACCCCGCCCGCCGCCGAGAAGTCCTGCTGGACGATGTTGGCGAGCTTCTGGCGCATCACCGCCTCGACCTGCTTGACGACATCCGGGCTGGTCTCGCTCATCCTCGCGATCCGCAGCGCGATCTCCGGCTGCTCGGAGTCGGGCAGGCTCGACAGCACCTGCGCGGCGAGCGTCGTGTGCAGGTTGGCGATCACGAGCGCGACCGTCTGCGGCGACTCGTTGCGCAGGAACGTGACGACCTGCTCGGGCGGCGTCCGGCGCAGGAACTCGAACGGGCGCTTCTCGATCACGCTCGCCAGCCGGCCGATGATCTCCTTCGCGCGCTCGGGTCCGAGCGCCCGCTCCAGCACCTCGCGCGCGTACTCGACGCCGCCGGCGTTGAGCGAGTCGTAGGCTTCGACCGTCGCGGCCATCTCGTCCAGGACCCCGTCGGCCACCCCCGGCTCCAGGAACTGGAGCTTGGCCATCTCCAGCGAGAGGGTCTCGATCTCGTCGTCGCGCAGGCGCTCGAACACCTGCGCGGCGCGCTCGGTCCCGATCGAGACGAGCAGCACGGCCGCCTTCTGGCGGCCCTTGATCTTGCTCAGCGACAGGGAGCCGGCGGGCTTGTAGACCTCGACGGCCATCCGGCTCAGTCCTCGGCCATCCAGGCGCGCACCTGCTGCGCGACGCGCTCGGGATCGCGCTGGACCAGATCCTCCACCTGCCGCCTGGCGACGTTGACCGCCGGGCGCAGGGCGTGGACCTGCTGCTCCTCGGTGGAGGCCGCGAGCTGCTGCTGGCGGCGCTCGAGCGAAGCCAGCGAACGCGGCGCCTCCAGCTCGCGCAGCCAGGTCGGCTGGCCGGCGACCGTCTCGCGTTCGCGCCTGCGCAGCATCCGGGTGGTCAGCACGAGGAAGATGAGCGAGCCGAGCCCCGCCAGCCCGTACTTGGCGTAGCTGAGCATCGAGCTGGTCGAGGAGGCCGTGGGCGCGGCCGCGACCGGCTGCTTGGCGAACGTCAGCTGGCCGATGGAGATCTTGTCGCGCTTGGGGTTGAAGCCGACCGCGTTCTCGACCGCGGCCTTGATCGCCGGCAGCGCCGACGCGGGGACCGACTTGTCGATCAGCACCGAGATCGTCTGATTGTTGACCGCCCCCGGCGCCACGACCGTGTGCGTGATCGTCTTGTCCACCCCGAAGGTGGTGTTGGTCGTCTTGTTGTTGTAGCTGGAGTTGGCGCCACCGGTCGCGGCGTAGCCGGGGATGTTGGTGGCTGTCCCGGCCACCCCGCCGGGCGCCGCGCCGCCGCCCTTGAGCGACTCGGTCGATATCTGCTGGGTCAGCGGCACGCCCTTCTTGGCGTAGGTGAGCGTGTCCTGGGTGGTCTGGTTGGCGTTCAGGTTGGCGCTGACCATCACCTGCGCCTTGCCGGGCCCGAGCGTCTGCGCGAGCATCGCGTTGGCCTCGTTGGACATGACCTCGTTGTAACGCTGCTGAGCCGCGTCCTGTGCCAGCAGCTGGCTGCCCGAGTCGCCCGCCGGCGCCGGCCAGAGCAGGCTGCCGTCGGCGCCGGTGATGGTGACCTTGTCGAGTGCCAGCCCGGGGACGCTGGAGGAGACCAGCTGCGCGATCCCGCGGATCGAGGATGCGCCCAGCGAGTTGGACCCGAGCAGCACCGAGGCGGTCGCGGGCTGCGCGACGTTTGAGAAGAGCTGGTTCTGGCTGTTGGGCAGCACCAGGTTGACGACGGCCGAGGAGACGCCGTTGATCGTGTCGATCGTCGATGCCAGCTGGCCCTCGAGCGCGCGCTCGTAGGTCACCTGCTGCTGGAAGTTGCTCTGTCCCAGAGACTGGCTGTTCATCAGCGAGAACCCCGGCTGCTGGGTGGTCAGCAGCCCGGCGGTCGCGAGCGCGACCCGGGCCTGCGCGGTCTGGCTCGGCTGGACGGCGATCGCGGTGCCGTTGTTCTGCAGCTGATAGGCGATGCCCTGGGCCGACAGCGTGGAGGTGATCTTCCCCGTCTGGGATGGGTCGATCCCGGCCATCAGCGTCGTGTAGCTGGGCGCGGAGGCCATCTGCATGACGATCACCAGGAACACGATCCCGATGAGCACGGACCCGCCGATCATCGCCCAGCCCTTGGGCGACAGGTTCTTGATCGTTGCGCCGAGGTCGGACACGGGCTAGACCTGGGTCGAGAAGATCGTGGTGGCCGCGGTGTTCAGCTGGTTGCGGATCTGGGCCGCGAAGTCCATCGACAGCGACGCGTTCTCGACCGCCGTGATCGCCTTGGTCGGATCGGCGGCCTGACCGGTGGCGAGGGCCTGCGCCGCGCTCGTGGCGTTCGCCTGGCTGGCCTCCAGCGAGTTGAGCGCGTTGGCGAGCGCGCCGCCGAACCCGCCGCCCGAGCCCGAGCCGCTTACGCCGCCGGCGTTCGTGGCGCCCGAGCCGCTCAGCGAGCCGACGCTCCACTCCGACGCTCCAAGCGGTCCGATGACGCCTGAGATGGCGGGGATCATTTGAGCAGGCCCAGCGTCTTGGTGAACATCGTCTTCGCGGTTTGCATCGCGGTCACGTCAGCCTGGTATGAGTCGGCTTCGTCGATCAGGTCTGTCATCTCGGTGACGGGGTTGACGTTTGGCATCCGGACATATCCCTGGGCGTTGGCGGCCGGGTTGCCGGGGTCGTAGACGAGCTGGTCCGGAGTCGGGTCGGCGACGATGCCGGCGACCTGCACGCCGCCGGGCGTCGGCGAGCCTCCCATCGCGCCCGCGAGCGTGGTCTGGAACTGCGAGCCGCCGACGGACTGCAGGACGACCTCCTGGCGGCGGTAGGGCTGGCCGCCGGGGCCGTTCGTGGTCTGCGCGTTGGCGAGGTTCTCGGCCGTCACGTCCATCCGCGTGCGCTCGGCCGTGAGGCCGCTGGCCGCGATGTCGATCGCGTCGAAGAAGCTCATGCGCCGGGCCCGCCGATCGCGTACAGGAGGATCTGCTCACGCTGCGCCGCGACCGCGGTCAGGTCCTCGTAGAGCAGGCCGTTGGAGGCCAGCTGCGCGGAGGTCTGCTCGGCGTTGACCCCGTTGCCGTCGGCGCTCACGGTGCTCTGCACCGTGTACGGGGTGTACTGGACCGAGGTCGGCGACTGGCCGGTCGCCATCGCGCTTGCAAGCGTGCCCTGGAAGTTGACGTCCTGCGGCTTGTAGCCGGGGGTGTTGGCGTTGGCGAGGTTGTTGGTGAGCAGCGTCTGGCGCAGGGCCGAGCCGCTCATCGCTGACTCGAGGGCGAGTTGGGTCGTGTCGAGAATGGACATGAGGGAAGGTCTGGTCGCACTGGCCCTCCCTGGGCCATCCGGTGACCGCTCCATGCGGTCACTCCTGTTGTCGGCCGCCGCGGCGATCCCTTTAGAGCCGGCTGACGCGGCGCACGGCCTGGGATCGCCGACCGCATGCCCCATGTCGCGGCGATCCCTCCTCAGGGCCGGCCGACCCGACACACCTCGCCCGAGCCTCACCGACCACGCGCCATCGATCCCGGCCGCAGCAGCCCGTTGCCGCGGCTCTCCCGGGCGTCGCGGCGGCTCGCCCGGAGCTGGTCAGGCGGAGGCCGCGACCCGCCGCCCGCCGCCGCGAACGGGCGCGTAACCGGCGGCCGCGCGCTGTGCGCGGCCCACCTGGGCGAGCTCCAGCAGCAACTGCTCCCGCACCCGCAGCAGCTCGATCTCCACCCGCTTGTTCAGGCGCCAGCAGCGCAACAGCTCATCGTGTGCCTGCGCCGGAGGCGTCGGCGGAAGGGAGTGCTGGAGCGCGAGCCGCTCCAGGCTGACGTCCCGCAACTCGTCGAACCGCCGCTCGCCCACCAGCTGGAGCTCACGCTCGATGAGCGTCGCGATCCGCTCGTAGGGGGCGACCGGGTCGCCGTGCGAGATGCCGGGACCGTCGCTCACGACGCCTCGGCGACGGCCGCCCAAGCGTCGCGCAGGCTCCCGAGGAGCTCCGACACCTGCGCGATCTTGGTCGGATCCCGCTCGATCCGCGCCCGGCGCAGGTGATCGAGCGAGAACGTGTAGATCGCCAGCAGGCGCTCGGGCAGCTGCCCCTGCTGCATATCCAGCGTGCCGCGCAGGTGACGGATGATCTCCTCCGCCCCCGTCAGCTTGTTGTGCGCAAGGACGGTCTGGCCGTCGCTCATCGCCAGCCCAGCCTGGTGCAGAAACCGCCGGGCGCCGTCGTAGAGCATCACGATCATCTCCCCGTGCGAGGCGGTCAGCACGGCGCTCACACGGTAGGCGTCCGGCGTCTTGACGGGGGAGGCGAAGGCGCTCATCTGGTCAGGTTCCTCCTAGGCGGCCAGCTCCAGCTGGCGCACGATGCTCTGCAGTGTCTCGGCCGTTTCGGCCAGCCCGCCCGCCGGGGCCGCGATATGCCCGGCCGACGCACCCGTCCACCCGATGCCCGACAGGCCAGTCCGCGCGGTGCTCGCGGAGACCTGGCCCGCCGCCGAGCGGCGAGACGGGCTCCGGGGAGGTCCGACCTGGACGCTCCCCCGCGCAGAACGGGACCTATCGCGGCTCATGGCCGCTGTGATCGGCTGACGGCCGCCAGATTTGAGCAGCCGGGTATCCGCGCAGCCTTGCATCCGAGCAGCCGGGCTGCTCCAAATCGAAAGCCGACGGCTCGATTCGGGACAGATCGGACGCCTGATGGTGCTGACGGGCCAGATCGCAGGCAGCGATCCCGATCTGGAACAGGCTGCATGCGCGCACGCCACGCCCATGGCGATGCGCGCGGCAACCCCGCGTGACCAGCCCGGCAACCCCGCGTGACCAGCCCGGCACCCCCGCGTGACCAGCCCGGCACCCCCGCGTGACCAGCCCGGCATCCCCACCGGACATGCGCACGACGCCAACCGCCCGCCTCAGCGCGCTGTGTCCGGGCGCGCCCGACCTCACATACGCCGGGAAC
>JAJZWB010000022.1:7038-36994 GCA_021846845.1 Actinomycetes bacterium | reverse complement strand
GCCGCCGGGAGCCCTGGGCATCGGTCAGCACGTCTACGCCATCGGTCCCGGACCGCCGCGACCGGCTCTGCCCCGGGTCGCGTCCGCGGTGCTGGGCGCGGTCCCTCCGGCCGGCGATCGGACCGGCACGATCACGGTCGGACGCAGGAGGCTCGACTACGCCACGGAGGGCACCCCCACCGGCCGGATCGTGCTGATCCGCCCCGCGAAGCTGCGCTTCTCGGAGCTGCGCCCGTTCCTGATCAGCCTGGTGGTCGCCGGGCTGGGCGGCGCCGCCCTGGCGTCGCTGCTCTCGCTCGCGCTGGCCCGCCGGCTGACGCGGCCGATCGGTCGCCTGTCGGACGCGACCGGGCGCGTGGCGGCGGGCGAGCCGGGCGTCCAGGTCCCGGTCGACGGCAGCGACGAGCTGGCGCAGCTGGGACACTCGTTCAACGCCATGGCGGCCGACCTTGAGCGCGCTCGGGAGTCCCAGCGGCGCTTCCTGGAGTCGGTCAGCCATGAGCTGAAGACTCCGCTGACGTCGGTGCGCGGGTACGCCGAGGCGCTGGAGGAGGACGCCGTCGAGCCGCGGGACGCCGGGCGGATCATCGCCACGGAGGCGGGGAGGCTCGAGCGGCTGGTGCTCGACCTGGTGGAGCTGGCGCGCATGGGGCGGATCGGCTTCGAGGTCCGCCACGATCATCTTGAGCTCTCGGCGATCGCCGCTGCCGCCGTCGAGCGACACCTGCCGCGCGCGCAGGAGCTGGGCGTGACTCTGACGAGCAGCACGCGCGGATCCGCCTGGGGCGTCGGCGACGAGGGGCGGCTGCTGCAGGCCACGTCCAATCTGGTGGAGAACGCGCTGCGCCTGACGCCGGCGGGTGGCGAGGTGACGGTGACCGCGCGGACGGGCGAGATCTCGGTCGCCGACACCGGACCGGGGCTGTCGGACGAGGACCTCCCCCGCGCGTTCGAGCGCTTCTACCTCTACGACCGCTATCGCTCGGAGCGAGCGGTCGGCTCCGGCCTGGGACTGGCGATCGTCCAGGAGCTGCTCACGGCCATGGGCGGAAGCGTGCGGGCCGCCAACCGGCCCGCGGGCGGCGCGCAGTTCACAATCGCCGTCCCGGTCGGACGGCGCTAGCGCCGGCCGGGATCTCGCCCCCCGGCCGGTCTGGATCTCGCGCCGCTCAGGCGGGAACGGCCCGCTGCGACAGGTGGTTGGAGACCTTTCGCTTGACGCGCTGCAGGGCGTTGTCGACCGTCTTGCAATCGCACCCCAGGCGCCGGCCGACCTCCTCGTAGGAGTGGCCGTCCAGGTACAGCGCCAGCACCCGGGACTCCAGGTCCGAGAGCGCCGTGGAGAGGCACGCGACCAGCGCACGCAGCTCCTCGCTGGAGATCACCTGGTTGACGGGATCGTGCACGCTCGGTCCGGGGATCACCTCGTCGAGCGTCGGCTCGCCGTCGCCGGACGCGCCCGCGGGCGTGCTGGAGAACGAGACGTACTGGTTCAGCGGCGTGTGCTTGTTGCGGGTGGCCGTCTTGACCGCCGTGATGATCTGGCGCGTGATGCACAGCTCCGCGAAGTTTCGGAAGCTTGACTCGCGATCGGTGCGGTAGTCGCGGACCGCCTTGTACAGGCCAACGAGGCCCTCCTGCAGGAGATCGTCCGAATCGCCGCCCGCCAGGAAGTAGGAACTCGCCTTCAGGCGGACGAATCCCCTGTATCGACGCACGATCTCGTCGTACGCATCGGCATGCCCCTGCTTTGCCAGTGCGATCAGGTAGCCATCATCAACCCTAGGTTGAGCTTGAGAGTTTGTGGAGATTCGTGCCACGAGAGAAGCCCTTTCCCGCCGCCGCTGTCGCGGCGGTCGGATCAATTTCGTGGCGCGTTACCTCCCCTGGCGCCGCACCGTTCCAGTCTTCGATTCCCGAATGCCCACGAGCGGAGCCCCCGGTCGCTGCCTAAAGCTCGACTTGATCCTTACTCAGCGGGCTGAGCTTGACATAGCAACGCGCGGCTGTCAAGCGCCCGCGTCCCACGATGCAAGCCCCGTTGCGGATCGACGGCTCCGTGACGGGCGCCGGGGTCGCGCCTGGCCATCGGGCGCCGCCGGGGCGCAGCGACTCCGGGCCGGCCGGTCGGTCTTGAAGCGAGCGCCAGGCCCCGGGCCGCAGCAGCTCCGGGCCGGCCGGCCCGTCTCGAAGCGAGCGTCAGGCCCCGGGCCGCAGCAGCTCCGGGCCGGCCGGTCCGTCTCGGACCTCCCAGCCCAGCTCGCGCAGCTCGTCGCGCAGCCGGTCGGCCTGCGCCCAGTCCCGCTCGCGCCGCGCCTGCTCGCGGCGCTGCGCGAGTGCCGCGGCACGCTCGTCGACCGGTTCCGGCCCGACGTCGACCAGGCCCGCCAGCCCGAGCACGTCAAGCATCAGCCGCAGGTCGTCCGAGCCGACGGTTCCCGCCTCGTGGCCGTTCGCGGTCCGCTCCCACTCCGACACCACCGCCAGCGCGCGCGGGGTGTTGAAATCGGCCGCCAGCGCGTCGAAGAACCGCTCGCGCAGCGGCGCCGACCACTCGGGGCTGGGGCCCGGCGCCAGCCGGCGCGCCGTGTTGCGGATCCCGGCCGCCCGGGCCGCCGCCTCCCGCAGCCGGTCCTCGTCGTACTCAAGCGGCTGACGGTAGTGGCCCGAGCAGAAGTACGTCAGCAGCGTCTGCGGCCCGTGGCGCTGCAGCGCCTCTCCCAGCATGAACACGTTGCCGATCGACTTGGACATCTTCTCGCTGTCCAGCCGGACCATCCCGACGTGCACCCAGAGACGCGCCAGCGACCGGCCGCGCGCCGCGCACGTCTGGGCCGCCTCGTTCTCGTGGTGGGGGAAGATCAGGTCGCTGCCGCCGCCGTGGATCTCGAAGCCGACCCCGAGCAGGCTCTCCGCCATCGCGGAGCACTCGATGTGCCATCCGGGACGGCCCTCGCCCCAGGGCGACGGCCACCACGTGTCCTCGCCCGGCTTGCGGGCCTTCCACAGCGCGAAGTCAAGCGGGTCCCGCTTGCGATCGGCGCCCTCGACACCCTCCCCCTGGTCCATCTGCTCGACGTCGCGGTGCGAGAGCTCGCCGTAGCGCGGGTACGAGCGAACCGAGAAGTAGACGTCGCCGCCCGCCGCGTAGGCATGGCCTGTGCTCACCAGCCGCTCGATCAGCCGCACGATCTCATCCATCGTCGCGCTGGCGAGCGGCTCCCGGTCCGGCCGGCCGAGCCCGAACCGGTCGGTGTCGGCCACGTACGCGGCGGCCATCGCGTCGGCGAGCCGGTCGCTGGGCACCCCCTCACGCTCGGCCGCGATGTAGATCTTGTCGTTGATGTCGGTGATGTTCGACACCAGGACCACCTCATAGCCCTCACGCTCGAGGAAGCGCTTCATCAGCGAGAAGACGACGAAGGGACGCGCGTTGCCGACGTGCACGCGGCCGTAGACCGTTGGGCCGCACACGTAGATCCTGACCCGAGGCGGGAGCTCGGGCGTGAGCGGCAGCAGCTCGCCGGTGAGCGTGTCGTGCAGGGTTACGGTGCGCAGGTCCGCAACCCTAGCGGGGCGGCCCGGACGGCGACAGCAGGGCGCCGGCACGGCGCCGCCGGACGCGCCTCGGTCAGCCGGTCCGCTCGACGGTCGCGATCGCGATCGCGGCGACCCCCTCCTCGCGACCCACGAAGCCCATCCCCTCCCCGCGCGTCGCCTTGACGCTCACGTGCTCGGCCTCCAGACCCAGCGCCTCCGCCAGACGCGCCCGGATCCGCTCACGGGCAGGCGCCAGCTTGGGGCGCTCCATCACCACGGTCGCGTCCACGTGGCGCACGCTGAAGCCGGCCGCCCGCGCGATCCTCAGCGCCTCGACCAGCAGCTGGATCGAGTCAGCATCGCGGTGGCGCGGATCGGTGTCCGGGAAGTGCTCGCCGATGTCCCCCAGCGCGCATGCGCCGAGCACCGCGTCGATGATCGCGTGCGTCAGGACATCGGCGTCCGAGTGCCCGGAGAGGCCGCGCCCGTCCTCACGCTGCAGCTCCACCCCGCCGATCACGAGCCGCCTGCCCGCGACCAGGCGGTGGCAGTCGTAGCCGATCCCCGCGTTCACGGCCGGCGCTCTCCCAGCAGCAGCTCGGCGACCCTCAGGTCGGTTGGCGTGGTCACCTTCAGATTGGCGGGATCGGCGGCCAGCACGCGCACGGCCATGCCCCGGCGCTCCACCAGCCATGCGTCGTCGGTCGCGAGGGCCAGCAGCTCGGTCGACGTATCGGCGAGCGCCTGCTCGAGCGCCTCGCGCCGGAACACCTGCGGCGTCTGAACCGCCCACAGGCGGGCGCGGTCAAGCGTCCGCGCGACCGTCGCGCCGTCGCCTGAGACCTCCTTGATCGTGTCCGCCACCGGCACGGCGGCGATCACCGCCGCGGCCTCGGGGTGGCTGTCCAGCTCCTGGAGGGCGCGCTCGAAGAGGTCCGCGCGCGCGAGCGGGCGGGCGGCGTCGTGCACGATCACGGGGTCGCCGTCGGGGCAGGCGGCGAGCGCGTTGGCGACCGATTGCGATCGGTGGGCGCCGCCCGCGACGGCGATCGTGCCTGGGGGAGCGGCGTCGAGCCGATCGGCCGGCAGCGCGACCGCGATCCGGGTCACGCTGCCCACCCGCCTCAGCTCGTCAACGCTCCACTCCAGCATCGGCCTCCCGCAGAGCGGGACGAGCGCCTTGGGCCGGCCGGACCCAAGGCGCTCGCCACGTCCCGCGGCCACGATCAGCGCGACCGCCATCGGCTGCTGAGCCGACCCTAGTCGGCCGCCACCGCCAGCTCGTCGTCCGGATCGAGCTCCTCGTCGGCGTCGAAATCGGCGTTGCCACCGAACGCGTCCTCGAGGTCATCGGCCTCGGCGGGTGCGCCACCTGCACCTGACCGCGCGGCGCCCGCCCGCCCGGCGGCGCTTGACCGTCCGGCGTTCGCCTTCGCGCCGGCGGCGCGAACGGCGACGTTCGAAGCCCCGGCGCCGGACCCCGTGAGCAGGCCGTGGAGGTGCTCCTCCACCTGCTCCTCGTCCATTCCCAGCGCGTACATCAGCTCGGACGCGAGGATCTTCTTGGCGCGGGTGTACATCTGCTTCTCGCCTGTCGAGAGGCCCTTCTCAGCCTCGCGGATCGCCAGGTTGCGGACCACCTCGGCGAGCTCGTAGATGTCGCCCGTCTTGATCTTGTCCCGGTTGTGCTTGAAGCGCCGGTTCCAGTTCTTGGGCATCTCGGAGCACTCGTCCGAGAGAACCGCCATGACCTTCTGGACGGTCTCCTCGTCGATCACGCGCCGCAGGCCGGCGAGCGCCGCGTTCTCGGTCGGGACCATCACGGTCATGTCGTTGTGGAGGATCTTGATCGTCAGATACTCGCGAGACTCGCCGAGGATCTCCCTGACCTCCTTGCGCAGCACCTTCCCTGCGCCGTGGTGCGGGTAGACGACGCTGTCGCCGATCTCGAACTCGATCTGCGTTGTCTGCATCGACTCCAGCGCATCCAGCTGCTCTTCCGTTAGCTCTGTGATGATTTCCTCCTAGGTAATGGCGAGGCGGGCAGGCCACCCGCTCGCCGCTTTCCTACGTCTGCAGGTAGCGATCGACAAGGTTGATCTCCTGCTGGCGGCGAAGTCCCTCCCGGATGTCCTTTGCCCTGATGCCGCCGACGCCGTCGACCGTCTCGAGCTCGCCGTCGGATGCGGCGAGCAGCTCCTCGAGCCCCCCGAACTCGGACACGATCCGCTGCACGACCAGACGCGGCAGGCGCGGGATCTTGCCCAGGATCCGGAAGCCCCGGGGGGAGACCGGGTAGTCCAGCGTGTTCAGCTTGCGGTCGTAGCCGAGCAGCTCCGCCAGGCGACCGAAGTCAAGCAGGTCCTGATGCGGCAGCCTCGCGAGGGCGTCGAGCACGCCCGCGAAGCTGTCGTCGGTGTCCTGCACCAGATAGTCGTGGACCAGTGCCGCCTTGTCGGCCGCCACGCCCACCATCGTCTCGTCGAGCTGCATCTCGATCAGCCGGCCCTCGGTGCCCAGCTCGACTATGTGGCGCTCGATCTCGACCGCCATCCGTGTGACCAGCTCGATGCGCTGGATCACGGTGAGCACGTCGTGGAGCGTTACGCCGCCCTCGAACTCCAGCGCCGTCAGGCGCGTGGAGACCTGGTCCAGGCGGCTGCGGTACTTGTCGAGCGTCGCGAGCGCCTGGTTGGCCTTTGCGAGCACGACCGGGATGTCCTCAAGGATGTACTTCAGGCCGTCGACGTAGAGCGAGACGACCTCGCGACGCTCGGAGATCGCGATCACGATCGACCCGGTCTGCTTGGAGACGCGCTCCGCGGTGCGGTGGCGGGTGCCGGTCTCCATGGTCAGGATCGTCGGGTCGGGGGTCAGCTGCACGTTGACCTGGACGATCTTGGTCGCGTTTGAGCTGAGCGCGATCGCGCCGTCCATCTTGGCCAGCTCGTAGAGGAAGCTGGGCGAGTAGTCGATGTCGAGCTTGATCCCGCCGGAGAACAGGAAGCTCAGCTCATCGGGGACGCCGATCACGATCAGGGCACCGGTGCGAGCGTCGACGATGTTGTCGATCCCCTCCCGCAGCGACGTTCCGGGGGCGACCATCTCGAGCGCCCTCATGATCCGGGACTCGTGTCGAGACTCGAGCTCCTCTTTGAGCTCTTCCCCGGAACGCGGCGGCATCTCGAGAGTGATGTTACCCCAGCATGGTCGCGCCGCGCCCCGCCAGAACCGCCCCGCCGGCGTTCGCCAGGCTGACTCTCCGGCGCTGCGCGCACACGGCTGGATCCGTGGTTCGGGACCGTCGCGGCGACCCTCTCAGGCAGCCTGCGCAGGCTCGGCGCGGGACCCCCCGCGCGGGGACAGCGACTCCGCGAGCGCCGCCCGGAGCGTCCGGTGCGACTCCGGAGCGATCACCGGATCCAGGCCGAAGCGGCGCGCCTCCGCCAGCCTGCGGTCGGCGTGGGCGACGGTCCGCAGCTCGCCCGTCAGACCCAGCTCGCCGAAGCACGCCAGCGGCCGGCCGCCATCGCCGGTCAGGGCTGTCCGGCGGCCGGCGCTGGCGACCGCGAGCGCCACCGCGAGGTCCGCGCCCGGCTCGTCGACCCGGACGCCGCCAACCACGTTCACGAACACGTCGGCGGCCCCGAGCCCGATCCCGGCGTGGCGACCGAGGACCGCCAGCACGAGCGCCAGGCGGTTGCGATCCAGGCCTGAGACGACCCGGCGCGGCGGCACGAGCTCCGAGCTTGACACCAGCGCCTGGACCTCGACCAGCAGCGGCCGCGAGCCCTCCATCGCGCACAGCACCACGCTCCCCGGCGACCGGGTCGCCTCGGCCACGAATCGCGCCGAGGCGTCCAGCACCTCGACCAGGCCGTCGTCGCGCATCTCGAACACGCCCGCCTGGTTGGTCGAGCCGAACCGATTCTTGACCGCCCGCACCGTGCGGTAGGTGCGCTCCCGCTCGCCCTCGAACTGCAGCACGCAGTCGACCAGGTGCTCCAGCACGCGCGGTCCGGCGAGCGCCCCCTCCTTGGTCACGTGGCCGACGAGCAGCACGGCCATTCGCCACCGCTTGGCCACGTGCATGATCTCCGCGGCCACCTCGCGCACCTGGGCGACCGAGCCCGCGGCCGACGAGAGCTGCGCGCAGTGCAGCGTCTGGACCGAGTCGACCACGCACACCTCCGGCCGCTCCTGCTCCAGCGTCGCCAGCACCGTGTCCAGGTCGGTCTCGGCGATCACCGGCACCGCCAGCGCGTCGCCGCCCGCCAGGCGCTGCGCTCGCAGCCGGATCTGGGCGGCCGACTCCTCCGCCGAGACGTAGAGGGTGCGTCGACCCGCGGCGCAGAGGTTCGCCAGCGCCATCGTCGTCAGCGTCGACTTGCCGATCCCCGGAGCGCCGCCGAGCAGCACCAGCGAGCCGGGCACGAGCCCGCCGCCGAGCACCGCGTCCAGCTCGCCGATCCCGGTGCTCAGCCGCGCGTGCTCGACGGCCTCCACGTCCGCGAGCGCGACGGGGGTGACCGCCGCGGCGCGCGGGCGCGCGGCAGCACGCCCGCGCGCGGGCCCGTCGGGACGCCCGGCCGGGCGAACGTGCTCCACGAGCGTGTTCCACTCCCCGCAGGCCGGGCAGCGCCCCGCCCAGCGGGCGCTCTCGTGGCCGCAGGCCGAGCAGGCGAAGACTGAGGCGGGGCGGGGCATGGCGATCTGCGCTCAGCGTACGGGGCGCACCCGACGCCAGCGCGCCGAGCATGCGATTCGGCACACTCTCGTCACGCCGCGAGCCGGCCGCAGACCCGCGGCCGGCTCGTCCCTGCTCGGCTTCTCTCTGCGGGCCTCCGGCGGCCCCGCGGCCGGCTCGTCCCTACTCGGATTCGCTCTGCGGGCTGCCCGCGTCGGGCTCCGGAGCCTCCGGGGTGTCGGCCTCCTCGCCGACACCGCCCTCGGCACCGACCCCGACGGGCGTCGGCTTGGGGGCCGGCTCGATAACCGACAGCCTGACCTCGCTCGGCTCCGCGCCCTCGGCCTCGGAACCCTCGGGCACCCCGGGCTCGACGAGCACCGTCGAGCCGGCGGGCACCTGGGAGCGCAGGACGAAGTCGGCCAGGGGATCCTCGATGTAGCGCTGGATCGCGCGGCGCAGCGGCCGGGCGCCCATCGCCGGGTCCCACCCCTTGTCGACCAGCAGGTCCTTGGCCTCCTCGGACAGCTCCAGCTGCAGCTCGCGCTCCGCCATCGACTCGCGGATCCTAAGCAGGAGCAGGTCGACGATCTCCTTGATCTCGTCCTTGGCCAGCTTGTGGAACACGATCACGTCGTCGATCCGGTTGAGGAACTCGGGCCGGAAGACCTTCTTGAGCTCTCCCATGATCCGGTTCTTCATGTCGTCGTACGTGATCCCGGTCTCGTCGTCGGAGACGGCGAAGCCGAGCGGCGTGTTGCGAGCGATCTCGGACGCCCCGATGTTCGAGGTCATGATCACGATGCAGTGACGGAAGTCGACGGTCCGGCCCTGGGCGTCGGTCAGCCTCCCGTCCTCCAGGATCTGGAGCAGGATGTTGAACACGTCCGGGTGGGCCTTCTCGATCTCGTCGAGCAGCAGCACGCTGTACGGCTTGCGGCGAACCGCCTCCGTCAGCTGGCCGCCCTCGTCGTAGCCGATGTAGCCGGGGGGCGAGCCGACGAGCCGGGACACGGCGTGCTTCTCCATGTACTCCGACATGTCGATCCGGATCATCGTGTCCTCGTCCCCGAACAGGAACTCCGCCAGCGTCCGCGCCAGCTCGGTCTTGCCGACGCCCGACGGGCCCAGGAAGATGAACGAGCCGGTCGGCCGCTTCGGGTCCTTGAGGCCCGCCCGCGAGCGCCGGATCGCCTTGGAGACGACCTCGATCGCCGGGTGCTGGCCGATCACACGCTTGTGGAGCTCCTCCTCCATGCGCATCAGCTTCGCGGTCTCGGCCTCGGTCAGCTTGAACACCGGGATCCCGGTCCACATCGAGACGATGTCGGCGATCTCCTCCTCGCCGATCGACGGTCGCTCCGTCGACTCGCCGGCCTCCCACTGCTCCGCGAGCTCGCGCTTGCGCTGCGTCAGCCGGCGCTCCTTGTCGCGCAGGTTGGCGGCCTTCTCGAACTCCTGGGACTCGATCGCCTCCTCCTTGGCGCGCCGCGTCTCCTCGATCTCGTCCTCGAGCTCGCGGTAGACGGGCGGGGAGGTCATCGACTTGATCCGCATGCGCGACGCGGCCTCGTCGATCAGGTCGATCGCCTTGTCGGGCAGGAACCGGTCGGAGATGTAGCGATCGGCCAGGTCGGCCGCCGCCTCCAGCGCCTCGTCGGTGATGTTGACCTTGTGGTGGGACTCGTAGCGGTCGCGGAGGCCCTTGAGGATCTGGACGGTCTCCTCCTTGGAGGGCTGGTCGACGGTGATCTTCTGGAAGCGGCGCTCGAGCGCGGAGTCGCGCTCCAGGTACTTGCGGTACTCCTCAAGCGTGGTCGCGCCGACCGTCTGCAGCTCGCCGCGCGCCAGCGCCGGCTTGAGGATCGAGGCGGCATCGATCGCGCCCTCGGCCGCACCGGCGCCGACGAGGTTGTGAAGCTCGTCGATGAACAGGATGATGTCGCCGCGCTGGGTGATCTCCTTCATCACCTTCTTGAGGCGCTCCTCGAACTCGCCGCGGTACTTGGAGCCCGCGACCAGGGCCGCCAGGTCAAGCGTGTAGATCTGCTTGCCCTTCAGCAGCTCGGGCACGTCGGAGTTGGTGATCCGCTGCGCCAGCCCCTCGACGACCGCGGTCTTGCCGACCCCCGGCTCGCCGACCAGGACCGGGTTGTTCTTGGTGCGCCGGGAGAGGATCTGCATGATCCGCTCGATCTCGGTCTCACGTCCGACGACCGGGTCCAGCTTGCCCTCGGCGGCGAGCTTGGTCAGGTTGCGACCGAACTGGTCCAGCAGCTTGGAGGACTTCTTGCCCTCGGCGCCGGCCGCGGCGCCGGCGCCTGCGGCCGCGGCGCCGCCACGGCGGCTGCCGGGACCGGAGAGCATCCGGATCACCTCGTTGCGGATCTTCTCCGAATCGGCGTCGAAGTCGAGCAGGATCCGCGCGGCGACGCCCTCGTTCTCCCGCACCAGCCCGAGCAGGATGTGCTCGGTGCCGATGTAGTTGTGACCGAGGCTCAGCGCCTCGCGCAGCGCCAGCTCCAGCACCTTCTTGGCGCGCGGCGTGAACGGGATCTGGCCGGAGGTGACCTCCTCGCCGGAGCCGACGATGCGCACGACCTGCGCGCGCACGCGCTCAACGGTGATGTCGAGCGACTCCAGCACGCGGGCCGCGAGCCCCTCCTCCTCGCGGAGCAGGCCGAGCAGGATGTGCTCGGTGCCGATGTAGTTGTGCTTCAGAGTCCGCGCCTCTTCCTGTGCCAGGACGACGACCTGGCGGGCGCGCTCTGTGAATCGCTCAAACATGGTGCTTCCTAAGAGTGGTTGGCTGTGCCTTGCGAGGAGTAGGTCGAGAAGTGGTCTGGGGTGTGGCTTGCTTGCTCTCCTGCGCTGCCAGAGCGTCTTTCACTCGTACGGCTGCGGGGACGCAAAGAGTCCGCGTCGCCCAATATATTCGGCACCTCTGGCCGAATGTATGAACGCCGACGGTCGTTTCTTGCGGGCCATGGCTCAGTCTAACAGCCGTCGTGAGCGACCCGAGGGGGCATCCGGTGCGCGCGCCGCCCGCTCCCTCGCCCTCGACAGGCGTCCCCCGGTCGCCAGCCACGAGCCGCCCAGGATCGCCACCAGGCCGCCGAGCGCGAGCAGACCCGGTCGCTCTCCGAGCAGGGTCACGCCGAGGATCACCGCGACCAGCGGGTTGATGTAGGTGACGATCGTCGCGCGGCCGGTGCCGGCCTCGCGCACAAGCACCATGTAGACGACGTAGGCGAGCGCGGTGCAGAGGGCGCCGAGTGCGGCGACCGCCGCGAACGCGCCCGCGGTGGGCATCCGGGGGGGCAGGTCGAGGATCGCCGCCGGCGCCAGCAGCGCGGCGGCCAGCACCAGGCTCGCTCCCATCGCGATCCTGGGGTCGATCCCGTCCATGCCCAGCTTGACGAGGATCGGAGCCACCGCGTAGCCACACGTTCCACCGAACACGGACAGCGCTCCGAGCGCCTCCGCAGCGCTGCCGGAGACGTCGATCCCGACCAGGGCGATCACGCCGACGAAGCCGATCCCGAGCCCGACCGCGCGCATCCGCGTGGGCCGCTCGGAGGGATCGAAGCGCAGCGAGAGGACCGTCACCAGCAGCGGCACCGACGCGACGATGATCGCGGCCAGCGAGGACGCCACGTGGACCTCGCCGAGGGCGATCAGAGGGAGCGGCAGCGCCATCCCGGCCACCGCATGGGCGCCGATCCAGCGCCAGCGCCCGCGCATCGACGCGAGCGCGCCGGGGCGCCAGGCGAGCGCCGCCAGGATCGCGGCCGCCGACGCGATCCGCAGCCAGGCGACGTCGACCGGCGTCATCCCGCCGTCGATCGCGATCTTGATCAGCAGGAAGGCACCGCCCCACACGATCGACATGACGGCGAACGCCGCCCACGCGCGACGGCTCATCGCGCGCCCGCGGCCCGGGCACGGCCGTCCCGGGCGCTGCCCCTCAACTGCGCAGCGCCGGGAACAGGACCACCTCGCGGATCGACCGGGCACCGGTCATCAGCATCACGAGCCTGTCGATCCCGATCCCGATCCCGCCCGTCGGCGGCATCCCCTGCTCCAGCGCGCGCACGAACGACTCGTCGTATGGCTGCGCCTCCTCGTCGCCGGCGGCCGCGTAGCGGCGCTGCTCCTCGAACCGCCGGCGCTGCTCATCGGGGTCGTTCAGCTCGGTGAACGCGTTGGCGATCTCCATCCCGCTCGCGAACGCCTCGAAGCGCTCCACGAGCCCGGGGGCGGATCGATGGCGCTTGGCCAGCGGCGAGACCTCGACCGGATAGTCGAGCAGGAAGGTCGGCTGGACGAGCTCCGGCTCGACGCGCTTGGAGACCAGCTCGTCGACCAGCTGCGGCCAGGTGTCCTCGTCGCCGGCCGCCAGGCCCAGCGCGCGCATCCGCCCGGCCAGCTCCTCGCGATCCCGCACCTCCACGATGTCGATCCCGGTCCGGTCCCGGATCGCATCGACGAGCAGCTCGCGTCGCCACGGGGGCTGGAAGTCCAGCTCGCCCTCGTAGCCGACCGCCTGCGCCACCGCCCACACGAGCCGCTCGCAGCGGTCCGCGATGTCCAGGTAGTCGGCGTAGGCCTCGTAGAACTCGAGCACCGTGAACTCCGGGTTGTGGGTCGTGTCGACGCCCTCGTTGCGGAAGTTCTTGCCCAGCTCGTAGACGCGCTCGAGGCCGCCGACGATCAGCCGCTTGAGGTACAGCTCGGTGGCGATCCGCAGGTACATGTCACGGTCCAGGGCGTTGTGGTGCGTGGTGAACGGGCGCGCCATGGCGCCGCCGTACAGCGGCTGCAGGATCGGAGTCTCGACCTCCACGTACCCCGCGTCGTCCAGGAAGCGGCGGACCGTCGAGATGACCCGCGCGCGCGTCACGAACAGCCGCCGCGTCTCGGGGTTGGCGATCAGGTCAAGCTCGCGGTGGCGATGCCGGGTCTCGACGTCCGTCAGCCCGTGGTGCTTGTCGGGCGGCGGGCGCAGCGACTTGGCGAGGATCCGGAAGCCGTCGACTCGCAGCGTCAGCTCGCCCCGCCGGGACACGAACGCGGTCCCGTCGACGCCGATCAGGTCGCCCAGATCGAGCGCCAGCAGCCGATCCATCTGCTCGGTGCCGAGCACGTCGGACCGGGCCTGGATCTGGATCCGCCCGGAGCGGTCCTCGATGTCCAGGAACGCCATCTTCCCCTGCCCGCGGCGGGCGGCCAGCCGTCCGGCGACCCGGTGGGTCGCCTCGGTCTCCTCGCCGGCAGCGAGGTCCGCGTGCGATTCGCGCACCGACGCGATCGGCTCGACGCCGTCGAACTCGTGCGGGAAGGGCTCGATCCCCGCGGCGCGCAGCGCCTCCAGCTTGCGCCTGCGATCCCCCAGGACGTCCGAGTCGGGGCTCCCGGCCCGCTCAGCCACGGGCGATCACCGCCGTCCCGGCCTAGACGCCGACTTCGATCTTGGTGATCTGCAGGCGGCGCTCGCCGCGCGGCGTGATCACCGTGACCTCATCGCCCCGCCTGCGCCCGATCAGCGCCTTGCCGACCGGCGACTCGTTGGAGAGCTTGGCCTCTGCCGGCTTGGCCTCGGCCGAGCCGACGATCGTGTACCGGTTCGCCTTGCCGGCCTCGTCCTTGACGTGGACGACCGAGCCGACCCTGACCACGTCGGTGCCGATGTCCGAGGCGTCGACGACCGTGGCCGAGCGCAGCTTCTCCTCCAGCGCCGCGATCCGCGCCTCGAGCATCGCCTGCTCGTTCTTGGCGTCGTCGTACTCGGCGTTCTCGGAGATGTCGCCGAACTCGCGCGCCTCCTTGATCCGTGCTGCGACCTCGCGACGGCGCACGGTCGACAGCTGCTCAAGCTCCGCCTTGAGGTTGGCAAGTCCCTCCTGGGTGAGGATGACGTCCTTTGGCATTACGATCGAGAACTGGGTCGAAGAGCGTTTGCGGCCTGCAAAAAACCCCGCTCGCGGCGGGATTGCCAGCGCGGTCCGTGCGCGTGGGCGCATGAGTATAGACAGCGCCCCCATCCGCCCGGACGGGGGCGCGTGCGGGAGCAGCGAGCACGGCCCCCCGCCAGACCGGGGTCGCTCCGCCGCGCCGGACGCTACGACAGCCCGAGCAGGTCGCGCGCGCGCTCCAGCGTGTCCGCGCGCTGCAGCGCGTCCTGCAGGGACCGGTCGCCGCCGAGCCGCGTCAGGTACCACGGGTAGAACTTGCGCAGATAGCGAGCCGCTCGCTCCCGGCCCAGATGCTCCGCGGCCCGGTCGATCAGCCAGTCGAGCTCGGCCAGGACCTCCTCGCGGCCGGGGTCGTCGTCGCGCTCGCCGAGCACCTGGGCGAACAGCCACGGGTTGCCCAGCGAGCCGCGTGCCAGGGCCACGCCGGCAGCGCCCGTCCGCTCGAACGCGGCCCGCGCAAGCTCGGCGGTGCGCAGCCCGCCGGAGATGACGACCGGCACCGGCAGATCCTCAACGAGCTCGCGCGCGAGGTCGTAGTCGGGGCGCCCGCTGTGGCGCTGCGAGGCGTGTCGCGGGTGCAGGCAGATCCCGGCCACCACCCCCTCCTCCGCCAGCCGCCGCGCGACGCGGATCCCGCCGAGCTCGCCCGGCCGCGCGCCCGAGCGGAGCTTGACCGTGACCGGCAGGCCGCTGCCGCGTCCCGCCGCGCGTGCGACCGCGACCGCGCGGTCGGGGTCGGCGAGCAGCGCCGCGCCGGAGCCGGTCTTGCAGACCTTGGGCACCGGGCAGCCCATGTTGATGTCGATCAGGTCCGCGCCGGCCGCCGCGACGCGCTCCGCGGCGGACTCCATCACGTCGGGATCGTGCCCGAAAAGCTGCACCGACACGGGGTGCTCGTCGGGATGGATCCGCAGCAGCTCCGTGCATGTGCGCGTGTTGCGGTGGTGTATCGCGAAGCTCGACACCATCTCGGATACGACCAGGCCCGCGCCATGGCGGCGCGCCTGCAGGCGGACGAACCAGTTGCCGATCCCGGCCAGCGGCGCCAGGGCGACGCGATTGGGGATCTCGACGCCTCCCAGCGTCCAGGGCTCGGTGAGACGGCGGACTTCGACGGCCGGCATCGTCCGTTCATGGTAGGAATCCCCCCATGGACGCACTCGCCGCGCTCGAGCCGTGGAGGCGATCGCTGCACGAGCAGGTTCCGGGCCTGGAGCTGTTCGACGCCCACACCCACCTGGGCCGCAACGACCCGGACGGCTTCAAGCAGGAGCCTGAGCAGCTGCTCGCGCTGCTGCGGGAGGCGAGCGCGCGCGGCGCGTTCGTGTTCCCGATGCACGAGCCCGGGGGCTACCCGCCCGCCAACGACATGGTGATCGAGGCCGCGGAGCGCTCCGGGGGCGTCCTCGTGCCGTTCTGCCGGGTGAGCCCGAACGGCGGCGGCGCGGTCGCCGAGGCGGAGCGCGCGCTGGCCGCGGGCGCCCGGGGGATCAAGCTGCACCCGCGCGCCGAGCAGTTCACGCTCGACCATCCTGACGTCCGCAGGCTTGCCGCGCTCGCCCACGAGCGCGAGCTGCCGATCCTGATCCACGCCGGACGCGGGATCCCGGCGCTCGGCGCGCACGCGGTGGGGCTCGCGGCCGACTTCCCGAGGGCGCGGCTCATCCTCGCCCACGCCGCCGTCTGCGACCTGTCGTGGATCTGGCGCGTCGCCGCCGACCATCCGAACCTGATGTTCGACACGTCCTGGTGGATCCCGGCCGACATGCTGTCGCTGTTCTCGCTCGTCCCGCCTGGGCAGATCCTGTTCGCCTCCGACGCGCCCTACGGAAACCCGGTGGGCTCGTCGACGTCGCAGCTGCGCTACGCGCTGCAGGCCGGTCTGTCGCCCGCGCAGATCCGGTCGATCGCGTCCGGGCAGTCGCTGCGGATCGCGGCCGGCGAGCCGCTTGAAGGGGCCGGGCCGGCGGTCGGCGAGCGCGAACGTCCGCCTCACCTGCTGCTGGACCGCGTCGCCGGCTACGTCCTGCTCGGGACGATCCTGACGATCCGCGGAGGCCAGAACGGGCCGGAGATGCTGGCGCTCGCGCGCCAGGCGTGCGACGTGCCCGACGAGATCGACGACGCGCCCGTGTTCGCGGCGATCCGCGCGCTGCTGGACCTGCACGAGGAGGCGACGGCGGCAGACCCCGACGACCGCCGAGGGCTGCCGCTACTGATGATGGCGGCGGCGGTCGCACGCACCCCGGACGTCCCGCTGCCGCCGCTCTGAGCGCGTCCCGCCCGGCGCCGACCCGAGCCGTCCCGCCCCCGGGCGGCCTCCGCTCCGCAGCGGCGCCGACCCGAGCCGTCCCGCCCGGGCGGCCTCCGCTCCGCAGCGGCGCCGCCTACCCGGCGTTGCGCTCCCAGATCAGGCGCAGCCCGGTGAGCGTCAGCAGGTCGTCGACCTCATCGATCATCTCCCGCACGAACGGCACCACCGCCCGCGCAAGCCCTCCGGTGGCGATCGTCGGCGTGTCAGCCCCCAGCTGGGCGCGCAGCCGCCGCACGATCCCCTCGACCTGGCCGGCGAACCCGTATGCGATCCCCGACCGGATCGCGTCGACCGTCGACTTGCCGATCAGCGCGCGGGGCTCGGCGATCTCGACCTTGGGCAGCTTCGCCGCCCGCTCGTACAGCGCGTCGAGGGAGATCTCCGCGCCGGGCGTGATGATCCCCCCCAGGTACTCGCCGGAGTCCGACACGACGTCGTAGGTGATCGCGGTGCCGAAGTCGACCACGATGCAGCCGCCACCGAAGCGCGCGAACGCGGCGACCGAGTTGACCAGGCGATCGGCGCCCACCTCCCGCGGGTTGTCGGTTCGAATCGGCATCCCGGTGCGCAGCGTGGGGCCCACGAGCAGCATCTCGTGCTCCAGGTACCGGCGCGCCATCTCGGTCCACTCCTCCGACAGCTGGGGCACGGTGGAGGACACGATCGAGCGATCGATGTCGCCCAGCTCCAGCCCGCGCAGCGCGAGCAGGTTCGAGAGCGCCGCGCCGAGCTCGTCACGCGTGGACTCGCGAACGGTCGCGAACCGCCAGTGCTGATGGATCTCGGCGTCGTGGTCCGGGTAGACGCCGAAGTGGGTCTGGGTGTTGCCGACGTCGACGACCAGGAGCATGGGGCGCAATTACACCAGCGGCGGCCCGGCGGGGCGCACAGACTGGCCGGGCCCCAGCGCGGTCAGCCGCGCGGCGAGGCGCTCGCCGGACGGAAGCGACAGCTCGGGCGCGAGCTCCAGCAGCGGCACGAGCACGAAGCGACGCGAGCTGACCTCCGGGTGCGGAAGCGTCAGCCGCGGCGAGCTGTAGCTCAGGTCGCCGAGCAGGAGCAGATCGACGTCGATCACCCGGGGGCCGTGCCGCGGCCCGCCGGCCTCGCGCCCGACCTCTCGCTCCGCCGCCTTGCAGGCGTCGAGCAGCTGCTCGGGGCCGAGCTCGGTTCGGACCCGCAGGCACGCGTTGAGGAAGTCCGGCTGGTCGAGCACCAGGCCGACAGGCTCGGTCTCGTAGACCGAGGAGCTGGCGATGACCTCCACGCCGTGTGGCGCAAGCGCCGCGACCGCAGACTCCATGTGCGCGCGCCGCTCGCCGATGTTGGAGCCGAGCCCGAGATAGCCGACCAGGGCCCCGGCGGGCCCGCTCAACCGCCGGCCTCGCGCCAGACCTCGACGGACACCTCGGAGACCGGCAGCGGCAGCGGCGGCTCGGGCTTGGCCGCCTTGACCCACACGGCATGCGCCTCGTAGAGCTCCAGCAGGCGGTCGGCGATCGCCGTGCACAGGCGCTCAAGCGTCTTGTAGGAGCGCTGCTGGGCGACGAGGTTGGCGGTCTCGCAGACCGCGCCGTAGTCGACCGTGTCCTCGATGCGGTCGGTTAGGGTCGCGTCGCACTCCCCGATGTCCAGCCTCATGTCGACCAGCAGCCGCTGGCCCACCTCCCGCTCCGCGGCGGTCACCCCGACGTGGGTGAACAGCGACAGCCCCGAGACCTCGATCGTGACCTCGGGCTCGGTGGCCTCCTCCTCCTCGTCCTCGTCTACCTCGTCCGCGTCGTCGTACTCGTCGTCTGCGTCGTGCTCTGCCATGGCGCAAGGACCGTAGCAGCCGCGATCGTCAACGCGTCGTGGACCGGAAGGACGTCGTGGACGCGGAAGATCCGCGCGCCGCGCTCGTAGGCGAGCACGTTGGTGGCGATCGTCGCGGCGAGTCGGTCGCCGACCTCGCGGCCCGTGATCCGTCCCAGGAAGGACTTGCGGCTGGTGCCGATCACCAGCGGCGGCCCGATCTCGGCAAGCTCCCTCAGCCGCGCCAGGAGCTGGAGGTTGTGGGCGTCGGTCTTCCCGAACCCGATCCCCGGGTCGAGCATCACCCGCCGCTCCTCGATGCCGCAGGCGACAGCATGCTGGAGGCGCTCCACCAGGAACTCCGCCACGTCCGCGACCACCTCCCGGTAGCGCGGGTCGCGCTGCATCGTGCGCGGCTCGCCGAGCATGTGCATCAGGCAGCAGTCGGCGCCCGATGCGGCCACGACCGCCGCCATCCGCGGGTCGCCGCGCAGCGCGGTGACGTCGTTGACGATCGTCGCGCCCGCCGCGATCGCCGCCTCCGCGACCGATGCCTTGGAGGTGTCGATCGAGATTCGCGCCCGCGCTCCCGCGGCGCGCAGGCCCTCGATCACCGGCACCACTCGCGCCCGCTCCTCCTCCTCTGAGACCGGCATGGCGCCGGGCCTGGTCGACTCGCCGCCGACGTCGAGGATCGCCGCGCCCTGCGCCTCGAGCTCCAGGCCGTGAGCGATGGCCGCCTCCGAGTCGACATAGCGCCCGCCGTCGGAGAACGAGTCCGGGGTGACGTTGACGATCCCCATGACCGTGAAGTCGCGCTCCCCGCCGCCGCCGGTCGCCGGGCCGGGCTGCGAACCGGTCGCCGAGCCGGGCTCCGATGCGCCCGCCGGGCGGGGCTGCGAACCGGTCGCCGGGCCGGCCACAGGTGCCGGCGACCGTTTCCGCTCGCCGCGACCCTCAGCGTCCACTGCCGTCTACTCCTCGTCGGGCCAGCGCCCGGTGGCCGAGAAGTGCTCGCGCGCGGCCTCCTCCTCGTCGCGCTCGGCGTTGCTGCGCAGGCTGAGCCTGAACAGCCAGTTGATCATCCACACCATCAGCGCAACGATCAGGAGGGCGACTCCGGCGGCAGATTCCAGCGACCTGGCGCTGGCGACGACGCTGGAGTAGCTGCCGTGGCCGAGCACGATCAGCACCACTCCCGCGGCGGCGATCGCCAGCGGAAGCCACAGCCGGGTGATGGCCAGCAGGGTGGCTCCGATCCCACGGTGTCTCGAGTCGCTCACGCCCCTCACGTTACTGCGATATACCTCGCGCGCGTGGACGCGAGCGCACGAGCCGACACCGCCGCCGGGACGATGACCCGCAGGGCCGCGATCGCGGCCGCCGGGGCGGGCGCCGCCGCGATCGCGTTCGGCCGTGTTCCAGCCTGGGCCCGGCCGGTGCGCGGGGAGAACCTGGCCAGTGCGGCCGGGCTGAGGCGCCCGGACAGCCTCCCGTTTCCGCACCTGCCACCCGGCCATCCGTCGATGCCGCAGATCGAGCACGTCGTGGTGCTGATCATGGAGAACCACTCGTTCGACAACCTCCTGGGGATGGTTCCGGCGCGCGTGCCGGGCCATCAGGGCGTCGACGGCTTCAGGCTGCGGCGCGGACGTCCGGTCAACTCCAACCCGGACGCCGCCGGGCGCCCGGTGATCGCGGCGCCCGCAGGCTCCCCATGCCAGCTGGACGGCGAGCCGATGCAGACCTGGAACGCCTCGCACGAGGCGTGGGACCAGGGGCGCAACGACGGCTTCGTTCGGGCCAGCGGGCCGATCGCGATGCGCTTCTGGGACGAGCGGGATCTTCCGTTCACCTACTCGCTGGCGCGCCACTTCCCGATCGGTCAGCGCTACTTCTGCTCGGCGATGGCTCAGACCTACCCGAACCTCCGCTACTTCTTCTGCGGCACCTCATCGGGCCTGGTGGTCACCGATCTGCACCAGAGCGCCCAGCTCCCGGCCGCCAACGGGACGATCTTCGATCGTCTCGACGACCACCGGATCTCGTGGCGCGTCTACTACGAGGACGCGTTCAGCCCGGCGATCGTCCCGGGCTTCTTCACGCCCGCGCGCGCGCCGCGGATCCGGACGATCCCGAGCTTCTATGCCGACGCAGCCGCCGGCCGCCTGCCGCACTTCAGCTACGTGTGCCCGAACTTCGGCACGACCTCGGAGGAGAACCCGCAGGACATCCAGCTCGGTGAGCGCTTCATCGCCAGGGTGGTGCACGCGCTGATGCGCGCGCCGACGTGGGACGCCACCGCGCTGTTCGTCACCTGGGACGAGCACGGCGGCTACTACGACCACGTTCCGCCGCCGGTCGCGATCAGGCCTGACTCGATCGCGCCGATCCCCGGCCCGGGCGGCCCGCCGCTCACCCCCGGCGGCTTCGACCGCTACGGCTTCCGCGTGCCGCTGCTCGCCGTCTCGCCCTGGGCGAGGCCGGGCTACGTCTCCGACGTCGTCCAGGATCACACCTCCCTGACCGCCTTCATCGAGCGCAAGTGGAACCTTCCCGCGATGACCTTCAGGGACGCCAACGCGCACCCGATGACCGACTACTTCGACTTCTCCAGGCCGGCCTTCAGGCAGCCGCCGCGGCTGGCCGCGATGCCCGTGCTGGCGCACGGGCTGGCCGAATGCCGCGCCCAGGGGCTGACGCCGCCCCTGACGGGAGCGCCCGGGACGTTCAGCGACTGACCTCGCTGCCCCGGCCGCTCCGCTACACGCCCAGGAAGTGGCGGAGGTCCGCGAGGATCCCAGCCCGGTCGTGCTGCATCCGCAGATCGGTGAACCGCAGCGGCGTGAGGCCGAGCTTCTGGAGCTCGGCGTTCTTGATGCGGTCGCGCTCCATGTCGGCGACCGCGACGTGGTAGGGCCGACCGTCTGGCTCCACCACGAGGCGGTGATCGGGCCACCAGCGGTCGATCTCCCAGACGCCCAGCCGGACGTTTCGCCGCGGCTGCGGGATCTCCGGGTGGCGTCGCGGGAGATCGTCGAAGTCTCGCTCGAGCCCTGAGCGGCTGCTGTCGGGCCGCGTGTAGCCGGCGAGCGCCTGCCTGAGCCGCCCGAGCCCCGGTCGCCTGGCGTGGCGCGCCAGCGCCGCCTCGACCTCCGCGCGGCCGTCGGCGGCGTCGAGTCGCAGCAGCCGCCTCCGCACGGCGACCGTGATCAGCCTGTCCAGCTCGGGACGCCGCTCCCTGTCCGCCAGCTCGATCAGCAGCCTCAGGACGGAGCTGACCCGCAGACCGTCGCGGTCACGCACGTCGGCCGGCTCAGGCTCGCGCGCGCACCGGTGAACGGTGAGGCCGGTCGCCCTGCGCCGTCCTCCGGCGCCGGGGATCGTCACTTCGATGCGGCGGACGTCGATCGTCGCGCGCAGCCCCCACACGGCCGCCGCCGTGCGGTGGCTGAGGAACGCGCGCGCGCCGGCGCTGAGCAGGGCGGCAACCAGCTGCGCCCGCGACGTCAGCCGGCGGTGGCCGACGGCGTAGACGTTGTGATGGACGCGGTGCAGGCGCCGGTGCTCGACCCGCAGCTGGACCTGGCGGTCGCTGAAGCCGAGCTCGCGCAGCTGCTCCCGGGAGACCACCCCGAGCTGCCGCGCCGCCAGCTCGGCCGACCCGGCCTCGCCTCCACTCTGGCGACATTCGCCACCTCTGGCGTCGCCATTGTCGCCCGAGTCCGCGTCCACCCCTCAAACGCTGCCAGAGGGGCCGTCGAAAGTGGGTGGCGTTCGTGCCGAGTCGGTGCCGAAATCGGACCGGCCCACCGCCCGGCCGGACAGGCGCCCCTGCCCGGCTGCCCGGCGGGCGCCCCTGCCCGGCTGCCCGGCGGGCGCCCCTGCCCGGCTACTCGGCGGCGCCGCCGGCCAGGCCGGGCCGCAGCGGCGGGCGTGTGATGTCCGGCCGTGGAGCCCGCTCAAGCGCGGGCGGCGGGGCGGTCGGCAGCTCGGGCGGCGCGGGCGCCTCGGCCCCGAAGACCTCCTCCTCGGTCCTGCCGGCCAGCAGCAGCTCGAACTGCTCCTTCTCGATCGTCTCCCGCTTCAGCAGGATCTCCGACAGCTTCTCCAGCGCGCCCCGCTTGTCGTTGAGGATCGTCTTGGCCTGCACGTGCGCGTTCTCGACGATCCGCCGGATCTCGTCGTCGATCTCCCGCGCGATCTCGTCGGAGTAGTCGGGCTCGGAGGAGAACTCGCGCCCGAGGAACGGCTGGCCGTGGTCGTGCCCGAACACGCGCGGGCCGAGCTTCTCCGACATCCCGAAGCGCATAACCATTTGCTTCGCTGTAGCGGTCACCTTCTCCAGGTCGTTTGAGGCGCCGGTCGTGATCTCGCCGAAGCAGATCTCTTCCGCGGCCCTGCCGCCGAGCGTCATCGCCATCGTGTCCTGGAGCTCCGCCCGCGTGGTCAGGAACTTGTCCTCGCCGGGCAGCGAGATCGTGTAACCGAGCGCCTGACCGCGGGAGATGACCGAGATCTTGTGAATCGGGTCCGAGTTGGGCAGGAAGTGGCCGACGATCGCATGCCCCATCTCGTGATAGGCGGTGATCCGCCGCTCCTTGGTCGACATCACGCGCGTCTTCTTCTCGGGGCCCGCGATCACGCGCATGATCCCCTCCTCCAGCTCCAGCTGGGTGATCTCACGCTTGCCGCTGCGGGCGGCGAGCAGCGCCGCCTCGTTGACGAGGTTGGAGAGGTCGGCGCCCGTGAAGCCCGGCGTCTGGCCCGCCAGCGCGTCGACGTCGATCTCCCGCGCGAGCGGCTTGCCGCGCGTGTGGACCTCCAGGATCTTCTTGCGCCCGCTGCGATCCGGCCGGTCGACGACGATCTGCCGGTCGAAGCGGCCCGGGCGCAGCAGCGCCGGGTCCAGGATGTCGGGGCGGTTGGTGGCGGCGATCAGGATGATGTTGTCCTTCATCTCGAAGCCGTCCATCTCCACCAGAAGCTGGTTGAGCGTCTGCTCACGCTCGTCGTGGCCGCCGCCGAGGCCGGCGCCGCGGTGACGTCCGACCGCGTCGATCTCGTCCATGAAGATGATGCACGGCGAGTTCTGCTTGGCCTGCTCGAACAGGTCGCGCACCCGAGAGGCGCCGACGCCGACGAACATCTCGACGAAGTCAGACCCGGAGATCGAGAAGAACGGCACGCCGGCCTCGCCCGCGACGGCGCGCGCGAGCAGGGTCTTGCCGGTCCCCGGCGGCCCGTACAGCAGCACGCCCTTGGGGATCCTGGCGCCGAGCGCCTGGAACTTCTTCGGGTTCTCCAGGAACTCCTTGATCTCGTGCAGCTCCTCGACCGCCTCGTCGACCCCGGCCACGTCGCGGAAGGTGATCTTGGGCGAGTCCACGGACATTCGCTTCGCCCTCGACTTGCCGAAGGACATGACCTTCGAGCCGCCACCCTGGACCTGGTTCATCAGGAAGATCCAGAATCCGATGAAGATGACGAACGGCAGGATGTAGGTCAGCAGCGAGAGCCAGCCGTTCGACGACTTGTCCTGGACGTTGAAGTTGCTGGCCGCGACGTCCTTCTGCGCCATCGCGATCAGCGTCGGCGCGTAGGAGTCCGGGTAGCCGACGGAGTACTTCTGGCCGTTGGCCAGCGTCACGTCGGCGGCGTTGGACTTCTGGTTGAGGCTCAGCGACCGCACCTGGTGGCTCTGAAGCTGGGTCAGCAGGTTGCCGAACGAGTAGCTGGGCCCGCCGGAGGAGCTGCCGATCAGCTTCTGGGCGAAGAACGCCAGCACGACCACGATGAGGATCGGAAACGCGGCGCTCTTGAAAAACCGGCTCATTGGCTCAATCCCTGCACTTTCCCGGCATCTGGTCCCTGACCCGATCTGCCGTGGAATCAGCAAGCGTAGCACCGGTCAAATCGGCCCCCTGAAGGGTTCTCTTACTCACGCAGGGCCGCGACGTAAGGGAGGTTGCGATACCTCTCGCCGTGATCGAGCCCGTAGCCGATCACGAACCGGTCTGGGATCTCGAAGCCCACGTAGCGCGTGCGCAGGTCCACCTTGCGCCGCTCGGGCTTGATCAGCAGGGCGCACACCTCCAGCGAGGCCGGGTTGCGACCGGCGAGGTTTCGCAGCAGGTACTGGAGCGTCAGGCCCGAGTCGACGATGTCCTCGACGATCAGCACGTCGCGCCCCTCGATCGGCGCGTCGAGGTCCTTGAGGATTCGCACCACTCCGGACGAGCGGGTCGCCGAGCCGTAGGAGGCGACGGCCATGAAGTCGACCTGGGCGGGGACGTCGAGCCGGCGCATCAGATCCGAGAGGAAGAACATCGCCCCCTTGAGCACCCCGATCAGAAGCAGGTCCCGACCCGCGTAGTCACGCGAGACCTCGGTCGCCAGCTCGGCGACCCGCGCCGTGAGCGCGTCGGCGGGGACGAGGATCTCCCCGATCGCTGGATCGCCGCTCACCGATTCGATTTTAAGGGGGCGGGCTGACGCCCGCCCTCGTGGCTCTCGTCGCCGGCCGGCGACCGCGGCCGCCGCAAACCCTCGGGTGTGCGGCCGAACCGCACCCAGCCTCCCCGGACGCCCGCCCGCACGCCGCGCCCCACGTCAAGCATGCCGCCCTCGCGCAGCGCGGCGATCTCGTCGGCGCGCCGGGCGACGCCGGCCGCGGGGCCGCGGGCGGCGGCGTCGGCGAGCCGCTGGACGACCAGCCGCCGCAGCGCCGGCGACAGCGAGCGCAGCCGCGACAGCTCAATTTCCTGCCGTCCCTCGAGCGCTTCGTCGACCAGCTCGTCGAGTACCTCGGACTCCCCGCGCAGGATCTCGGCCAGCGTGAGCACGTTCGCCTCCGCGGCCGGGTGCACCGCGGCCAGGGCCGGCACCAGGCCGCCGCGGACCCGGCCGCGCGCGTATGCGTCGCTCCGGTTGGACTCGTCCTCCACCCAGGCCAGGCCCCTGGCCTCGCAGTGGGCGGCGGTCTGGGCACGCGTGACGCCCAGCAGCGGCCGGATCAGGGGTGGGTCCCCGCCGTCGCGCTCACGCATCCCGAGCAGCGCGCGCCGGCTCGGCGATGACGCGAGCCTGTACAGGATCGTCTCGACCTGATCGGTGGCCGTGTGGCCAGCGGCGATCTCCGCCGCGAGGGCGCGCGCGAGCCGCCCCGCGTGCGCGTAGCGAAGCTCCCGAGCCCAGGCCTGGACGTTGCCGGGGGTGCGGACCGGGCCGGCGGCGACCGCCTCCAGCCGGACCCCGAGCCGCTCGCACAGCGCCTCGCAGTGGCGCTGGTCGGAGCCGGCCGCGCTGCGCAGGCCGTAGTTGACGTGCAGCGCGATCACCTCCTCGGGCCCGCAGATCCGCGCGGCGACGTCGAGCAGGCAGACCGAGTCGCGCCCGCCGGAGAGCATCACGACCACAGGCCGTCCGCGCGCGAGCACGCCGCCCGCGGCGATCCGCTCCAGCAGGTCGCCGCCGGCCTCAGCGGCCCGCCCCCGGGCGCCGGCGGCGGCGGACGGCTGCGGCCGTCCGACGGTCACCCGCCCTCCCTGGAGCCGGCCGCGAACACCTCGGTCGGTCCGCGCACCCCCTTGAGGGCCAGCTCTCCGATCCGCCTGAACTCCAGCTCCCCGCCGGTCGCCGCGTCGACCACGGCGCGGGTCACCAGCACCTGGCCGCCGGCCGCTCGGCCGGCCACGCGTGAGGCGATGTTAACGTCGCGCCCGAACCAGTCCCCGTCGCGGTACAGCGCAGCGCCGGCGTGCACCGCGATCCGCGGCTCCGGCCGCCGGCCGCGCCGGAAGACGACCGCCCAGGCGGCCAGGGACGCCGCGTCGGAGCCGATGATCATCGCCTCGTCGCCGATCGTCTTGACCACCCTCGCGTCCTCCGGGAGCGTCGCCTCGATCGCGGCCACGAACCGCTCCACCGCGTCGACCGCGGCGTCCTCGCCCTGCTCCTCGGTCATCCGGGTGTAGCCGGTCAGGTCGGCGAACGCGATCGCGACCCTCACCCGCCCGAGGTCCACGTCACCGGTGTCGGCCTCGGCCTCGATCAGCGAGATCGCGTCCTGCTCGGCGAAGAACCGCAGATGGCGCTGGTGCAGGCTCTCGAGCACCGGCGCGACCAGCGGCAGCACGCGACGGCTGAGCTCGTCGATCTGCTCGGCGATCTCGACCCCGGTCGCCCCGGAGCGCATCAGCGGCTCGTGCACGTGCAGGTGGAAGAGGCGCACCTCGGCGTCGGCGACCGAGGCCATCGCCTGGCCGTACACGCGGGTCAGCTGGACGAGCGCGTCGAGCGGGAAGCCGGCCCTGAGCGCCGCTGCCGCGTGGCGCAGCAGCGCGATGTCGTCCTCGGTGACCGTTCCTCCCGACAGGGGGCCGATCCCGAAGCCGCGCAGCAGCCTGCGCGCGAGCGGCGGGTCGACGCCGGCCGCGCGGGCGGCCTGCGCCAGCGAGCGCCGGCGCGGGTCGGCCGGGAACAGCTCCTCCAGCAGCCCGAACGCGAGGCGTCCGTCGGCGGCCGCCTGCGCGATCTCGGCCAGCGAGTGGCCGCGGTCGCGCATCCTGGCGACCAGGCGCGCCTGGGCGACCGCGGCCGGCGACCAGTCGGAACCATCCAGCCGCGGGATCAGGCCCAGCCGCGCCCACCGGCGCAGCGTGCCGGCGGCGACTCCCGCCTGCTGGGCCGCCTCGCTGAGCGTCACCGATCCCTCCCAAACCGCGCCCGGCCGATCCCCTGGGGGCGCAGCCTCCGGCCGGGCCCGCGGCTTCGGATCGCGCCCGCTCGACCGGCGAGGACGTCGGCGAGGGGCGGCGTGCAGGCTCCTCGGCGCGCGCATCGACCCGAGCGCGGTCCCGGCCCGTTCTCGGTGCACGCGGGTCGGCGACGGGGTCCCGGGTAGAGCCGGGCCCCGCCGGACGCGGGTCGGCGACGGGGTCCCGGGTAGAGCCGGGCCCCGCCGCACGCGGGCGATACGGCCCGCTTCGTCGGCCATCGGCGCTCGTCCGTGTCCCGGAGGCGCCTCGCGGTCGGGCACGGGGTCCCGACCACGTGCCGGCCTGTCTGCCTGCGTTGTCCGGTAGGTCTACCCGCCATTGGCGCTTATGTCAACTAGCACGTGCGGTGCCGATCCTACGTCAACCACCGGCCGCCGAGCTAGTCGAGAGAGCCATCCCGGACACTGTCTAACCGTCGACCTGAGGTTCAACCACGACCCCTGTTCTACCCTGGCGCACGTGTCCGACACCATCCACCTTCGCCCGACAGCGCCCCTGGCGGAGAGGGTCATCCTGCCCGGAGACCCGGGGCGGGCGCTGGCGCTCGCGCAGGCTCTGCTGACCGAGCCGAAGATGTTCAACCACAACCGCGGGCTGTGGGGCTACACGGGCGCCGCGCCCGACGGCGAGCCGCTGACGATCCAGAGCACCGGGATGGGCGGTCCGAGCACGGCGATCGTGCTCTCGGAGCTGGCGCAGCTCGGCGCCCGCACTGTGGTGCGAGCGGGCACCTGCGGCGCCCTGCACCCCTCGCTGGAGCTCGGTCAGCTGCTGGTGGTGACCGACGCGCTCGCGGCGGACGGCGCCAGCCGTGCGCTCGGGGCGGGCGACCGGGTGGCGGCGGACCGTCGGCTGGCGGACGCGCTGCTGGCGGCCGCGGGAGCCGGCGGCCGCAGCGGGACGGTGGTCTCGTGCGACCTGTTCTATGACAACCCGGCCGGCTTCGAGCGCGGTGTGCAGGCGGACGGCGCACTGGCCGTCGAGATGGAGGCAGCGACCGTGTTCGCGCTCGCGGCCCGGCGCGGGCTGCGGGCCGGCTGCGCGCTGATCGTCTCCGATGTGCTGCTCCCGCAGCGGCGGCGGATCGGCGACGAGTCGCTGCGCGAGGCGGAGCTGGCGCTCGGAAGGCTCGTGCTGGCGGCGATCTCCGGCCCGCAGGACGCTGCCTGAGGCGGAGCTGGCGCTCGGAAGGCTCGTGCTGGCGGCGATCTCCGGCCCGCAGGACGCTGGGGCGGGCGCAGCTCTCGCCGCGTCAGGTCGTGCGGTCGGCGCCCCGCGCTATGCGGCGGGCGGCACGCGGCGGGTCCGCGGCTTGGGCCGCGACGCCTCCAAGCGCTCCAGCGCGGCCTCGATCGAGGCCAGGCGGGCGTCCAGACCGCCGAGCGCGTCGCCCTGCGGCAGGCGGTCCTCGAGCCGGTCGAGCGCGTCCTCGATCGCCTCAAGCCGTTGGGAGACGCTACGCACGCGGCGCGTCAGTCGCTCCAGGTCCGCTGCCGACGGCAGGTTGAGCGCGGACATCGCGAGCTCCTGGGCGCGCACCGCGCGCTCACGGGTCCCGAACGCCGCCGAGACCGCCGAGGACACGACGCGATGCTCCAGCAGATCCTGCGCGAGCCGGCCGATCGCCTCCTCGCCCTGACGCGTGACCTTCGCCTTCAGACCGCCGTCGCTGCTCATCGCCGCAATGTAGCGCCGGGCCGCCGTTCACAGGTCCGCAACACCTCGTTTGAAAACCGCCGACCCACTCAGTAGCGTGCGCTTGGAGCCCTGGCTGCCGTTCTATCTGCATTGTTCTGCGCACCGAGATGACGGGTGGAGGAGGCGAGCGGCGGTGATCGACCGCCGTAGGCTGACGCGTGCCGGCGCGACGGCCGCGACCGTGGTGGCGGCGATGGGGGTCTCGGCGCTCCCGAGCGCGCAGGCAGACGGTCCGATCGGCAACGGCCACGCGCCGGCGTCCGGGCTGCCGTCGACCTCCACGTCGGCCTCAGACGGCCGGCGGTCGCCGAACGGGGCGACCGGCCCGAGCTCGCCCTTCACCGGCACGGTCATGAGCAGCTCATCGACCACGAACACCGGCTCGATGACGAGCAGCGGAGCCGGCGCCACCACCTTGAGCAGCTCCACCGCCGGCACCTCCTCCACCGGCGGACAGAGCACCGCCGGGACGAGCGCCGCGAGCGGCTCCAGCGCCCCCGGCTCCACGACCGGCGGCCCCCCCACGACCGGCTCGCCGACCGCCGGCGGGTCGGCCACGACCGGCAGCTCCACGACCGGCAGCTCCACGGCCGGCAGCTCCACGACCAGCAGCTCCACGACCAGCAGCTCCACGACCAGCAGCTCCACGACCGGCAGCTCCACGACCGGCAGCTCGACGTCCGGCACGCCTGTGCCCGCCGCACCCGTCCCGAGCGGCCCGGGCTGGTCCGAGCCCCGCTCCTCGCAACCCCAGCCCGGTCAGCCGATTGCCCGTCGCTCGCACGGTCGCGGACGCGAGCACACCGCCGCGCCCGGGCGCAAGCTGCCCTCGGGCAAGGGCGTGCCCTCGTCCCGGAACCCGGGCTACTCGCTGGCGCTGCCCGGACCGGCGGCGGTGGGGGTGCCCAACTTCTTCATCGACGCGTTCCGGATCCCCCCGTTCCTGATCCCGATCTACCAGGCGGCGGGGATCGAGTACGACGTCCCGTGGCAGGTCCTGGCCGCCATCAACGAGGTCGAGACCGATTACGGTCGCAACCTCTCGATCTCATCGGCCGGGGCGGTCGGCTGGATGCAGTTCCTGCCCTCGACCTGGCGCCAGTGGGCGGTCGACGCCACGGGTAGCGGCATGGCGGACCCGTACAACCCGGTCGACGCGATCTTCACG
>JAJZWB010000022.1:0-7028 GCA_021846845.1 Actinomycetes bacterium | reverse complement strand
CCGAGCCATCTTCGCCTACAACCACGCCGACTGGTACGTGCAGTCGGTCCTGCTGCGCGCACGGCTGATCGCGGGCATCCCGTCGCAGCTGATCGGCGCGCTCACCGGCCTGGTCGAAGGGCATTTCCCCGTCGCCGCGCCCGCCGAGTACGCGGAGGAGTCGGTCGTCGCGCTCGCGGGTCGCCGGATCCGGCGGGCCAACCCCGCGATCACCGTCGACTCCACCCCGGGAGCCCGCGGCACGGCGATCTTCGCGCGGCGCGGCTCGCCGGTGATAGCCGTCAACGACGGGCGGATCATCAGGCTCGGCGAGAGCCCCGCGCTCGGTCGCTACATCGTGCTCCAGGACGCGACCGGCAACGTGTACACGTACGCCCACCTCGGCTCCATCCCTCGCCTGTACCCGGTCCCCAAGCCGGTCAGCTCCAGAGCCCTGAGGCTCACCAAGCAGTTCACGATCCCGGCCGAGACGGCGCCGACCGCGCCCGCGACCGCCGGCACGCAGCCGCCGGCGCCGACCGCCGCCGGCACCCGTACGACGACCTCGACCGCCGTCGGCCGGACCACGACCTCGACCGCCGCCGGCACCCGTACGACGGCACCGACCGCCGTCGACACCCGGAGGACGACCTCGACCGCCGCCGGCCGGACGACCTCGACCGGCACCCTTCACCCTGCATCCGCGGGCACGCAGGCCGGCGCGAGCTCGGCTGCCGGTCCTACGGCGACGATCTCGACGCCGCTTGCCAAGGAGCGGCTGTTCGCGCATCCTGACCGCCCCGCCTCGTACGCCTCCGGCGGAGACCTTCAGATCAGCGGCGCCGCGGCCCGGATCTCCAGCTTCCGCCCCTACTTCTCCGACGCGCTGCATCTCGCTCGCGACCAGTACACGCTGCGGCCGCTGCGGGTCGGCTCGATCGTCGTCGCCGGCACGATCATCGGTCGGATCGGCGGTCCCTCGCAGGGCGCGGCGTCGCACCTGTGGTTCATGATCCAGCCGGCCGGTGCCAGCGCGCCGTACATCGATCCCAAGCCGATCCTGGACGGCTGGAGGCTGCTGGGCGCAACCGCTGTCTACCGCGCCGAGAGCATCGACCCCTTCACCGGCCCTGCCACCCGCAACCCGACCATCGGCCAGATGCTGCTGATGTCAAAGCAGCAGCTGACCGAGCTCGTGCTGCACGACCCGCACATCGGGATCTACGCCTGCGGGCGCCGGGACATCCAGGCCGGCCTGATCGATCGCCGTGTCCTGGCGACGATCGAGTTCCTGTCGGCCTCCGGGCTCGACCCCTATGTGTCGGGCCTGGATTGCGGGCACACCGCGACCGGGTCCAGCGGGGTCGATGCCGCCGGCGCCACCGGTGCGAGCGTCGACATCTCGATGATCAACGGGATCCCGGTGCTGGGCCACCAGGGACCGGGCTCGATCACCGACATGGCGATCCGCCGCCTGCTCACGCTCCAGGGAGCGATGGCGCCTGACGAGATCGTGTCCGACATGTCCTACCGCGGCCAGCCGACCACGCTCGCCCTGCCAAGCCACCGCAACCGGATCCAGATCGTGTTCACGCCCGCCTACGGCACCAGCCCGCGCGTCGCATCGCAGATGCGCGGCATCCTGTCGCCGGGCCAGTGGCAGCAGCTGATCGCCCGGATCGGCCGGATACCGGAGCCGGTGGTCCCGATCGCTCCGAGCCGCTACGCGATCAAGGTCGCGCGCTGACGCTGATCTGGCACGATCGCCGGTGAGCGGCGGCGCGTCGCAGAGCGAACCGCCCCTGAGCGGCGGCGCATCCGAGAGGGAGCCGCCCCCGGTGAGCAGGACCGGACCGACGTCGCTGTTTCGCTTCGTTCAGGTAGAGCTGCCGTGGTCGCTGGGACCGCCCGACGGCCGCTACCTGGTTCGCGAGCCCGGATCGCTCGTGCAGCGGTCCGGGCCGCCGGCAGCCGGCGCGCCTGACCCGGCGCCCGCGCCGCCCACGCACGTGATCGTGCTCGCCACGCTCGGAGCGTCCCGCAGGCGTGGCCCGCTCGGCCGCAGGTCCCGGAGAGCCGAGCCCGAGCCGGCGCCCGGACCCGTACAGGTCTGCCGCGCGACCCTGATCGACGCCGAGCCGCTCCCCGGCGCGCAGGCCGCGCGGAGCTGGCTGCGTTCCGCCGGCGAGCGGGAGCTGGAGGCCGGCATCCGGGTTCTCAACCGCGCGCTTCAGGCCTACCGGCTCGCGAGCTACGACCCGTGGCTGCGGACGTTCGCGCGTGGCCAGGCGATCGCCGCCAGGGTCGGCTTCGGCGAGGGCGAGCAGGTCGCCGACGGCGACTGGGCCGAGGCGCGCGAGCTCGTGGCACCCCCGCCACCGCGCAGCCGCCGGCGCCGGCTTGCGCCGCAGGCCCGGCTCGCGGCCACGCTCGCGGGTCGCGTCAATGCGCTGGCGTGCGAGGAGCTGGCGCTGCGCGCCCGTCTGGATCTGGAGGAGGGCCGCAATCGGGAGGCCGCGCTCCAGCTGCTCGCCGCTTTGGACGCGGCGCTCGCGGAGCTGCCGGCCGATCCCGCCGCCGATGTGCTGGCCGGGCGCGTCGACGAGCTCCACGCCCTGCGTGAAGGGGTGGCGGAGGCAGCCGCGGGCGCGCTCTCCGGCGATGGCTCCGGCGGCGAGACGATCGTCGCGGGCGCGCTCGGCCGGTTGGAGGCGGCACTGCGGGCCCGCGCCGCCTTGACCGGCTGACCCCTCGCCCGACCGGCGTTAGAAGCAGCCCCCGGGACGCGCTCAGCCGCCCGCCAGCTGGATGGCCTTGACGACCAGCAGCAGCACCGCGATCACCAGATAGCCGCTGAGCGAGAACATCGCCACCCGGCGGCCGACCGACCAGACCGGACGGTCGAGCAGGGCGAGCGGCGGCATGGTCCATGACCGGCGCTCCTCCTCGGTCCACGCCGGACGCGGCGGGACGGCGCCGCGGTGCAGGAGCAGCCAGACCCCGGACCCGCCCAGCACCAGCGCCAGCGCCGCGAACAGAACGATCGCCAGCTGGCCGACGGCGACCCCCGGGAACAGGGTCGTGATCACCAGGACGATCGAGAGCACCAGCAGCACCGAGACGATCACGGTCGCGACCGCGTTGACCCACGGCCGGTTGACCCATGGCCCGAGCACCTCACGGTCGTTGCACAGCAGCAGCAGGAAGACGGTCGCGCTGGGAAGCAGGACGCCCGCAAGCGCCTGGACGGCCGTCGTGATCAGGCCGAGCGGCGCTCCGGGGATCAGGACGATCGACCCCGCGAGCGCGACGAGAGCCGTGAAGCTCGCGTAGAACTGCCCCGCCTCCCTGAAGCTGCGGTGCAGGGAGTGCCTGAGCCCGAACACGTCGCCGAACGCGTACGAGGTGGCGAGCGTGACCGCGGCCGCTCCGATCAGCGAGGCGTTCAGCAGCACGACCGCGAACATCGCCCCGGCGGCCGAGCCGAGACGGTGGGCGAGCGCATGGGCGGTCGCGCCGGCGTCGACGAAGTGGCCCGGCCCGGCCGGCGCGAGCCCGAACGCGGTCACCGCGATCAACGCCGCCGCGCCGATCACCACCACGAACGCGCCGATCACCGTGTCCGCGCGCTCGTAGTTGATCCAGCGCGGCGTGATCCGCTTGTCGATGATGTTCGACTGCTGGAAGAACAGCTGCCAGGGAGCGACGGTCGTGCCGACGATCGCGATGATCAGGAGCACGGCCTGCGACGTCGCGCCCCCCCGGATGCCGGGCGAGAGCGTGTGGCTGACGACGCTTCCGACGCTCGGATGGGCGAGGATCGCGAGCGGGATCACCAGGAAGTTGGCGGCGATGAACACGTACATGAACCGCTCCCACTGCCGGAAGCTGCCCGAGACCGTGATCGCCACGAGCAGCGCCACGGCGATCGGGACCGCCAGGTACTTGCTGATCCCGAAGTAGCCGAGCGCCAGGCTGACACCGATGAACTCGGTGACGATCGTCAGGAAGTTCAGCAGGAACAGATCGCCGACCGAGAACCAGCCCCAGAAGCGCCCGAACCGCTCGTTGATCAGCTTCGCGTGTCCCACCCCGGTGACGGCGCCGAGCCGGATCACCATCTCCTGGTTGACGATCAGGACCGGGATCAGCAGCACCAGCACCCACAGGAGGCTGACCCCGTAGTCCTGTCCGGCCTGGGCATAGGTCGATACGCCGCCCGCGTCGTTGTCGCCGACCATCACGATCAGGCCGGGCCCCATGATCGCGAGCAGCGCCAGCAGCCGCGCCCGCAGGCCCCGTCGCTGCCCAAGCTCGTGAACGCGGATCGTTCCCAGCGCGCCCTGGATGTCGCCCACGTGCGCGCTGTCGAGCACCGCCCGGGGAGCGACCTCGTCGGGCGCGGCCCCCGTTTCGCGGCGCGCCGCGGCCGGCCCGGGCGCAGGCTCCTGAGAGGCGATCCGGGGATCGCCGCGGGTCGGGGTCGGATCGGTCACCGAACCTCAGTCGCGACTGGCGCGGTGTCGCAATCGCCAGTCGCGCGGAAGGGCCAGCTCGAGCACGTCGTCCACGGTGACCACGCCGATCGGACGGCCGTCGTCGCCGATCACCGGCAGCGCCATCAGGTTGTAGTCGCTCATCAGGCTTGCGATCTCCGGCAGCTCCGCATCCGGGCGCACCACCTGGACCTCGTCGATCGCCAGCTGCGCCAGCGGCATCTCCGGGTCGGCGCGGACGAGCGCGAGCGTGGGGACGGCGCTCGCGAGCATCCCGGCGCCGTCGACCAGGAGGATCGTCCCGAGCGCCTCGTCGGGGCAGTCCGAGGCTCGAACCGCCGTGATCGCGTCCGCGACAGTCCCGGCGCCCGCGACCGTCACGAACTCGGGGCTCATCAGGCCGCCGGCCGTGCGGGGGTTGTAGCCGAGCAGTGCCTGCACGCGGCGGCGCTGCCCGCCGGGCAGCAGCGAAAGCACGTTCGCGCGCCGCTCCTGTGGCAGCTGCGCGATCAGATCGGCGGCGTCGTCGGTCTCCATCCGCGCGATCAGAGTCGCGGCGTCCTGGTCCGAGCGCTCGGCCACGAACTCGACCTGGTGCTCGTCGTCGAGCTCCTCGAAGATGTCGGCCTCCAGCTCCTGATCGGTGCCGATGGCGCGGATTATCTCCTCGCCCTGCTCGTGCGACGCGGCCTCGACCAGGTCCGCGATCTGCGCTGGGTGCAGCCGCGCCAGGCGCCGTGAGCGGATCCGCAGCCGCGAGCTCGGCACGTGGCCGACGAACGGCTCCAGACGGTCCCAGGAGATGATGTCCCCGTCCCCGCGCCGGCCCCCGCCCAGCAGCTGCAGCAGCGCCGAGCCCCGGCTGGAGCGGATCCCGAGGATCCTCCATTGGCCGTCCGCCTGGTCAAGCTCGATGTCGCGAGCGGTGACCAGGCGGGCCCCCTGGACGTCGATCAGCTTGTGGTGCAGAACGTCCTCGCGCAGCAGCACCTCTCCGGGCCGGCGCTCGAAGCGACCCAGGTTCAGCTTGTCCTTCGAGAGGCGGATCGCGCCGCGCTCCAGGTCGGCGATCCGGCTCGTCGGCACGTAGAGCTCGCGACCGCCGATGCGCGCCTTTATCCCGCTGACCGGCGGAAGCCCCTCTCCGGCGAGCCGCACGATCACGTCCTCCACCCGTCCGAGCTGCTCTCCGGACCGGTCTACCAGCGGACTGTGGATCAGCTGCGAGAGGTGGAGGATGACGTGGATTCTACGCGCGGTCACCGGGCCGGATCGTGCGCGGTCACCCGGCCGGCTCGCATGCGAGCGTCTGGCCGGCTCGCGCGCGATGGCCGCATCGCGCGCCGGCACGCACGCGGGAGCCGCGCCCGAGCGGCCAACGGCTCCAGTAGGCTCACGGCGGCGATGGGCGAAACGCTGCCAGAGGCGCTGGAGCCCTACCCGGGGATCTCCCCGAGGGCCTACGAGCACCCCGCGGACCGCGCGGCCACCGCGGCGCTCAGGGCGATCCCGATGCTCGACACGATCGTGCGCAAGCTCGTCGAGCTGCGCTACGAGCGAGCGCTTCGGCAGTTCTACCTCGGGAACTCGGTCAGGGTCTCCGAGCGCCAGCTGCCGGACCTGTGGGCATCACACGCCGGCGTGTGCCGGATCCTGGACATGCCGGCGCAGTACGACCTCTACGTGAGCGAGACGGTGGCGGGCAACGCGCGCACGATCGGCTCACGCAACCCGATCATCGTGTTCGGCTCCTCGCTGTACGACCGTCTCGGACAGGGTGAGCGGCGGGTGGTGCTCGCGCATGAGCTGGGCCACATCCTGTCCGACCACGTGCTCTACATGACCGCGCTCGACATACTGGTGCGCGCCGGGAGCGGGGTCTCCCTGGCTGGGCTCCCGGTCAGGGCGGTGCGCGCGGTGCTGCTTGAGTGGATGCGGGCCGCCGAGCTGTCGTGCGACCGCGCCGCGACGCTGGCCGTGCGAGATCCGAGGATCGTCTGCCGCACGCTGATGGTCACTTCCGCCGGGCTGCGGGGCGATCAGCTGAACCTCGACGCGTTCATGGCCCAGGCGATGGAGTACGAGAGCTGGGAGGACGCCCAGGACCGGGTTCGGCGCTTCTTCCTGGAGATCGGCGCGAGCCACTCCTACGCGGTGCGTCGGGTCTCGGAGGTGATGAGCTGGGTGCGAAGCGGCGAGTACGACCGGATCGTGCGCGGCGAGTACCGGCGCCGTGGCGACGAGCCCGGCGTGCGCGACGAGGCGTCGGACGCCATGGAGTTCTACGCCGAGCGCTTCCGCACGCTGATGCGCGAGATCGGCGACAACGTGAGCTCGCTCGGCTCGCAGATGGGCGACATGAGCCAGCAGCTCGCCGAGTGGCTGCGGCGATCCCGCTCGCGGGATCCGGGCTCCGAGTAGCGGTCGCTCGCCCGGCGGCATCGTGAGAGCCGCTCCTCGGCCGCCGTTTCCCGCAGGCCGGCTCCCCGCAGGCAGGCCCCGCTCCCCGCAGGCCGGCTCCCCGCCCCGCTGGCCGGCTCCCCGCAGGGCCGC
>JAJZWB010000152.1 GCA_021846845.1 Actinomycetes bacterium | reverse complement strand
CGACCCGCGGCCGCCACGCGACCCGCGGCCGCCACGCGACCCACGACCGCCACGCGACCCGCGACCGCCACGCGACCCGCGACCGCCACGCGACCCGCGACCGCCGGAGCCGTGCCTCCAGCCGCCCCCGTCGCGGTCACGGGCACCGTGGCTTGCAGGCGCGAACCGCGAGCGTCGGGCGCCGGCGCCGACGGCGCCCGACCGTCGGGCGCGCGCCTGCCACGACCCCCACGGCGACGGCCGCAGCGCCTCAGCTCCCGGCACCGACGACGTCGGCCTCGACCTCTGCGGCTGCGTCCGCGGGGGCCTCGGCGCCCGCCTCCGCAGGCGCGCAGGCGCCCGCTTCGGCAGGGGCGCCGGCCCCGACCGTGACCGCGCCCGCCCCGACGCCCGTCTCGCCCGCGCCCATCTCGGGCGTCACCTACTACGTCTCGCCCTCCGGCAGCGATCAGAACCCGGGCACGAGCCCGGCGCTCGCGTGGCGCACCGTGGCACGGGTCAACGCGGCGACCCTGGCGCCCGGGGACGGCGTCCTGTTCGAGGGGGGAGCGACCTTCTCCGACGCGCCGCTGATGCCGCAGAGCTCGGGCAGCGCCGGCGCGCCGATCGTGTACGGGTCCTACGGAACCGGCCAGGCGACGATCGCGCAGGGCGTGTGGTTCCCGAACGTCGACGACCTCGTGTTCGACAACCTGAGCATCGGCCCGGACGCGGGGTTCCAGGGCGGGAGCTACTCCGAGACCGCCGACCGCATCACGGTCCAGCGCTGCACGATCTCGCTGAGCGCCGACAACCCGGCGGTCGGGCTCAACGCCAGCGGCGACGGCTGGACGATCGCCGACAACACGATCCGCCAGATCGGCAACTCGGGCATGCTGCTCAGCGGGGACGGCTACCTCGTCGAGGGCAACACGATCAGCGAGGTCGGCCTGGACCCGTCGGTGACCTGGGCCAAGCACGGGATCTACCTCGACGCGTCCGACGCCACGATCACCGGCAACACGATCACCGACTTCCAGTCCTCCGGCGTCTCGGCCCGCTACCGCAACAGCACGATCGTGGACAACTACATCGCCGGAGGGGAGTTCGGGATCACGTTCTTCCAATATGACCCGCTGGCGGCCACCAGCCACTGGACCGGCAACAGCATCCTCGACACGTCAGTGGCGAGCGTCTACGTCAACGGCGGCAGCGGCGGCCTCATGCCCACCCACGAGAGCTTCGTGATCACCGGCAACACCCTGCGACCCGATCCCGGCACCCAGACCCTCAGCCTCGATCCGACCTCCGGCACGTTCCAGGTCGCGTCCAACACCGTGCTGTGAGATGGCGGTCGAGGTCGGCAGCGAGCAAAGCGGCGGGGGCGCGCTCCTGCATGGGCGCGCCCAGCCGGCGAGCGGCGACCGCCACTCACTCTATGATCCGCGCGAGCGCATGCCGGACGTAGACCCAACACGCGCGCCCAGGATCTGGCCGGTCCTGTGGCGAGAGAAGTATGTCATCGCCCTGAGCGCCGTCGTGATGGTCGTGCTCGCATTCCTCTACGTGCACGCGGCGACGAAGGTCTACCAGGCCACCGGCGTTCTCCAGGTCAACCTGACCACCTCCACGCCCGGCAGCATCGACGTCGTGACCAGCAACCAGGCCGACGCGCAGAACTACGCCACGCTGATCGTCTCGCCGGGGTTCCTGAGCACGATCCGCGCGCGTGTCGACGGCGGCCGTCATTCGGTCGCGGGCCTTGAGGCCGACCTGAGCGCGACCGCCCTGACCAACAGCGCCCTCGTCCAGGTGAGCGCGAACGGGCCCTCCCCGCAGGCGGCCCAGCAGATGGCCCAGCAGGTGATGACCGACTTCATCACGTTCGTGCAGACGAGCGCCTCGCAGCGCACCAATCAGCTTCAGGCCCAGGTCAACTCCAGGATCGTCGCGGTCGAGCGGCAGATCGCCGGCCTGGCCAAGGTGCCCGGCGCGGCCGCGCAGATCAGCTCGCTCAACTCCGAGAAGAGCGCGCTGCTCGCGCAGAGCGCGATCCTGGTCGCCAACGGCCTTGCGCAGGGGACGAGCGTCACGGAGTCCTCCGCGCCGATCGCGTCGTCGACCCCGATCAGCCCCAAGAAGTCGCTGGACCTGATCGCTGGCCTGCTGCTCGGCCTGCTGCTGGGGATCGCGGTCGCCTGGATCCGGCAGGCGCTGCGCCCCGCGTTCCGCTCCGCCGAGGACGTCAGCGCCTCGGTCGACCAGCGGCTGCTGGCGACGATCCCGCTCAGCCGCTCCGCCGGCGAGGACCCGCTCGTGATCGAGGCCTACCGGGTCCTTGAGGCGAATCTGAGGCTCTCGATGCGACGCGACAGCGGGCGCATCGCCGTCGTCCTGGGGGTCGACCCGCAGGTCGGCAAGACGTCCACGGTGGAGGGGCTGGCGCGGGTGGCCGGCGGCAACCGCGGGCGGATGCTGATAGTCGATGGCGACATGCGCGCCGCCACGCTCTCGGAGCGGTTCGGCTGCAAGCACCTCCCCGGCCTGACCGACGTGCTGCAGGGTGTGATCTCGGTCGAGCAGGCGGTCCGCGAGCTGGCCCCGAACCTGTGGATCCTGCCGACACGCCCCGCGCGCACCAACGCCGCGAGCCTGCTGTCGGGGAACCGGATGTTCGCCGCCTTCCACGCGATGCGGGAGCAGTTCGACCTCGTGGTGATCGACTCGCCGCCGCTCACGGGCCTGGCCGACGGCCTCCTGCTCGCGTCCGAGGCCGACACGGTCGTCGTGGTGGTCCGCACGGGCGTGACCAAGCCCTCCACGCTCGCGACCGGCATCGAGATGCTCGGCAGCAACAGGATCCCGATCTCCGGGCTGGTCGTGTTCGACGAGGTCGATGTCGAGCCCTACTACCTGAGCTCTCAGAACAACTCCGACAGCGTCGCGGACGTCGCGACAACGCCCTGACGCTCCGTCGCGAGCGACTGCTGCCGGCCGTCTGCTGGCTGCTCGGGCTGGTCGTCCTGGCGCCGGCGCTGACCGCGCCGACGATCGCGATCGGCCTCTGCGCCGGGCTGATCACCATCTGGCTGGCGCAGAAGTCGGTCGCCTACCCGCTGGCGCTCTCGGGCGTGCCGAGCCTGGTGACCGCGATCAACGGCACCAACCCCCTGCCCAAGGGAGCCGCCACCGTGCTGACCGCCGCGTGGGTCGGTCTAGGCGTCGTGATCGTGCTCTACCGCCGCCGGCAGGGAGCGGCGCTCGGTGCTCTGATGAGCTTCCCGTGCGCCATGGCGGCGCTGCTGCTGGGGTTGATGCTGTGGCGGGTGAGCGGTTCTCCCGACGCCGTGTTCGGCCTGAAGAAGACCGAGCAGTACCTGCTCGACAACCTCGTGATGCTGATCGGCGGGGTCTTCGTCGGCTGCGACCGCCGGGCGCTGCGGCTGTTCCTGGTCGTCACGCTCGTCGTGGTGGTCGCCGGCTCGCTGCTGCTCGTCGAGCAGCTGGTCTCTGGCACCGCGCTGCAGCAGTACGGCAGCGGCAGCGGCCGCTTCACGATCTCGGCGCAGGCCGGCGCGATCAGCCTGGGCAGGTCCAGCGCCGACGGCGCGATGATCGCGATCGGCGTGATCCTGATCGCCCGCCGCGTCTGGCAGCGCCTGGCGGCGCTCGCGGTGATGCCGCTGGCGCTGCTCGCGATGCTCGCCGCCGGCTCCCGCGGGCCGACGGTCGCGTTCGTGGCGGGGCTGTTCGTGCTGATGACCCTCAGCGCGACGACCGGAAGGGCGCAGAAGCAGCTGCTGCTCGTCGGCGGGGTCCTCGTGCTCGCCGCCTTCATCCTCCCGCTCGTGGTTCCGGGATCGGCGATCAGCAGGGCGCTCTCGGCGATCCTCGGCACCGCCGGCGGCCGCTCCTCCAACGGCCGCACCGAGCTGTGGACGCTCGCGCTGAACGCGTTCGCCTCCCATGTGTGGCTGGGGATCGGTACGGGCGGCTTCGCCGCGCTCAACAGCGAGATGTACCCGCACGACCTGTTCCTGGAGATCGGGGCGGAGGTGGGGCTCATCGGGCTGATCGCCCTCACCACGATGCTCGCCGCGATGGTCGCCAGCATGCGATCCGCGTGGCGCGCGGCCGGGTCCTCGGACCGGCTCGTGCTCGCTCTGCTGGCGGCGCTGTTCACGTCGACGTTCCTCAACGCGCTCGTCTCCGGCCAGATCTCCGACAACGCCGAGCTCTGGCTGTGGGGTGGGATCGCGATCGGGATCAACGCGAGCCGCCCGGAGCGTGAGCGGTCGCCCGTGAGCCGTCGAATGAGGCGGTGGCGGCAGCCCCGCATGGCCGCCGGGGCGCAGATCGGAATGCGGGCGTGAACGGCCTGGTGATGGTCTGCGACGTCGATCTCGCAGTGCCGAACGGGGCGAGGACCCACACCGTCGAGGTGGCCTCCGGGTTTCGGCGCGCTGGGCTGTCGGTCACGCTCGTCGCTCGCGGCCCGGACCCGGAGCTCGAGGGCGTCGCCTTCCGTCGTGCCGGCGGGCGGGAGCAACAGCGCGGCGTGCGGGTGTGGGAGCTGAGCAGGCAGGCGATCACGGCGGTCTGGCGGGAGCGGCACCGGGCCCGCCGTCTGTACGTCCGTGAGAAGTGGACGACGGTTCCCGTGATGCTGCTCGGGCGTCTGCTCGGGTATCGCCTCGTCGTCGAGGTCGACGACCTCCCCTACGGTCCGAGTTTCGCGGGGGAGATCTCGCCGTTCGTGGACCGGTTCAAGCGGGCGATGCTGTTCCTGGCCGGCCGTCTCTCCAGCGGCGTGGTGGCCGGGACCGCGGAGGCGCTCGAGCTGCTGGCGACCGAGTTCCACGTGCCGCGCGCCAAGCTCGCGGTCGTCCCGATCGGGGTGGACGTGGACTTCTTCCATCCCCGTGACCGGAGCTCGTCGATCGCGGCCGCGGGGCTGGAGAAGGGCCCGCGGTACCTGCTGTTCCTCGGGAACTTCGCGGCCTGGGTGGACTTCGACACGCTGATCGAGGCGTTCGCGAGAGTTCACGCGGCCGAGCCCGACACCCGTCTGCTGCTGGTCGGCGACGGCGAGGAGCGCGGGCGGATCGCCGAGCTCGTCGACCGCCACGGCGTCGCCGACGCGGTCTCCATGACGGGCTACGTGCGCGACCGCGAGCGCATCCGGGACCTGCTCGGATCGGCCAGCGTCCTGCTCGCGAGCCATCGCGGCGAGCACCTCGACCGCATCGGCATGAACGCCACCAAGATCGCGGAGTACCTCGCCTCGGGAAGGCCGGTCGTCGCCATGGACGTGGCTCGCCTGCGCGAGATGATCGAGTCCCCCGGGGCGGGCCGGGTGGCCCGGGACGCGGCCGGGATGGCTGACGCGATCCTGGGGATCCTGGCATCGCCGGAGGCCGCCGAGATGGGCGAGCGCGCCCGCCGGGAGGCGGTTCAGCGGTGGTCCTGGGCGGCCACGATCCAGCGCACGCTGCCGCTCTTCGGACCCGGAGCGATGAGATGACGCGCCACTCCGCTCACGTCACCGCGGTCGTCGCGGCACGACCGAACTTCGTCAAGATGGCGCCCGTAGTGGCCGCGCTGGCCGACGGGCCTGAGATCGCCGTCCGCATCGTGCACACCGGGCAGCACTACGACCCGTCGCTGTCGGACTCGTTCCTGGAGCAGCTCGGCATGCCGCGCCCGGACGTCAACCTCCAGGTCGGGTCGGCGTCGCACGCGGAGCAGACCGCGCGCGTGATGGTCGGGATCGAGAGGGCGCTGCAGGAGCACCCGACCGACGCGCTGGTGGTCGCGGGCGACGTGAACTCGACGATGGCCGCAGCGCTCGCGGCCGCCAAGCTGGGCGTCCCGATCGTGCACGTCGAGTCCGGGCTGAGGTCGGGCGACTGGACCATGCCTGAGGAGATCAACCGCGTGGTGACCGACAGGATCTCAGACCTCCTGCTGTGCACCTCGGAGGACGCGGTCGCCAACCTGGCTCGGGAGGGCATCGCAGGAGACCACGTCGCGATGGTCGGCAACACGATGATCGACTCGCTGCGGCGGATGCTCGGCGCGGCCCATGCCGCCAGCCCGCTCGGCCGGCTCGGGCTCGAGGCCCGCGGGTACGCCCTGGTGACGCTGCACCGCCCGGCCCTCGTCGACGACCGTGACGCACTGCTCGCGGTGCTCGCCGCGCTCGACGAGATCGCCGCCCGCCTGCCGATCGTCTTCCCGATCCACCCCCGCACGCGCGAGCGGCTGCAGCGCGCCGGCGCGCCGGACACGCGCGTGAAGCTGCTCGAGCCGCTGTCCTACCTGGAGTTCCTGGCGCTCCAGGCGTCCGCCCGGCTGGTGATCACAGACTCGGGCGGCGTGCAGGAGGAGACGAGCGCGCTCGGCGTGCCATGCGTCACCTACCGGACCTCCACCGAGCGCCCCGTGACGATCGCGCTCGGCACCAATCGCCTGGTGGGGACCGATCCCGGCGCGCTGGTGCAGGCGTGCGGCGAGCTCCTGTCCTCGACGCCGAGCTTCGAGCCGGCGGCGATCCCGCTCTGGGACGGGTGCGCCGGATCGCGGGCGGCGGCCAGGATCGCGCAGCTCACAACTGCGCTGCGCGCGCCGGCGCCCGTCTGATCGAGAGCGGCGGCGCCGATCAGGGAGCCGCGTCGCGTGCGGCCGGCCAACCCCCTCCCAGCGAGAGCGGCCGCCCCGATCAGGGGGCGGCGTCGCGTGCGGCCGCCTCCGGCGCCCGCACGCGGAAGCTGAGCTCGTCGACCCCCTCGACCTCCAGCAGCAGCGCGTCGAGGAGGAACTTCGCAGCCCAGTTGGGAAGCGAGAAGCGCATGTACGGACCCCAGATCGGTGACGAGCCGGGAACGCCGCCGGCCGCCGCCCCCCCACCGGGCACCGGAGCGGTCCCGCCGCCGAGTCGCCGCTGGACGCCGAGCACGTCGCCGATCAGCCTGGATGCCGCGCGACCGTAGCCGTGGCCCGGCAGATGGCGCTCGAGCCGGTGCAGGACGGTCGCGATCTGAGCGTCCCCGGTCGGGCAGCGCCAGGGCACGGTCGCACGCCAGTCGCGGTCGAGCCGGCCGCCCAGACGGCCGGCCGACGACAGCGCCATGATCGGGTGCACGGCGCGAAGGGCCGCCTCCAGGTAGCGGCGGTGGCCGCTGAACGCCCATACTCCCAGCAGGCCCTCGATGACATACGCGATCGTGTGCAGGAGCGGCACCTCGTCCAGCGAGAAGGCGTTGCCCTCAAACCAGCCACTCTCGCTCTGCTGCCCCAGGACCCATTCGCCGGCCGCGTGCGCGGCCTGGGCGAAGCGCGTCTCGCCGAGCGTCTCCGCCGCGTAGATCAGCGCCCAGGCGCAGCGCCCGTTGTAGGTGTGGACAGGCGCGGTGGTCATCAGCGAGAGGTTTCCGCGCCACGCCCCGTCGTCGTCCTGGCGGGCCAGCAGCCATTCGCACGCCCTGACCGCCGAATCGGCGTAGCGCTCCGCGCCCGTCTGCCGGTGAGCCGCCACCCAGCCGAAGACCGCCTGGCCGGTGTTGAACACGGCCGGCCCTCGGGGCCCGCCGAGCAGCCCGCTGAGGACTGCGCCGTCCGCCATCTGCACGTCGCACAGCCAGTCGGCCATCCGCAGCGCCCGCTCGCGGGCCTCCTCGTCGCCCCTCGCCTGCCCGAAGGCCAGGAACGTGGGGATGATGTAGCCGGTCGTCTCGGGGTACGAGGTCGACCAGCGGCCCGTCCAGAGGTTGTGCAGCCCGGAGACCCCACCATCGGGCGTCGCGTCCTGGGCCTGGCACAGCCAGCGGTAGGTGGCGTCGAGATGCCTCGCCGCCGTAGCGGAGCTCGCCGCCGTAGCGGAGCTCGCCGCCGTAGCGGAGCTCGCCGCCGTAGCGGAGCTCGCCGCCGTAGCGGAGCTCGCCGCGCT
>JAJZWB010000021.1 GCA_021846845.1 Actinomycetes bacterium | reverse complement strand
GCCGCCGGCGGCACCGCCAACCCGGGCGGCGGCAACGGCGCCGCCGGCGGGTCGACCGGCGCACCGGCGCCCGGGGGCGGCTCCACGGGATCGCCGGCGGGCGGAGGCGCGGGCGCGCCGAGCGGCGGGAGCGCGGGCGGTACCGGGACCAGCGGCGGCGCCGGTCTCGGCGGCTGAGCTCAGGCGCCCCGGCGCACCGGACGCGAGAGGTGGCGGCTGCCGACGGCGCAGAAGCGCCATCTCAGGTCGACCGCGCGGGTGATCCCGATCCTGGTGTCGCACGCGATCGCCACCTGTCGCCACGCGGGCGGGCGGGGCAGGATCGAGATCGGGCCGGACCCGAGCAGGTCCGATCCGTTTCGCTCCAGGCCGATCCCCAGCGCCCGGGTCAGCTTGCCGGGTCCCGAGCACAGGTCCCGATCGCGGTCGACCCCCCGGCGGGCGCGCATCGCAGCCAGTCCCTTCAGCGGCTCGAGCGCGCGAATCAGAACGGCCGCAGCGGTCCCCTCAGGCTCGCAGACCGCGTTGAGCAGCGCGTGCACCCCATAGGAGCGGTAGACGTAGGCCCTCCCGGGCGGCCCGAACAGCGTCCGGGTCCGGGGTGTGAGCCCCACGTACGCGTGGCAGGCTGGCTCGGACTCGTGATACGCCTCGGTCTCGACGATCACGCCGGAGCACCCGGCGTGCAGGACCACGCAGCCGACCAGATCGCGGGCCACGTCGAGCACCGGCCGGTCGTAGAAGGAGGGTCCCAGCGCCGGGCGACCGCCGGCGCCCGCCGGACCCGCGGGGAGGGCCGCAGCCGCTCCGTCCACGCTCACGCGAGCGCCATCCTCCAGTTCGGGGACGGCCGCAGCCACCTCCGCCGCGCTCATGCGAGCGCGGCCCGGGCGCGCGCCAGCTGCTCGCGCACGCGCGCGACGCTCGTCCCGCCCTCGGAGACCTTGCTCTCCAGCCACGCCCCGTCGCCGAGCAGGCGGTAGAACTCGTCGTCGAGCAGCTCCGACTGAGCGGCCAGATCCTCGCGCGTCAGGTCCGACAGCCGCCGCCCGTCCGCCAGCGCGCGGCGCACGAGACCCGCGACGATCCCGTGCGCCTCCCGGAACGGCATCCCCCGGCGAACCAGCAGATCGGCCACGTCGGTGGCTGCCAGGAACTGATCGGCGGCGGCGGCGGCGAGGCGCTCGCGGGAGAAGCGGATCGTCTGGAGCATGCCGTCCGCCGCATCCAGGCACAGCTCCAGGGTGTCGCAGGAGTCAAACAGAGGCTCCTTGTCCTCCTGCATGTCCTTGTTGTAGGTCAGCGGCAGGCCGTGCATGACCCCGTACAGCGCGGTCAGGTTGCCGACCAGCCTAGGTGCCTTGGCGCGCAGCAGCTCGGCGGCGTCGGGATTCTTCTTCTGCGGCATGATCGACGAGCCCGACGCCCACGCGTCCGACACCTCGCAGAAGCCGTACTCCTCGGTCGACCAGAGCACGATCTCAGCGCCCAGCCGGGAGAGGTGTGTGGCGCAGGTCGCGGCCGCCGCCAGGTAGTCGAGCACGAAGTCACGGTTGGAGACGGCGTCGATCGAGTTCTCGGCGACGGCCGAGAACCCGAGCGCGGCCGCCACCGCGCGCCGGTCGGTGTCGAAGTTGACCCCCGCCAGCGCACCGGCGCCGAGCGGCATCGTCCCGGCCGCCTCGGCCACCGCGGCGAACCGCGCGCGGTCCCGGAGCAGCATCCAGACGTAGGCGAGGAGGTGGTGGCCGAGGTAGACCGGCTGCGCCCGCTGCATGTGCGTGTAGCCGGGCATCGGCCAGTCCAGGTGGCGCTCCGCCTGGTCCGCGAGGGTGGTCGCCAGCCGCCGGATCCGCTCGACCGCATCCTGCGCGTGGGCGCGCACGAACATCGCGACGTCGGTCGCCACCTGGTCGTTGCGCGAGCGCGCGGTGTGCAGCCGGCCGCCGACCGGACCGACGATCTCCGTCAGCCTGCGTTCGATCGCCATGTGGATGTCCTCGTCGCCGTCGGCGAACGGGAAGCTGCCCTCGCCGAGCTCGCGCCGCACCTGCTCCAGGCCGCGGCGCAGCCGCTCGCCGTCCTGTGCCGGGATGATCCCCTGGGCCGCCAGCATCTCAGCGTGCGCGATCGACTGGTCGACGTCGTAGGGGCTGAGCCGCCAGTCGAACGAGATCGAGTCGTTCAGGGCCCGGAAGCCCTCGTGGCGGGCCTCGCCGAAACGGGACCTTCCGCTCACCCTCCAACCCCGATCGAGTCGACCACCACGGGCGTCTCCGCGCGCCTCATCGGCCCAGCGCCCCGCGCAGCTCGGTCGCGACCCGGTCGACCTGGCCCTCGCTGAGGCCCGGGAAGAACGGCAGCGCCAGCGACCGGGCCGCGACGTCCTCGCAGACCGGGAACTCTCCCGGCCGGTGGCCGAAGCTCTCGCGGTAGTAGCTCATGAGGTGGATCGCCGGCAGGTATGGCTTCGTCTGCACGCCGCGCGCCGCCAGCGCCTTCACGGTCAGGTCGCGGTCGCAGCCGTGCGGCAGCTGCACGACGAACACGAACCAGCCGCGGCGATCGCCGCCCGCGTCCGGGCACGGCAGAGTCAGGCCCTCGATCCCCGAGAGCGCCTGGCGGTACAGCTCCGCGACCCGCGCGCGGTCGGCGAGCATCTGGTCCAGGCGCTGGAGCTGCGCCAGCCCGAGCGCGCAGGCGATGTCCGACAGGCGGTAGTTGAAGCCGAGCCGATCGTGGTCCAGCCATCCCATGTCCGGGGCGCGACCCTGGTTGCGCTCCGAGTCGATCCGCCGCTTGACGGACGCGTCCCCAGTGGTGACCATCCCCCCCTCACCGGTGGTGAGCTGCTTGTTGGGGTAGAAGCCGAACACCGAGGGGTGGCCGCGCGCGCCGACCGCGACCCCGTCGGCGTGCACGGCGCCGAGCGCCTCGCACGCGTCCTCGACGATCGCGAGCCCGAGCCCCTCCAACGCGGGCACGTCGGCCGGGTATCCGAACACGTGGACCGGCAGGATCGCGACGGTGCGCGGCGTGACCGCCGCCCGCGCCGCCGCCGGGTCGAGGTTCAGCGTCACCGGGTCGATGTCCGCGAACACCGGCCGGGCGCGCTCGTACACGATCGCGTTGGCGCTGGCGACGAACGAGAGCGGGCTGGTGACGACCTCGTCGCCGTCGCTCACGCCGACGGCCCGCAGCGCCAGGTGCAGCCCGGCCGTACCGCTGGAGACCGCGCTCGCGTGCGCGGCGCCCAGCCGCCGCGCGAACTCATGCTCGAACTCGGCCAGGCGCGGTCCCAGGGAGAGCTGGCCGGAGCGCAGCACCTCCAGCACGGCCAGTTCCTCGGCGGCTCCGATCACCGGCCGCGCGAGCTGGATCGTGCCCTCCTCGGCCGCCTGCGGGTCCACGGTGCCGGAGGCGCGGGCGACGGTCACGGGCGGCTCGGAGCGACGGCCGCCACGCCGGCGCCGTCGCCGCGCCGGGCGATCCGCATCCCGTGCTCCAGCGAGTCGACCAGCGCCTCCCAAGAGGACTCGATCACGTTCTCGGAGACGCCGATCGAGCCCCACACGCGCTCACCGTCGGAGGTGTCGAGCAGGACGCGCGTGACGGCCTCCGTGCCCTTGGTCTCGTCGAGGATCCGGACCTTGAAGTTGACCAGCTCCAGATCGCGCAGGTGCGGATGGATCTCGCCCAGCGCGTCGCGCAGCGCGCGGTCGAGCGCGTTGACGGGGCCGTTGCCCTCGGCGGTGCGCACGAATCGCTGGCTCATCCCGCCCTCCGCCGGCGGGACCCAGATCTTGATCGTGGCCTCCGTCTCGACGCGGCCGTCGGCGCGCTTCTCGACGATCACGCGCCAGGCCTCGAGCGTGAACAGCGGCTCGTACTCGCCGGTCTCCTTGAGCAGCAGCAGCTCGAACGAGCCGTCGGCCGCCTCGTAGTGGTAGCCCCGGTGCTCCAGCTCCTTGACGCGCTCGACGATCCGCGCGGCGGTCGCATCGTCGACATCCATCCCTTCCTCCCGGTCGCGCGCCTGCACCGTCCCCTTGCCCGACAGCTCGGAGATCAGGAGCTCGCGGCGGTTGCCGACCACCTCCGGATCGATGTGCTCGAAGGTCGCGGGGTCGGCCGCGACGCCCGCGACGTGCATCCCGCCCTTGTGCGCGAAGGCGTTGCGGCCGACGTACGGAGCGTCCGGGTCGGGCGTGAAGTTGAGCAGCTCGGCGACGTATCCCGCGGTCGGCCCCAGCTGCGCGAGCTGCGCCTCGGTGACCACCTCGTGGCCGAGCTTGAGCTGCAGGTTCGGGATGATCGTGATCAGGTTGGCGTTGCCACAGCGCTCGCCGTAGCCGTTCACCGTGCCCTGGACGTGGTCTGCCCCGCAGCGGACGGCGGCCAGCGTGTTGGCCACGGCGCAGCCGGTGTCGTCGTGGGTGTGGATCCCGATCCGCGGCGCTCCCGCCCCGCCCAGCGCCGCGACGACATCCGCCATCGCCGCCTCCACCGCATGGGGCAGCGTGCCGCCGTTGGTGTCGCAGCATACGACGGTGTCGGCGCCCGCGTCGATCGCCGCCCGCAGGCACTCCAGCGAGTACCGCGGGTCGTCGGCGTAGCCGTCGAAGAAGTGCTCCGCGTCGTACACCACGCGCTTGCCCTCGGCGACGAGGAACGCGACCGACTCGGCGATCATGCGCAGGTTCTCGGCGCGGTCGACCCGCACGACCTTCTCCAGGTGCAGCGCCCAGGTCTTGCCCACCAGCGTGCAGACGGGCGCGAAGCACTCGGCCAGCACCCGCAGCGCGGGGTCGTCCTCCGCGGATGTGTCGCGGCGCCTGGTCATCCCGAACGCCGCGATCCGCGCGTGGTCGAAGCGCTCGTGCTCCAGCAGCGAGAAGAGCTCCAGCTCCTTGGGGTTGGAGCTCGGGAAGCCCGCCTCGATCAGATCGACCCCGAGCTCGTCGAGGCGGTGCGCCACGCGCAGCTTCTCGGCCGCCGAGAGCGACATCCCCTCGCCCTGCATCCCGTCGCGCAGGGTCGTGTCGTAGAGCTCGATCACACCGCTCATCGCGCCGAGCCCGATCCGCTCACCCTGCGGTCGTCCCGGACGGGACCTGCACGACGTCCAGCCACTTCGCGTAGCGCTCGTCGCGCCCGTGCAGGGCATCTAGGAACACGGCCTGGATCGCGGCGGTGACGGGGCCGCGCGACCCCTCGCCGATCGTGTGGTCGTCGAGCTCCCTCACCGGCACCAGCTCCGCGGCGGTGCCCGACAGGAACACCTCGTCGGCCAGGTACAGCTCGGCGCGCGCGATGTCGCGCTCCACCACCTCATAGCCGAGGTCGTGCGCGATCTCGATGATCGACCGTCGGGTGATCCCGTCCAGGATCCCGGCGGTCTGCGGCGGAGTGAGGATCGCGCCGTCGCGGACCGCGAACACGTTCTCGCCCGTCCCCTCGCAGACGAAGCCGTGCGCGTCGAGCAGGATCGCCTCCTCGTAACCGGCCTTGGTCGCCTCGATCTTCGCCAGGACGCTGTTCAGGTACTGGCCCGACGCCTTCGCGTGCGGGATCAGCGAGTCCGACGAGATCCGCCGCCAGCTGGCCACCTTGGCGCGCACGCCGCGCATCCCGGAGTCCGCGCCCAGGTACGCGCCCCACGGCCAGAGCGCGATCGAAACCGCCACGTCGCAGCTGAGCGGGTTGAGCCCCATCTGCCCGTAGCCGCGATAGACGATCGGGCGGATGTAGCACTCCGACATCCCGTTGGCGGCGACCAGCTCGTGGGTCGCAGCGCGCAGCTGGTCAAGCGTGTAGGGCACGGGCATGTAGTAGAGCTCGGCGGACGCGATCAGCCGGCGCAGATGGTCCTCATGGCGGAAGATCGCCGGCCCATGGGGCGTCGCGTACGCGCGCTCGCCCTCGAACACGCTCGTGCCGTAGTGCAGCCCGTGGGTCAGTACGTGGACCTGCGCGCTCTCCCAGGCAACGAGTTCACCGTTGTGCCAGATGAGGTCGGCTTGTTCCACGGATGCTCCTTAAATCTGGGCCGCGGCGCCGTCGCCGCCGCTAAAGGTGTTGTAGGACCGCCCGGGTCGCCTGCGCCGTCGTGGCGTCGCCGCCCAGGTCCGGAGTGCGCAGCCCGTCGGCGAGCGCACGATCGACAGCCGATTCTATCGCCGCGGCCTCGTCCTCCAGGCCGAAGCCGTGTCGCAGCATCAGCGCCGCCGACAGGAACATGGCCAGCGGGTTGGCGATCCCGCGGCCCGCGATGTCCGGCGCCGAGCCGTGCACCGGCTCGAACACGCCCGGGGTGGAGTCGGGATGGTTCGGCGGCAGCTCGTTGCCAAGCGACGCGCTGGGAAGCATCCCGAGCGAGCCGGTCAGCATCGCGGCCTCGTCGGACAGGATGTCCCCGAACATGTTCTCGGTCACGATCACGTCGAAGTCCCGCGGCGCCGCGACCAGCCTCATCGCCGCGTTGTCGACCAGCACGTGCTCCAGCTCGACTTCCGGGAACTCGCGCGCGTGGAGGTCGAGCACGACCTCTCGCCACAGGCGGCTGGTCTCCAGCACGTTGGCCTTGTCGACGCTGGTGACCTTGCTGCGGGCCGCGCGGAACGCGACTCGCGCGATGCGCTCGATCTCGGCCCGCGTGTAGACGCAGTCGTCCGACGCCATGTCCTCGGTGCGGGTCTTCTCGCCGAAGTAGATCCCCCCGGTCAGCTCGCGCACGACCAGCAGGCTGGTGCCCTCGATCACCTCGCGCCGCAGCGGGCTCGCGTCGTACAGCGCCGGCACGGGCCTGACCGGGCGCAGGTTGGCGAACAGGCCAAGTCCCTTGCGCAGCGCGAGCAGCCCCTGCTCGGGCCGCGGCCTGGACGGGTCGGTGGTGTCCCACCTGGGCCCGCCCACGGCGCCCAGCAGTACGGCGTCGGCCGCGCGGCAGGCGGCCAGGGTCTCATCGGTCAGCGGGGTCCCGTGGGCATCGATCGACGCGCCGCCGACCAGGTGCTCCTCGAACTCGAACGCCGCGGGTGCGACGGCGTCGAGGAGCTCGACGGTCGGCGCCGCTATCTCGGGACCGATTCCGTCTCCGGGGAGGAGGATGACTCTTCTGGTGGCCATGATGGACCGCCACGGTACCCGATCTCGGTGTCTCGCCCCAGGTTCGAGGGCCACCAGTTGCGGGAGCCGAGCAGGATCACGGTGGACGGGACCAGCAGGGTGCGCACCAGGAACGTGTCCATCAGGATCCCGGCCGCGAGGCCGAAGCCGATCGCGCGCAGCTGGCTGCCACCCGAGCCGCCGCCGCCGACGATCGCGAACACGGCGAAGGTGCCGCCGAGGATGATCCCCGCCGAGGTGACGGTCGAGCCCGTCCGCGAGATCGCCTTGACGACCGCCTCGCGCAGGGGCAGGTGCCGCGCCTCCTCCCGGATCCGCGTCATCACGAGGATGTTGTAGTCCTCGCCCAGCGCGAGCAGGAAGATGAACATCAGGAACGGGAGGATGAAGCTGATCCCGTTGCTCCCCCCGATGTCGATGAACGCGATCGTGGCGATCCCCAGCGACGCCATGTACGACAGCGCCACCGACACGATCAGGTACAGCGGCGCGACCGCGCTGCGCAGCACCAGCGCGAGCAGGATCCCGATCGCGACGATCGCGACCGGCACGACCACGACGAGGTCGTGGTTGGCGGTGCTGTTGATGTCGTAGACCGCGGCGGCCTCGCCCGCCACGCCGCTGTCGGACGCGCCGGAGCTCCTGGCCGCGGCCGTTACGACGGAGCGGATCTGGGGCGTGGCGTTCATCGCCGCGCTCGAAGACTGGGGACCGGCCGCCAGCGTCGCCTCGAACTGGATCACGCGACCGGTGGGCGAGACGAACGCCGCCGCGGCGCGGTAGGCGTTGTAGGCGGCGCTCGGCACGCGCACCGACGGCGGCTCCAGCACCGGCAGGCGCTGCGGAGGTCCGAGGCGGGCGTGCAGCGCTGTGAGCTGCGCGGTCGTCAGCGAGGTCCCGTTGGGCGTGAGCGGCCCGGCCAGCTGCGTGAACGCGCCCGATCGGCGCAGGGAGCTCTCGGCGACGGCGATCTGGCCCGGGTCGGTCCACACCGACCGCGCGTAGGAGAACACCAGGTTGGCCGGGTTGCTGCTGGTCTGCGGGAAGTGCTGCTGCAGGGCCGCGTTGCCGGCCGCCGCGTCTGACCCGGAGGGCGCGCTGGTCGCGCCGCCGAACCCGCCCGCGTGGTAGCCCAGCGCCCCGACCGCCAGGCCCAGGAACAGCACGACGCCCAGCGCCAGGGTCGCTCCCGGACGCTGGACGAGACGTCCCGCCACCCTTCCCCAGACGCCCTCACGCTGCCGTCCGGGCTCGATCCTGGACGGCCAGAAGGCGCGGCGGCCGAGGATCGCGAGCAGCGCCGGGAGCAGCGTCAGGCCGAGCGCGAGCATCACCGCGACGCCCACGGCGAGCGGGATGCCGAGGTCGTGGTAGAGGCCGAAGGTGGCGAGCAGCAGCGTCAGCAGCGCCAGGATCACGGTTCCCGCCGAGCCGGTGATCGACTCGCCGACCCGGACCAGCGCCCGCTCCACTGCCTGGTGCGGCTCGTGGCCGTCACGCAGCTCCTCCCGCACCCGGAACACCAGGAACAGCCCGTAGTCGGTGCCGGCCCCGATCAGCAGGACGATCAGCAGGACCTGCGTGATCGCGGAGATCTTGACCCCGCCGGCGCCGAGCGCGCCGATCAGGCGCATCGAGATCGCCAGCGCGAGGCCGCTGGGCAGCAGCGTGATGATCGCGGCCGGTACCGAGCGGAACACGACCAGCAGCAGCACGATCACGAACAGGAAGGAGAACCCCTGGACCTGGTTGCCGGCCTTGTTGGAGCTCGCCTGGTTGGCGACGACCGTGGCCACCTGGCCGGCGAGGTGCAGGGCCAGTCCCGGGGGCGCGTCCGCGCGGGCGAAGGTGGCCTGCAGCGCGTCGACCACCGCCTTGTCCTTGACGATGTCGTTGGCGCTGAGGTTGGCCCGGACGCGGATCGTCGCAGCCTCCCGGTCGGCGGAGAGCCCCAGCACCTGCGCCGACACGACCCGCGGGACGCCGGTCGCGAGGGTGGCCTCCCGCTGCAGCGCAGCCAGGTCGGAGGCGGTCAGCGGCCGCTGGGCGACGCCCACGATCTGGATCTCCGAGATGTTGCTCTTGACGCCGCCTCCGAGCAGCGGGGCGGCCAGGTTGGCCGCCTTGGCGCTCGGGGCGCTGGCGTTGAGGAACGCGCTGTTGTTGTCGTTGACCTCGCTGGCGAGGGATGGGAGGGTCGCGCTGGTGATCGCCGCCGCGGCGATCCAGAAGACGACGATCGCCCAGCGGAAGCGCACCACGAACCGCCCGAGCGCCTCGTAGGCGGCGTTAACGGACATCTGGCGGCTCACCGTTTCGTGGTCTTCTGATCATCGCGTCGCAACCGTAGAGATCGGCGCCTCGAGCCGAAACGCCCCGGAGGCGGAAGTGGCCCTCCCCCTGACGGGGGAGGCGACCGCACGCCCGCGGGATGCACCCGGCGAGCGCCGCCGGGATCGCGGCCGCGCTCCGACTCTAGCGTCGGGCGCGAAGCTGGCCCCGGCCCCTCGGGCGCAGCCGGCGCCCTTCGCGCGCTACGGCCTCGTCGCGGTCATGTTGAGGCGCACGTAGTGGAGCACCAGCGGCGTCCCGATCCGCTCCAGCACGGCGTCGACGAACGGGCCGCGCAGTCCGGAAGGAAGCTGGTCCAGGTGCCGGACCAGGCACACGGTGGCCACGAACTCGCGGGCGTCGGCGATCGGCGTGGGCCGCTCCTGGAGCCAGGCGCGTACATCGTCGAAGCCCGCCGCCCGCAGGCGCCGCTCGGTCTGCTCCGGACCGGCGTAGTTCCACGGCCCCCGCCAGTCGGAGAAGTGCGCGGCGAACGGTCGCTCGCGCGCCACCTCGTCGGAGAGCCGGCGGAACGAGTCGATGTTGCCGCGGCCTCCGCATTGGGCGACCAGCCGCGCGCCGGGAGCCATGTTGCGCGACAGCGCCGCGAACAGCGCGTCGTGGTCGGCGATCCAGTGGAACGTCGCGTTGGAGAACACGACGTCCACCGGCTCGGGGAGGTCCAGCTCGACGAGGTCCTGGCAGAGCACGGTGACCCGGTCGCCCAGCGCCTCGCGGGCATGGGCGACCATCGACGGCGCCGCGTCGACCCCGTAGACGCGGCCGCGCGGGACCCGGCGGACCAGCTCGGCGGTAACCCGTCCGGAGCCGCAGCCCGCGTCCAGCACGACCTCGTCGCCGTCGAGCGCGAGCCGATCCATCTGCTCTGCCGCCCAGCGCTGCTGCGGGGCCGAGATCCGGTCGTAGCTGGTCGCGTCCCAGTCGCGCGCGACGGGCTCGCCGCTCACAGCGCGGTCGTGTCCGGCCCCGACCAACCGGAGCCGTCACGGTCTCGCTCGTAGGCCGCGATCGAGTCCTCCTGGGCGAGCGTCAGCCCGATGTCGTCAAGGCCGTTCAGGAGCCGGTGCTTGACGTCCGGGTCGATCTCGAACGACGCGCTCCCGCCGGGCCAGCGCACCTCCTGGGCGGCGAGGTCGACCTGCGCCTCGCCGGCCTGCGCGATCGATCGGCAGGAGTCGGCGTCGAGCGCCACGGGCAGCAGCCCGATCTTGGTGCAGTTGGAGCGGAAGATGTCGGCGAAGCTCGGCGCGATGATCGCCTGGAAGCCGTAGTCCTCCAGCGCCCAGGGGGCGTGCTCGCGGCTCGATCCGCAGCCGAAGTTGCGGCCCGCGATCAGGATCGGGTTGACCGGCAGGTCCCAGTCTGGCTCCTTGGCCCAGTCGTGGAACAGGAACTCCCCGAACCCCGTGCGCTCGATCCGCTTGAGGAACTGCTTGGGGATGATCTGATCGGTGTCGACGTCGTCTCTGTCGAGCACGCTCACGCGTCCGGTGATCGTCTCCACGGCCTTCATGCGCCCTGCACCTCCCACTCTCGGATGTCGACGAAATGGCCCTCGATCGCGGCCGCGGCGGCCATCTGCGGCGAGACCAGGTGCGAGCGCGCCCCCCTCCCCTGGCGTCCCTCGAAGTTGCGGTTCGAGGTCGAGGCGACCCGCTCCCCGGGCGCGGCGATGTCAGGGTTCATCCCCAGGCACATGGAGCAGCCCGCTCCGCGCCAGTCGAACCCGGCCGCGCGGAAGACCTCGTCGAGCCCCTCGCGCTCGGCCTGCGCCTTAACCTGCTGGGAGCCGGGCACGACCATCGCGTAGACGTCGGCGGCGACCCGGCGGCCGCGGACGACCTCCGCGGCGGCCCGCAGATCGCCGATCCGCGAGTTGGTGCAGGACCCGATGAACACCCGGTCCAGGCGGATCTCGGAGATCGGCGTGCCGGGCTGCAGGCCCATGTAGTGCAGCGCGCGCTCGTCCTGATCGGACGCCGGCTCAGGGATCGCCGCGCCGACGCCGACGACCATCTCCGGGTTGGTGCCCCAGGTGACCATCGGCTCGATCCCGGCGGCGTCGACGACCACCTCGCGGTCGAAGCTCGCACCCTCGTCTGAGCGCAGATCCCGCCAGGCGTCCGGTACCTGCGCCGGCGCGGCCGGACGTCCGATCACGTATTCGAAGGTGGTCTCGTCGGGCGCCACCATCCCCGCCCGACCGCCGCCCTCGATCGTCATGTTGCAGACCGTCATCCGGCCCTCCATCGAGAGCGCCTCGATCGCCGGGCCCGAGTACTCGACCACGTGGCCGACCGCGCCGTCGACGCCGATCCGGCCGATCGTCGCGAGGATCAGGTCCTTGGCGGTCACTCCGTAGCCGAGCGCTCCCTCGTAGCGGATCCGCATCGACCTGGGCTTGACCTGCACGAGGCACTGGGTCGCGAGCACGTGCTCGACCTCGCTGGTGCCGATCCCGAACGCCAGCGCCCCGAACGCGCCGTGAGTGGCGGTGTGGCTGTCGCCGCACACGATCGTCATGCCGGGCTGCGTGACGCCCAGCTCCGGCCCGATCACGTGCACGATCCCCTGGCGCTCGGAGCCCAGCGAGTAGACCGGGACGCCGAACTCGGCGCAGTTGCGCTCCAGCGCCTGGACCTGGACGCGCGACAGCTCGTCGCGGATCTGGGCCGCGACCGGCGTGCCGTCGGTCGGGACGTTGTGGTCGGCCGTCGCCAGCGTGCGGTCAGGGCGGCGAACCCTGCGACCGGCGAGCCGCAGCCCCTCGAACGCCTGGGGGCTGGTGACCTCGTGCACGAGGTGCAGGTCGATGTACAGCAGGCCGGGGGCGACCTCGTGCGCCTCCCAGATCTTGTCGAACAGGCTCTTGGCCATTGCGCTCCTAGCTCCTCCTCAGGCCCGCGCTGACCACTGCCAGCAGGACCGCCTCGTGGGTTCCCGGATTCTCGAAGTGATGCGGAAGGTCGGCGTCGAACGTGACGCAGTCGCCGGCCGCCAGCTCGTGGGCGGCGCCGTCGCAGCGCAGGACCACTCTCCCGGCCTGCACCAGCGCCGTCTCGCGGCTTCCCGGCTCGTGCATCGGCGGGTCGCCGGGGCCGCCCGTGACCGCGCCCGGAGCGAGCCTGTGCAGGCTCAGCTCGGAGCGCTGGCCCGGCAGCGGGGGCGTCAGGATCTCGTAGCTGTGCCCGGACGCGCCCGGCGGCCCGGTGCGGCGCTCCGCGGCGCGCACGACGGTGACCGCGCCGCCCTCGTCGAGGCGCAGCAGCTGCGACAGGCTCAGACCAAGCCCGCCGGCGATCCGCGAGGCGACCTGAACCGTCGGGCTCGTCTCGCCGCGCTCGACCTGCGAGAGCATCGGCGCGCTGACGCCCGACCTGGCCGCGAGGTCCCGCAGCGAGAGGCTCATCGCCTCACGAAGCGCGCGGACCCTGGCGCCGAGCCCGGCGTGCGCGGCGCTCTCGAAGGTCGTCATACGTGCGTACGTTATCACGTACACCGTGGTCGGGCGCCGCCGCACGCCGGGTAGGCTGCAATCGTGCGCCCGCTCCCCGATGTGCTCGTGCTCGGCGGCGGCGGCGTCCTGGCGGAGGCGTGGATGATGGGCATCCTGGCCGGGATCGAGGACGCGACCGGCATGGACCTGCGCGACTGCGAGACGTTCGTGGGCACCTCGGCCGGCGCGATCCTGGCGGCCCACCTCGCGTCCGGCCGGTCGCCGCGGCGGCCGCCGCTGTCTGCGCGGCGCCCCGCCGCCGGCCCGGACGAGCGCCGGCCATGGCACGGGACCGAGCCGCTGGGCGCCGACCACGGCGCGGTCGCGTCGCTGGGCCTGCTCGCTGCGCACCTCGGCGGGCGCGCGGCGCTGACCGCCGGACGCCCGCTCGTGCCCCTGGCGCTGCGCATCGGCGCACCCGCGGGAGCGCTCGCGCGCTCGGTGCTGCTGCGCGGCCTGCCGGGCGGCTCAGCCGGCCACGGGGCGCTGCGCCGGCGCGTGAGCCGCCTGGGGGCTGCGTTCGACGGTCGCCTCAGGGTCGTCGCGGTCGACCGCGAGACCGGCGCCCGGGTCGTGTTCGGAAGCCCGGGGGCGCCCGACGCCGGGGTCGCCGACGCTGTCGTCGCCTCCTGTGCGGTGCCGGGACGCTTCGCGCCCGTGACGATCGGCGGGCGCCGCTACGTCGATGGCGGGACCTGGAGCCTGACGAACCTCGACGCCGCGCCCGCCGGACGGGACACCCAGGTGCTGTGCCTGAACCCCGTCGCCGGGCTGGCCGCCACCGGTGCCACGGCCGCGCCGCGGGCGTTCGCGCGCGCGGCCGCCGCCGTGGAGCGGCAGGCGCTGCTGGCGCGAGGCGCGAGGGTGCTCGTGCTCACCCCCGACGACGCCTGCGCAGCCGAGCTCGGCGCCGATCCGATGGACCCCGGACCGCGCGCATCGGTCCTCGCCTCCGGGTATCGCCAGGGGGCGACGCTCGCGGCGGCGCTCTCGCCGAGCGCGCCCCGGGCGGATCAGGCCGGCTGTTAGCATCGCCGCAATGGTCGGCGGGGGCACGCGGTCCGAGGCTCTTTGTTTTCCGTCGTCACCGGCTGAGAGGGTTCCCCGGATGTGCGCTTGGGGTGCTCGGCGCCGAGCCATGGACTCGCTGGAGGTCTGATGACCCGGCCGCGCATCCTCGTCACCGACGCAAGGGAGCGGTCGGTCCTGGCGGCGATCAGGTGCCTCGCCGCGTCCGGCTACGAGGTCACGGCGACCGCGGCCGGACGCGTCTCGCCCGGGCTCTGGTCCCGGGGCTGCGCTTCGCGCGCGCTGATCCCGCCGGCGATTTCGGATCCGAGGGGATTCGTCGGCGGGCTGGTCGAGATCGTGCGCTCCAGGCCCCACGCCGTGCTGATCCCCGGCACCGACGCCTCGCTCTACGCGATCTCGAAGGACCGCCTCCGGCTCGAGGCCGACGTCAGGCTCGGGCTGCCGGAGCACTCCGTCGTGGAGACGTGCCTGAACCGCGCGGCGTTCGCGGATCGCGCGGCCGAGGTCGGCCTCGCCCCGCCCGCGCAGCGAGTCTGCGAGACCTTCGACGACGCGCTCGAGGCGGCGCGGGACTTCGGGTGGCCGCTGTTCGTCAAGGCCGTGCGGACGGTCACCGAGCGTGACGGGACGCTGGTCAGGCATCCCAGCGACCCCGCCCGCGACGAGGCCTCGCTGCTGGCGGCCCAGCGACGGATGGGCGCCTGCATAGTGCAGCGGCCGGTGACGGGCTCGGTGCTCAGCTTCGGCGGGGTCGCCACAGATGGCGGGCTGCTCGCGTCCGTGGTGTCACGCTACGTCAGAACGTGGCCGGTCAGCGCCGGCAACGCCTGCTTCTCGGAGACGATCGCCAGCCCGCCCGGGCTGACGGCCGCGATCGAGGCTCTGACGATGGCGCTGGGCTGGCGGGGCGTGTTCGAGATTGAGCTGATCCGGCAACCGGGTGGGGCGCTGCACGCGATCGACTTCAACCCGCGGCCGTACGGCTCGATGACCCTCGGCACCGCGGCCGGCGCGCCGCTCTCCTCGCTGTGGTCGCGATGGCTGCTGGGCGAGCGCCCGCGGCCCGTCACGGCACGCCCGGGCTTCAGGTATCGATGGGAGGACGGCGACATCCGGCACTCGCTCTGGCAGGCCAGCCACCTCGCTCCCCGTCAGTCGCTCGCCGCGCTCGTGCCGGGGACCCGCGTCACGCATGCGTTTGGCCGAGCCGACGATCCGCTCCCGCTGGCGGCGCGGGCGCTCCAGCTGCTCGCGCTGGGCCGCTGCTGACGACCCGCTAGGGCCCGAGCGGGCTGCAGGTGCTCGCCCCGGGCCGCTGCTGATGCTCGGCGATGACCGGAGCGCGGCCGAACCGCCCGGCTCACGGAGCTCTCAGTATCTCGGCCGGCGCCGTCGCATCAGCCGCCTCTGGGAGCGCGCCCTGGCGGCGGACCGCATTGGAGAGCGCCCGCACGTAGGCGCGCGCCGCGGCCTCGAGGATGTCGGTCGACACCGCCTGCCCCGCGCCGGTTGCACCGGCCGCCTCCAGCACGACCGAGGTCTCGCCGAGCGCGTCCTGGCCGCCGGTGACGGCATCCACGCGGAACTCGCGCAGGCGAGCCTCGACGTTGGTGGCCGCGTTGATCGCATGGAAGATCGCGTCGACCGGCCCGTCGCCGGTGAAGGACCCGACCAGCTCGTCACCGTCCGGGCCGTGCACGGCCACCGTTGCGTGCGGGGGCCTGCGGCTCGAGGCCTCGACATCGAACCAGGACAGCGTGTAACCCGCGACCTCCTGGCGCATCTCGTCGGTCATCAGCGCTTCGAGGTCCATCGCCGTGACCTGCTTCTTGCGGTCGGCGAGCTCCTTGAAGCGCTTGAAGGCCGCGTTCAGCGGCTGGCCCTCCAGCTCGAAGCCGAGCTGCGACAGCGCCTGGGCGAGCGCATGGCGCCCCGAGTGCTTTCCGAGCACGATCGAGTTGGCCTCCAGCCCCACCGTGGTCGCATCCATGATCTCGTAGGTGGTGCGCTCCTTGAGCACCCCGTCCTGGTGGATGCCGGACTCGTGGGCGAACGCGTTGCGGCCGACGATCGCCTTGTTGGGCTGCACCGCGTAACCGGTCAGGCGTGAGACCATGCGACTGGTGCGCGCGATCTCCCGCGTCACGGCGCCGGTGCGCAGCCCGATGTCGGCCGCCCGCGTGTGCAGCAGCATCACGATCTCCTCCAGCGAAGCGTTCCCCGCGCGCTCGCCGATCCCGTTGACGGCGCACTCCACCTGGCGCGCGCCCGCGCGCAGGCCGGCGAACGAGTTGGCCACCGCCAGCCCCAGGTCGTCGTGGCAGTGCACCGAGAGCACCACGCCCCGCAGGCCCGGCGCCAGCTCATACAGCCGGCGCAGCATCGCCTCGTACTCGTGCGGCATCGTGTAGCCGACCGTGTCGGGGATGTTGATCGTGGTCGCGCCCTCGTCGATCGCGATCTGGCACACCTCGGCAGTGAACTCCAGGTCGGCTCGCGTGGCGTCCATCGGCGAGAACTCGACGTCGTCCACGTAGCTCTTGGCGTGCGCGACCGCCGCCCGGGCCTGGCCCTTGACGTCCTCGCGGGTCGACTGCAGCTGGTGGCGGATGTGGATGTCAGAGGTCGAGATGAAGGTGTGGATCCTCGGCCTGTCGGCGTCGCGGACCGCGTTGAAGGCGGCGTCGATGTCGGCCGCGTGGCAACGCGCCAGAGCCGCGATCACGGGCCCGTGGACGGTGCGCGAGATCGCCTGGACGGCCTCGAAGTCCCCCGGCGAGGTGATCGGAAAGCCCGCCTCGATCACGTCGACACCCAGCCGCGCGAGCTGCTGGGCGATCTCGAGCTTCTCCTGCGTGTTGAGCGAGATGCCCGGCGACTGCTCGCCGTCGCGCAGCGTGGTGTCGAAGATCAGTACTCGGTTGTCGGTCGCTTCCTCAGACTGCGTCATGTCGCTTGCTCCTTCGCTCGTCCTGCTGGCTTCTCCGGTGTGAGTTCGCGGCTGAATGCGGCCGCCCGCGCGCTATTCCCCCCGAGGGGGGAGGAGGAGAAGTCGAAGGTCGAGCAGCTGCGACACCGCCGGCAAGCGTAGCAGCGCGCGCCTGCGCCGGACCCCCCACCCGGGTCCGGGCCGAGCGCCGGGCTCAGGCGGGCCCGGCTCAGACGGCCCGGACTCAGGCCCGGGACCGGGCGGGCGGCGTGAGGGAGACCGACCGCCCGGCGACGAAGCCCTCGCTGGAGACGATCTCCTCCACGACCGCCGGCGGCGGCGGGGCGTTGGTCGTGATCGCCATGGCAGCCAGCTGCACGTCTCCGGGATCGGCGTCGTCGGGGAGGCGGCCGACGGCCGCGGAGATGATGTTGACCCCGTGGGCGCCGAAGGCGGTGCCCACGCGGCCGAGCATGCCCGGCAGGTCCCGGTAGCGGAACAGCGTCACATGCTCCTCAAGCTGCAGCTGGAAGCGCTGGCCCCATGCCTCGATCAGGTGCGGCAGGTTGCGCCTCCCGATCAGCGCGCCGGCGACCCGGAGCGGGTTGCCCCCGGCGGTGACCTCGACGCGCACCATGTCGGTGTAGTCGCGCGCGGCGGTGTGCTTGGCCTGCACGAACTCGATCCCTCGATCCTGCGCGATCGCCGGCGCGTTGACCGCGTTGACCTCCTCCTCGGTGTGGCCGGCGAGCGCGCCGAGCAGCGCGTGGATCGCCAGCAGGCGCGTGTCGTGCTCGGCCAGCCGGCCGAAGAAGTCGACCTTGATGCGCCCGACCGACCCGCCGTCGGCCACCGCCAGCGCCACCGCGATCCGGCCGAGCGACTCGCACAGCGCGACGTAGGGCCCCAGCACCTCCAGGTCCTCGGCCGGAACCGCCGGGACGTTGACGGCGCTCGTCACCACGCCTCCGCTGAGCGCGGCGACGACCTGCTCGGCCGCCTGGTAGCCGGCGCGGTCGGTCGCCTCGGCCGTGGAGGCGCCGAGGTGCGGCGTGACGATCACGTTCGGATAGCCGAACAGCGGGTGATCGGTGATCGGCTCGGACCGGAACACGTCAAGCGCGGCGCCCGCGACCCTGCCGGAGTCGAGCGCCGCCCGCAGATCCTCGTCGACCACCAGCGGGCCGCGCGCGACGTTCAGCACGCGCACGCCCTCCCGGCACTTCGACAGCGCCGCCGCGTTCAGCCAGCCCTCCGTCTCGGGCGTTCTCGGCAGGTGGAGGGTGAGGAAGTGCGACACCGCGTAGACGTCGTCCGGGGTCGCGGCCTGCTCGACCCCCAGTTCCCGGTAGCGCTCGGCCGCGACGTAGGGGTCGTACGCGATCACGTGCATGTTGAAGGCGCGCGCCCGGGCGGCGACCAGCTGCCCGATCCGGCCGAATCCGAGCACCCCGAGCGTCTTCTCGTACAGCTCCACGCCGGAGAACCGCGAGCGCTCCCACCTGCCGGCACGGAGCGACGCGTCGGCCTGCGGGATGTTGCGAGCGAGCGCAAGCAGCAGGGCCATCGTGTGCTCGGCGGCGGTGACCACGTTGGACTCGGGCGCGTTGGCGACCACGATCCCGCGCTTGGTCGCGGCCTCGACATCGACGTTGTCGACCCCGACCCCGGCCCGCCCCACGGCGCGCAGCCGGCTCGCGGACGCCAGCAGCTCGGCGTCCAGCCTGGTCGCCGACCGGATCAGGATGCCGTCGAACTCTCCGATCCGCCGCGCGAGCTCATCACGATCCCAGCCGGACGCGAGCTCGACCTCGAAGTGCTCGCGCAGGAGCGACACGCCCGACTCGCCGATCCGCTCGGCGACCAGGACCCGGGGCCGGCGGGCGCCCGTCGCGGCCTCATCCGGCGCGGCGCCGGACGGCGCGGAGCCGGTCACGCGACCGCCCGCTCGAGGACCCAGTCGATGCACGCCGTCAGCGCCTGCACGTCGGACGGGGGCGTGGCGGGAAACATCGCGATCCGCAGCTGGTTGCGCCCCAGCTTGCGATACGGCTCCACGTCGACGATCCCGTTGGCGCGCAGCGTGGCCGCCAGCCCAGCCGCGTCGACCTCCTCGCCGAAGTCGATCGTGCCGACCACGAGCGAGCGCTTGGCTGGATCGGCCACGAACGGGGTGGCGCTGGGGTGCGCCTGCGCCCAGTCGTAGAGATGCGTGCTGGACCGGCGCGTGCGCTCGACCATCGCATCCAGGCCGCCCTCGCCGAGCATCCACTCGAGCTGGTCGGCGAGCAGCAGCAGCGTGATGATCGCCGGCGTGTTGTACGTCTGGTCCCGGCGCGAGTTCTCGAGCGCGATCGGGAGCGATAGGAAGTCCGGCACCCAGCGGCCGTCGCCGGCCGGGTGAAGCCGCTCGATCCGCTCGATCGCCGCGGGGCTGACGGCCGCCATCCACAGCCCGCCTTCGGACGCGAATCCCTTCTGCGGCGCGAAGTAGTAGACGTCGCACTGGCGCGGGTCGACCGGCAGCCCCCCCGCGCCGGAGGTCGCGTCGATCAGCACGAGCGCGTCGCCCGCCGCCGCCGGGCGCCGGACGCCGACCATCACGCCGGTGGAGGTCTCGTTGTGGGCCCAGGCGATCGCGTCGACCCGGCCGTCGACGGGGATCGACGCCGGATCGGGCGCTTCGCCGGCGGGCGCCTCGAACACGAGCGGGTCGGCGAGGAACGGCGCCGCGCGCGCGCAGGCGGCGAACCTGGAGGAGAACTCGCCGTAGGCCAGGTGCGCCGAGCGCTCGCGCACCAGGCCGCAGGTGGCCGCGTCCCAGAACGCCGTCGTGCCGCCGTTGCCCAGCATCACCTCCCAGCCGTCGGGCAGCGACAGCAGCTCCGCGATCCCCGCGCGCACGCGCCCGACGAGCGAGCGCACCGGCGCCTGGCGGTGCGACGTGCCGATCACCGCGGCGCCGGGACCCGCGACCCGGCGCAGCTGCTCCGGCCTGAGCCTGGACGGGCCGGATCCGAACCGGCCGTCGGAGGGCATCAGCTCCGCCGGGATCTTCAGGTCTGTGGACTCGGTCATCGGCGCACCGCGGCAGTCCTCACGATCAGTGATGAGAGTCCTGCGCAGGCAGCCGCGGAGCCTGGCTCCACGTCTCACTCGCAGGCCCCCGCGGATCGCTCAAGTCTAGTGCGCCGCTCGCGCGCGCACCGCGGGCCCGGCCGCCGCCGCTACTCGTGGAAGTCGGTGTCGATCCAGTCCATCTGCGCGCGCAGCTCGCGCCCGACGATCTCGATCTGGTGGCTCGCCTGCTCGGCCCGCATGCGCTTGAAGTTCTCCTGGCCGGCTCGGTTCTCGGCGATCCACTCGCGCGCGAAGTCGCCGGACTGGATCTCGCTCAGCAGCTGCTTCATCGCCGCCCTGGACTCCGGTCCGATGACCCGCTTGCCCCGGGTCAGGTCGCCGTACTCGGCGGTGTTGGAGATCGAGTAGCGCATCCCCGCGATCCCCTTCTCGTACATCAGGTCGACGATCAGCTTGAGCTCGTGCAGGCACTCGAAGTACGCCAGCCTGGGGTCGTAGCCCGCGTCCACGAGCGTTTCGTAACCAGCCCGCACCAGCTCCGTGACGCCGCCGCACAGGACGGCCTGCTCGCCGAACAGATCGGTCTCGGTCTCATCCTTGAAGGTCGTCTCGATCACCCCGCCGCGCGTGCAGCCGATGCCCTTCGCGTAGGCCAGCGCGATCCCGAGCGCGTCGCCGCTCGGGTCCTGATGGACGGCGACCAGGCCCGGGACCCCGGAGCCCTCCTGGTACTGCCGGCGAACCAGGTGCCCCGGCCCCTTGGGAGCGACCAGCGCCACGTCGACGTCCGGCGGCGGGACGATCTGCTGGTAGTGGATCGAGAACCCGTGGCCGAACATCAGCATGTTCCCCGCGGCGATCCCGTCGCGCAGGCCGCCCTCCCAGATCTGGCCGTGCAGCTCGTCGGGCGCGAGCAGCATCACGATGTCGCCCTCGGATGCGGCGTCGGCGGGCTCGAGCACCCGCAGGCCGTGGGACTGAGCCTTCTCGACGCTCGCCGAGCCAGCCCGCAGGCCGACGACCACGTCGACGCCGGAGTCCTTGAGGTTGAGCGCGTGGGCGTGGCCCTGGGAGCCGTAGCCGATGATCGCGACGGACTTGCCGTCTAGCTTGTGGAGGTCAGCGTCGTCGTCGTAGTACATGTGGCCGCAGGCTACAAGGCGCCGGGGTGCGGGCGCGGCGCGGGCCGGCGGGACGGCGGGACGGCGGGACGGCGCGGAGCGTGGGCGCGGCCCGCGCGCAGGCGCACGCGGGACGTCGCTCCCGCGCGTGCGCGGGGCACGCGCTCAGGCGTGCGCGGTCGCGACCAGAGAGCTTCCGGGCAGCGCGAGCGAGCCGTCGGCGGCCGCGTGGGGCACGGTGGCGTCAGCGATCAGCCGTGAGACCTCCGCCCGCTCGGCGCCATCAAGCCCGCTCCACGCGGCGCCGAACGTCGGGGAGACGTCGATCATCTCCTCGACGTACTCCTGGGCGCTTCGGTACCGCCGCCACAGCTGCACCGTTGAGATCTCGACGTCGGTGAAGCCGGCATCCTCGAGCAGCGCCTCGAGACGGCCCGGAGCGGCGAGCGCGAACATCCCCGGAGCGTCCGGGTCGGACGCCTGCACGTGCCCGAGCTCGACCATCGCGGCGCTCGGGATCGTCGCCCAGGCGTTGCCGGCGGGCAGGTCCCATACGGCGAGCGCGGCGCGCCCGCCCGGGCGCAGCACGCGTCGGATCTCACGTGCGGCGGCGGAGGGGTCGACGACCAGCATGATCCCCCACCGGCACAGCGCCGCGTCGACCTCGGCGGCAGCGAGGTCGATCCACTCGAGCTCCATCTGGCGGAACTCGACGTTCGTGACCCCCGCGTGCGCGGCCCTCTCCCGGGCGAGGGCGAGCATCGCCTCGGCTCCGTCGCTGCACAGGAGCGTGCCGGGCGCTACGCCGGCGGGCGAGGCTCCCGCGGCCGCGACGCCGCCCGGCGCCGCGATCCGAGGAGCGGCCATGAAGCCGGTGTCGCCGGGTCCCGCGGCCAGCTCCAGCAGGCTCTCGCCAGGCCGCAGGTCGAGCGCCTCGACCATGGCCAGCGACACGGGCATACCCCACTCCCGGATGCGCTCCGCCCGCCGGCCCCAGGCACCGGCGGCCCGCTCCCACGTCTCGCGCATCGTCGCGCGCTGCTGCTCGGGATCTGCGACGGTCACCGGGCAGGAGGCTACACGCCGGCGGCCGCCTCGGACCCCGCACCGGCGGCCGGCTCGGACCCCGCACCGGCGGCCGGCTCGGACCCCGCACCGGCGGCCGGCTCGGACCCCGCACCGGCGACCTCCCGCAGCTCGCGGCGCAGAAGCTTGCCGGTGGCTCCGCGCGGCAGCGACTCCACCGGCTCGAACCGCTTGGGAACCTTGAACCGCGCCAGGCGTCGCGCGCAGTGATCACGCAGCGCCTCGGGCTCGAAGCCCGCGCCAGGCGCGGGGACGACGAGCGCGATGACGACCTCGCCCCATTCGGGATCGGGGCGGCCGAGCACCGCCGCGTCGAGCAGCGACCCGTGCTCCAGCAGCACGGCCTCGACCTCCGCCGGTGCCACGTTCTCGCCGCCGCTGACGATCGTGTCGGCCCTGCGGCCGGTGATCGTCAGGCGTCCGCGCTCGTCGAGCGCGCCGAGGTCGCCGGTGTGCAGCCAGCCGTCGCTCGCCAGCGCGGTGGACGCGACGCTCGGACCCCGCACCAGGAGCTCGCCGTCGGCTGCGATCCGCAGCTGCGCGCCCAGCAGCGCCACCCCGTCGGTCACCAGCTGCGAGCAGGTCTCCGTCATCCCGTAGGAGGGCGAGACGGGAACGCCGGCGTCGGCGGCGCGGCGCAGCAGCGCGGGCGCGATCGGCCCGCCTCCCAGCAGCACCCGCCGCAGCGAGGGCGGCTCGCGCAGGCCGGCGTCGAGCAGCCGCGAGAGCATCGTCGGGACCAGCGACACGAGCGTCACGCGCATCGCGGAGTCCATCAGCGCGGCGAGGCACGCATCCGTGTCGAAGCGCTCGTGAAGCACCACGGTGGTCCCGTAGACCGCCGAGCGCAGCTGGATCGAGAGGCCGCCGACGTGAGCCAGGGGCATCGGACACAGCCACCGCTCATCCGGGTCGAGGCCCAGCGCGAGCGCCGATCCGAGCGCGTTCCAGAGCCAGTTGTCCAGGCTCAGGGCGACCGGCTTGGGCGCCGCCGTGGTCCCGGAGGTGAACATCAGAGTCGCGATCCGTCGGCCGTCGAAGGGTGTCGGGTCATCGGGCGCGAGCGGGTCCCCGAGCAGCGGCTCATCCAGCACGAGCTTCACGTCCTCGGTGCGCAGCGCGCGCTCCGGGGCGCGCAGCCGCAGGTCGACGGGCACGGCTGTGGCGCCGGCCAGCAGGCAGCCGTGCAGCGCGACGACGAGCTCGCGCGACGGCAGCGCCAGCGCCACCCGGTCGCCGGCTCCGATTCCCCGCTGCACCAGCGCACCGGCGACTGCGAGCGAGTCGGCATGCAGGCGCTCGTAGGTCGCGTCGCCGCCATGGCCTGTGATCGCCAGACGGTCGCCGCGGGCGCGCGCCGCGCGCGCCAGCCAGTGCTCCACGTCAGCCGCCACGGACGGGTCCGGCGGGCTGACAGGCCATGGGACGACCTACTTGGAGGAGATCAGCCTGCGGGCCACGAGCGCGGCCACACCGGCCGCCAGCGTGCCCCATACGATTCGATTGCGCACCAGTGACTTCATCGCGGCGCGGACCCTAACACACATCCGCCCGCCGTCCCGCTCACGTCCCGGACCCCGGGACGCGGGGCGCACGCCGGATCGCGCGCCGGGAGGCCCGGCCCGATCGCATGCCGCGAAGCCCGATGCTCGCCTACAGTCTCTCTACCCGAGACCCACAGGAGCAGACCCTTGAGCACCAGCTGGGAGCCCGCCGGCGAGTACTCCGACATCAGGTACGAGCTGGCGACCGGCGACGACGCCGGCATCGCGAAGATCACGATCGACCGCCCGGAGGTCCACAACGCGTTCCGGCCCGAGACGGTCGTCGAGCTCGCCGACGCGTTCGAGCGAGCTCGCCGCGATCAGAGCGTCGGCGTGGTGATCCTCACCGGGGCTGGGACCAGGGCGTTCTGCTCCGGCGGCGATCAGCGCGTGCGAGGGTCGCGGGGCGGCTACGTGCAGGGCGCCGATCCCGCGCGGGCCGGTCACCAGAGCGGCGTCGGCAGCTTCCACGTGACCGACCTGCACGTTCAGATCCGCCGCCTGCCCAAGCCGGTGGTCGCGATGGTCGCCGGCTGGGCGATCGGCGGCGGGCACGTGCTCCACGTCGTGTGCGACCTCACGATCGCGGCCGACAACGCGCGCTTCGGGCAGTCGGGACCGCGCGTCGGGTCGTTCGACGGCGGCTTCGGCGCGAGCGTCCTGTCACGCCTGGTCGGGCCCAAGAAGGCCAAGGAGATCTGGTTCCTGTGCCGCCAGTACGACGCTCGGCAGGCGCTCGAGATGGGTCTCGTCAACGCCGTGGTGCCGCTCGAGCGCCTCGAGCAGGAGACCGTTCAGTGGTGCCGGGAGATGCTCGCGATGTCGCCGCTCGCGCTGCGGATGCTGAAGGCGAGCTTCAACGCCGATGAGGACGGGCTGGCGGGGATCCAGCAGCTCGCCCACGACGCGAACCTCCTCTTCTACATGAGCGAGGAGGCGGCGGAGGGGCGCGACGCCTACCTGGAGAAGCGGACGCCCGACTTCTCGAAGTTCCCCCGCCGGGCCTAGTGACCACCGCCGCGGGCATCGGGACGGTGCGGATCTGGCTGATGGCGGCCAGGCCGCGGACCCTGCCCGCAGCCGTCGCCCCGGTGCTCGTCGGGACCGCGCTGGCGGGCTACGCGAACGTCTTCCACCCGCTCCGCTTCGCGGCGGCGCTGATCGGGGCGCTCCTGATCCAGGTCGGAACGAATCTCTCCAACGACTACTCAGACGCGCGGCGTGGCGCCGACGCCGAGGACCGGCTCGGTCCCGTGCGCGTGACGGCGGGCGGCCTGGTGCCGCCACGGCAGGTCCTGATCGCCACCTACGTCACCTTCGGGCTCGCGGTGCTCGCCGGCGTCTACCTGATCGTGGTCGCAGGGTGGGTCCTGCTGGTGATCGGAGCGGCGTCGATCCTCGCCGGCGCGGCGTACACGGGCGGGCCGCGTCCGTACGGCTACGAGGGCCTCGGCGAGGTGTTCGTGTTCCTGTTCTTCGGCCTGGTGGCCGTCGCCGGCTCGTATTTCGTGCAGGTGAGGAGCCTGGAGTGGGAGGCGTTCGCGCTCGCGGTGCCGGTCGGCCTCCTGGCCGCCGCGATCCTGGTCGTCAACAACGTGCGCGACATCGACTCCGACCGCCGCGCCGGAAAGCGGACGCTGGCGGTGAGGGTCGGCCGTGCGCGCAGCCGGACGCTCTACGCGGTGACGGTCGGGCTCCCGTTCGTGATCGTGGCGCTGATCTGGCTGCTGTCGGGCCGCTTCAGCGCGTGGCTGCTGCTCACCTGGCTGACGGTGCCGCTGGCGGTGCGGCTGGTGCAGACAGTCGACCGGCACACCGACGGCCCGTCGCTGAACAGGGCGCTGGCCGGGACCGGGCAGCTCCAGCTCGGCTTCTGCCTGCTGCTCTCGGCGGGGCTGCTGCTGAGCGGCTGATCATGGACCGGGAACGGAGCGGCTGATCATGGAGCTCTCCTGGAGGCGGGTGCGCGTGCCGCTGCGCGAGCCCTTCGTCACCGCGCACGGCGCCGTCAGCGATCGTGAGCTGATCCTGGTGTCGCTGCGCGCGGCGGACGGCCTGGAGGGGCACGGCGAGGCGGCGCCGCTGGAGACCTACGACGGGGTCGCGATCGACACCGTCGCGCGGGCGCTTGAGGACTGCCGTCCGGTGCTCGCCGCCTACCCGGACGCCGCGCCGGTCGCCGACGTCCTCGCCCGGTGCTCCGAGGCGACCGTGGTCGCGCCGGCGCTGTCAGCGCTCGACCTGGCGCTCTGGGACCTGGCCGGGCGCCGCGTGCGCGAGCCGGTCTGGAGACTGCTCGGCGCAGCCCGACCGCCGCGGGTCACGGTCAACCTCACGATCGCGACCACCGACCGCTCCAGCGCCGCGCGGGAGGCCGCCCAGGCCCGCGTCGACGGCTTCCGGACGATCAAGGTGAAGGTCGGGGTCGGCGATGACGCGGGGCGCCTGGCGGCGGTGCGAGCGTTCGCCGGGCCGGAGATCGCGATCCGGATCGACGCCAACGGCGCGTGGTCGCACGACCAGGCCCGCGCCGCGCTCGACGCACTCGAGCCGGTCGGGCTGGAGCTCTGCGAGGAGCCGGTGCACGGCGCCGCGACGACGCGCCGGCTGTGGACCGAGGTGGGCGTGCCGCTCGCGCTCGACGAATCGGCGCACGACCCCGACGCGATGACCCGCCCCGCCGCCGACGCCCTCTGCCTCAAGCTCGGGCGCTGCGGCGGGATCTCGGGGACGATCGATGCCGCCATGCGCGCCCGCGCGCTCGGCTACGACGTCTATCTGGCCTCCACCCTCGACGGTCCGCTCGGGATCGCCGGCGCGCTGCACGCGGCGGCCGTGATCGCCCCGCGACGGGCCTCCGGGCTTGCCACGCTGGCGCTGTTCGAGGGGCGCCCCGACCCGCTGCCGGCGGTCCGCGGCGCGATCGCGCCGGCCGCGGGTCCCGGCCTCGGCGAGGGACTCCTGGACTGGTATCCGCGCTAGCGGCGCGGCGTGCCTCGCCCCGGGCCCCCGGATAGCGGTGGACCGTCGATCGCCGGCGCGACGGCCGCCGTCGACTCGAGGTGCACGCGACCGTCGATCGCCGACGCGACGGCCGCGGGCGCCTCGAGGTGCACGGCGTGTCCGGCGCCCGGCACCACGGTCAGGCTGGCACGCGCGATGGCGGCCGCCATGCGCTCCGCGATCGCCCGGAACTTCGAGTCGCGCTCGCCCACCACCAGGCAGACCGGGATCGCCAGCTCGCCGAGCCGGTCCCAGAGCGACGGAAGCGCGCCGGTGCCGAGGCCGCGCAGCGCCTCCGCCAGTCCCGCTGTGGAGGGGTGGCGCAGCCGGTCCATGCGCGAGGCGTTCGCGGCATCGCCCGTCAACCCGGCGAGCACCGGCGTCCTCGCCCAGCGCCGCGCGAACTCGCCCACGTCGAGCGCCTCGGCCTCCGCGGCGAGCCGCTCGTCCCCGGCCCTGCGCTCGGCGCGCTGCGCCGGGTCCGCGAGACCGGGACTGGAACCGATCAGCGTCAGGCGCCGCACGCGCCCCGCCAGCCGGTCGCTCAGCGCGGCCTGCAGCGCGATCCTACCGCCCATCGAGTAGCCGGCGAGCTCGAACGGGCCCGGCGCGAGCGCGTCGAGGTCGCCCAGCACCGCGTCGAGCGTCACCGGCCGCAGAGAGGCCGCAGCGCCGTGGCCGCGGATGTCGGGCGCCAGGGCGCGGTAGCCTGCCGGCAGCGCCGTCACCACGCCGTCCCAGCTCGCACCCGTGTTGGTGAATCCGTGCAGGAGCACGAGGGTCGTCATCGGTGGCTGCTGCATAGCCAGATCATGACCGCACAGCCAGGACAGACGACCTCCGCCGTGGTCCGCCCGTGAGCGGCGATTCGCACCTGCTGCTGCGGGCGTTCTGCGACGAGCTCGCCCGCTGCGGAATGCGCCACGCGTGCACCTCCCCGGGATCGCGCAACACGCCGATCGTGCTCGCGCTCGCGCGCGAGCCGCGGATCCGCTGCTGGTCGCAGATCGACGAGCGCTCGGCCGGCTTCTTCGCGCTGGGGGCCGCCCGCGCCGCGGGCGCGCCGGTCGCGGTCACGTGCACGTCCGGGACTGCGGCCGCGAACCTCGCGCCGGCCGTGATCGAGGCCCACCACGCGCGGATCCCGCTCCTGGTGCTGACCGCCGATCGCCCGCCCGAGCTGCGCGAGGTCGGCGCAGGCCAGGCGATCGACCAGCTCAAGATCTACGGCGACGCGGCCAAGTGGTTCTTCGAGGTGGGCGTCGACGTCGCGACCCCCGCAACGCTCGCCTGGGTCCGCCAGCTCGCCTGCAGGGCCTGGTGGACCGCCGCGTCGGGCAGGCCCGGGCCCGTGCACCTCAACTTCCCGCTGCGCGACCCGCTCGTCCCCGGCGATCTGCCCGCGGACGGCCTGCCCGGCAGGCCCGGCGGCCGGCCCTGGACGACCTTCGCGCCGGCGCCGCCGGCGGCCGCCGCGAGCCCGGTGGTCCCGCTCCCCGCTCGCGGCGTGATCGTCGCCGGCCGGGACGAGCGAGACCCCGAGCTCGGACGAGCGGTCGCGCGGTTCGCGCGGCGAGCCGGATGGCCGCTGCTCGCCGACCCGCTCTCGGGCGCCCGCCGCGGCGAGTCGGCGATCGCCACCTACGACCTCCTGCTTCGCCTGCCCAACCTCGCCGACTCGCTCGAGCCTCAGCTGGTGCTCCGCGTGGGAGACCTGCCGACGTCCAAGCCGCTGCGTGAGTGGCTCGGTTCGCTGCGTCACATCAGGCAGATCGCGCTCGACCCCGAGGGCGCCTGGCACGACCCCGCAGCCGCGCTGTGGGATGTGCTGGCGGGGGATCCGGTCGCGACCCTGCGGGCATGGGAGCCGCAGGGCCCGACCGATCCCGGCTGGCTGGCGGCATGGCGGGCAGCCGACGCGACCGCGACGGCGACCGTCGAGCGGGTGCTCGGCGACGAGCTCTCCGAGCCGCGCGTGGTGCGGCTGCTGGGCGAGGCGCTCGGACCGGAGCAGACGCTGGTCGTGGCCGCCTCGATGCCGATCCGCGACGCCGAGCTCTACCTGGGCACCGGCGACCGGCTGCCGCGGGTCGTGTCCAACCGCGGTGCCAACGGGATCGACGGAACCGTCTCGACGGCGTTCGGGATCGTCGCGGCGTCGGGGCGGCCCGTCACGCTGCTGATCGGCGACGTCGCGATCGCCCACGACATCGGCGGCATGCTCGCCGCGAGGCGCCTGCGGCTGAATCTGACGATCGTGCTGGTGCACAACGACGGCGGCGGGATCTTCCACTTCCTGCCGATCAGCGGCGAGCGGGACGCCTTCGAGGAGCACGTCGCCACCCCGCACGGACTGGACTTCGCCCACGCGGCGGCGCTCTACGGGTTCGAGCACGTGCGAGCCGCGACCGCGCCGGACCTGCTCGCCGCGCTGGCAAGCGACCGGCCCCGGCTGATCGAGATCAGGAGCGACCGCCACCGCAACGTGGAGCTGCACCGGCGCGTGGCCGACGCCGTCGCCGAGGCGGTCGCCGCGCTCGATCTCACCCGGCCAGCGCCGGCAGCATCACCTGGAGCTTGACCTCGGTCTCGGCAAGCTCCGCGGAGGGGTCCGAGTCGCGGACGATCCCACAGCCGGCGTAGCAGCGACCGACCCGCCCCCGCAGCAGCGCACAGCGCAGCGCGACGCAGAACTCCCCATCGCCGGAGGCGTCGGTCCAGCCGACCGGACCCGCGTACCAGCCGCGGTCGAAGCCCTCCAGAGCCGGGATCACCGATAGCGCGGCCGCCGGCTCGGCGCCCACCGCCGGCGTCGGATGCAGGTGGCCGGCGAGCGTCACCGCATCGACCGGCGCGGTCAGCTGAGCGCGGATCGGGGCCGCCAGGTGCTGGATGTTGGCCACCTTGACCACGACGGGCTCGGGTGCGACGGTCACCCAGACCGAGTGCGGACGCAGCGCCCGCGCGATCCGCCGCGCGACGATCGCGTTCTCCTCACGGTCCTTGTCGGATCGAAGCAGCTGCTCGCCCAGGTGGTCGTCGACCGCGGGATCGGCGCTGCGGCGGGTCGAGCCCGCGAGCGCGACGGTGGTGGCCCGCTGGCCCTCGCGCCGCACCAGCAGCTCGGGCGTGGCGCCGGTGAAGGTCGCCTCGCCGCGCCCGACCGCGTAGACGAACGAGCTGGGGAAGGCCTCCCTCAACAGGCCGATCACGGCAGCCGGATCGTGCGCCGAGGGCGCGTGCACCTCGACCTCGCGCGCGAGCACCACCTTCTGGAACTCGCCGTTGCGAATCCGCGCGACCGCGCGGGCGACGGCCTCCTCGTAGTGCGCCGGCGCCAGCGGGCTTGAGACCTCGAAGTCGCCCACCGGCGCGGGATCCAGCAGCGGCAGCGGCACCTCACGCAGCTCCCGCAGCCGCCTGGCGATCCTCCCCCCCGCGTCCTCGGCGGTGTCGTCGGCGGTCACCAGCACGTTGACCGTCAGCCGCGTGAGGTCTCCGCGCCGCGCGAGCGACAGCTCCGGCACGACCAGCGACGCCGGGGCGAAGCCCGACCAAGTGCGAGAGGCCCCGCCGGCGGGATCGAATGCGAAGCCGCCGACCGCCACCAGTCCGCCGCCCGAAGGCCCGTCGGGCTCGTCGGCGAGCGCCGCGCCCGCCACGCGGCGCCAGCGCGCGGCCAGCGAGGCGAATCGCCCCGGGCCGGAGTCCTCCAGCGCCAGCACCTCCCCGAGCGCGGCGAGCGCCGACCGGTCGCGGTCGGGCTGCTCCAGGCAGAACCACCGGTCGCCGGGCCGGCGCGATGCGGCGACGACCGCGCTCGGGTCGACGCCCGTGCCCGGGAGACGACAGCTGACGCTGACCAGGGTCGCGCGCCCACGGCGCCTGGCCTCGCGCAGGGCGGACTCCAGCCGCCGCTCCAGCCGCTGCGCCGCCCCGGCGTCCAGCCAGCCCACCGCCGTTGCCTGCGAGCGCGCCGTCATCCCGGCCCTGAGCCTACCGCGCCCCCTGCGCGCCGGATCAGCCCGGCGGCGCGATCCGGACGCGCCCGACCAGGTTGAGCGCGGTCAGCGCCCCCGCGGCGCCGGCGCCGCCGGGCGCGTCACGACCCGCGCCGGGCTCCGCGGGCGCCAGCTCGAGGATCCTCTCCCCTCCAGGCTCGACGCCGAACCAGTCGTCGCCGGCGACGAACCCGGGCACCTCGACCCGCACCCCGTACGCGAAGCGCCGGCTGCGCACGCGCAGCTGCGGCGGGCCCTCGGGCCCGGGCTGCAGCTGGGCCTCGAGTCCGAGCTCGTCCGCCGTACAGGCGGACAGCGGACGCCCGGCGGGAAAGCGGAATGCCTGTGAGATCACGGCCCCGTCGCGCCCCTGGAGCGTCACCGCCACCAGATCCTGGGCCGGCGGGCCGAAGCGATAGGCCCAGGAGGCGTCCACGAACCGACCGATCAGGCCCGCAACGGAGCGGCGCAGGTACCCGTGCGGCTCGATCGTGATCTCCTCCTGTGCCGCGTCGACGCGCACCGCGAAGTCCCGGTACAGCGCGACCCGCAGCACGGCCCGCTGCGGGGTCGGCCGGTCGTTGGCGACATGGACGTCGATCCCCCGGAGGCCCTCGTCGGTCGTCCAGACCGCGACCGGCGCCAGCGCCCGCCGGAGGTGGTGCATGACCGCCTTGGGACGGCCCCGGTGATCCAGCAGTCCCCAGCCCGCTCCCGGCCGCTGGTCCTTCAGCCACAGGACCAGCGCACCCCTGCACGCGGAGCCGCCCCGCCGCCACTCGCCGAACACGTCGGCCATCACCTCGCCGGTGACGACGCGTGAGAGCTGCAGGTAGCGCTCCTGGTCGGACCACCGGAGCGCCACCGGGTCGACATCGAGCAGCAGGCGAAGGTAGTGGTCGCGGACGTCGTCGAAGTCCCACCCCTCCCCGGCGTCGCGGGCGACCCCGGCCTTCCAGCCCGGATGGTGGACGGCCAGCCCGCCGGGCGTGTCAAGATCCGCCAGCGCATCGTCGTCGGGAACGTTGGCGAAGGCCAGGCACTCGGTCGCGAAGCGCACCCCGGACAGCCGTGCGTCGGAGAGCGGGCGCAGGTACGCGCCGACCCCGAAGTAGTTGGCCACGCCGCGGTCGTAGCGGAACGGCAGCTCGGGACCGCAGGGCGCCGACGGGGCGTAGGGCGCGTCGACCTGAGCCTCGCGCACCAGCTCCGGCAGCAGCCGCCTGTACAGCGGGCCGTGCGCGAGCTCGCGGTCCAGGCCGAGCATCGCGACCTGCTGGGCGACCTCGCTGGAGCCGCACAGGACGGCGAGGCACGGATGGTGTCCGAGGCGCTCGAGCTGGGCGCGCGCCTCGCGCTCGACCTCGGCGATGAAGGCCGGGTCGCCGTCCGGGTAGTCGAGGTTGGCGAACATGAAGTCCTGCCAGACGAGGATCCCGAGCTCATCGCAGAGCTCGTAGAAGGCGTCCGACTCGTAGGCCGCGGTTCCGTGAACGCGCACCATGTTCATCCCGGCGCCGGCCACGCGGGCCAGGATGTCGCGGAGCGCCTCACGGTCGCAGTGCGGGGCCCGCAGGTCCGGCGGCGCCCAGACCGCACCGCGAGCGAACACCGGCACATCGTTGACCCTGAGGTCGAGCCCGTCGGCCTCGACCTCCCCGGGCGACTCAAGCGCCCGAAAGCCGACGCGGGCGCGGTGAAGCACGGCATCCGGCCCGCCGATCGTCACCTCGTAGAGCGCGGGACGGCCATGGGTGTGTGGCCACCAGCGCTCGGCATCCGGCACCGTGACGGCGCCCGAGCAGGCCCCGGAGCGCGCGTCGACCCGATCCACGGCGAGCGTCCCGGTCACCGTCGAGCCGCCGGATGCCACCGCCACGGTCAGCTCGTCGGGCAGCTCGAAGCCCGGCAGCGCGCGCACCCGCGCAGAGCACTCCAGCACGCCGTCGCGCCCGTCCGGCCGGGCGCGCATCCGAGGGCGCTCCAGCACCAGACCGCGCCGGCGCTCGATCGCCGCCGGGCGCCAGAGCCCCGCCACGGCCGGCCCGGGCGCGAAGCCCGGGGCGCGACCCAGCAGCATCGTGCGGTGAAAGCGCAGATTTCCCTCCGCGACCAGCCGCGTGCGCCAGCGCGCTCGAGGGCGGCGGCGGCCGGCCAGCAGCGGGGCGAGCGCGCGGCAGCACACCACGATCTCGTTCTCATCCCCCAGCAGCGCGCCGACGTCCCGCTCGTGGGAGGCGAACATCGAGTCCGAGGCGAGCAGACGCCGGCCGTTGAGGAAGACCTCCGAGACGGTCGCGATCCCCTCAAGCGACAGCACCGCCTCCTCGCCGTCGAGGGCGGCGGGGGCCTGGAACGAGCGCCGATACCACCAGTCCAGACGATCGATGTGACGCTCGTCGGGCACCGGCCGGTGCACGGCGCCGTCGGCCGTCGCCAGCGCCAGCGCGCCGGCGACCGTGCCGGGCACCGGCGCCGGAAGCCACCGTACCTCGAGCGCGTCGAGGTCGCGGGGCCGCGCGCAGGCGCCCGCCTCGGTCCAGGTCAGATCCCAGACGCCGGCCAGCGGCAGGCGCCGGTCCCGGGCTTCGCTCACGGAATCCATCGAGCGCTCAGCCCGCCGCCGCGGCGACGCAGCTCAGGGCCCTCTCCCAGGCGTCGGCGAGTAAGCCGAGCGCGGGCTCGGGGTCGAAGCCCCTCCGCCGGGCGAGCCGGAACGACAGCGCCTTGCAGCCGTCGACGATCTCCGTCATCGCGGCGACGCCCGGATCGACCTCCGGTCCGAGCAGCCAGCGGGCATGGTCGGCCAGCAGCTCGAACGCGGAGCCCGCCATCCGCACGGTCGCGAACGCGAACGCGTGGTAGTCCTCGGGCCCCCCGGCCAGCAGCGCGGGCAGCTCCGAGACCAGGTGCGCCGCGAAGCGCTCGAAGGGGTTCGTGGACGGCACCCGCGCCAGGTGGCGGCGCAGCGTCTCGAGCGCCTCCGCGCGCAGCGCGGGGCCCTGGAGCCGATCGCCCGCGTCGAAGCGCACCAGCTCGGTGTAGGGCGGCAGCACGTCGCCCGCGACGCCGTCGACCCGCAGCACGCCGCGGTAGTCCTCGCCGGCGAGCTCGAACAGCCCCGGCCCGTGGAAGTAGCGCAGGCTGTGCCCGCGCTGGTCGATCGCATCGACGGCGACCGAGGTCTTGACGTGCTGCGCGCGGTAGCTGGTCGAGGCGGTGTCGGGCAGCCACCACGCGTCGAGCTCCACGATCAGGGTCCGCCCCCTGGCCAGCTGCTCGGCGATCTGGGCCGGCAGCGGCCGGTAGGGCTGCATCTCGTGCACGTCTATGCCGTAGAGCCGCTCGAGGTCCTCCGCGGGCGGCTTGAAGAACGTCCACTGGTCGCCCTCGAAGTCCATCCGCACCAGATGCCCGAACGCCGCCAGCGGCTCGTAGCCGAGAGCGTGCAGCAGCTCGATCACCACGTCGGCGTAGCAGTTGGTCTCGATGTACGCGCGCTCCGCGGCGTGCAGCGGGTGACGCTCGTAGGCTTCAGGCCGGTGGCCGGTGAGGCTGGGCGCGGAGGCGACCGGCCGGTCGCCCGTGGGGCGCGGCGCCGGGGCCTTGACCATCACCGCCACAGCTCCGCTCGCACGGAACCGGGCCAGGCGCCGGGGTCCATCCCGTGGCGCTGGAGCAGCGCCAGCACGATCCGCTCGTGCCCGAAGCCCAGGCAGGCCGTGTGAGCGGTGCGGCCATCCGACAGCTCGATCCCCCAGGTCGACCCGAAATGGTCGCGGTGGTGGTTGAACGAGGCGCACGCGGTCGGCTCGGGACCGGCGATCTGGACGAGCAGCTCAAGCTTCAGACGCTCGGCCTGCTGGTTGGCGGCCAACATCCTCCCGCGCCGGCCGAAGAAGGGGTCGTTGGCCACATCCAGCCGCGCGTCGAGGCCGAGCGCCCGCAGGAGCGCCAGGCCACGGTCCGCCCACTCCTCACGCCATTCCAGCACCGCCTCGGGCTCCCCGATCCTCACCAGCTCGTGCTGGTGGAAGATCTGGCGGCGGGCCGGATCGTGCGACGGCTCGTGGCGGAAGACCCATGCCCCGCCGGCGTCGACGAACACGCCGCCCACCGGCAGGCGGCCGCGGGCCGCGACGGCTGGGTACACCGGATAGCAGGCCGCCGGCATCAGCGTGAGCTCGGTCATCTGCTGAAACTCGCCCCACGGCTCGTGGCGAGCGGCGAGCTCGGCCTGCTCGCGCGCCTGGCGCTCGTCGCCGTCGAACGAGTACACGGTGCCGGCGAGATGCGGGAACGAGCCGAGGTAGCCGCTGGACTCCAGGTGGTGGCGGGGCAGCAGCGGCGGGAAGCGCAGCCGTTCGGCGCCGCGATCCGCGGCCTCCGAGCTGAGCCGCTCGTCGAGGCGGGCGCGGACATCCTCGAACTCGGCGCCGTGGCCGTAGACGCCCGGCACGCCGGACGCGACCAGGTGGCCGTGCTCGAGCAGCCGCTCCAGCAGCTGCGCCTGGTCTGGCGAGGCCGCGCGCGCCTCGGTCATCTCAAACCTCCTTGGCGATCATCAGCAGTCCGGCGTCGATCGAATGGACCCGCTCATTGGCGACCATCAGCCTCGCCGACAGCGCGTCGCGCAGCTGCCGGCCGACGCCGTAGGGCGAGTCGTTCTTGTACGCCATGATCCCGATCACCTCCAGCACTCCCATGCAGACCCGCGGCGTCTGCTCGGATGCTGCGAGCTTGAGGTTGTTGAAGCGCAGGATCGACGCCATCGTCGACAGCCGGTCGCGATCGTCGTCCTCGTCGGCGGCGACGAACTCGGCGAGCCCGGACCCGACCTCCGCTCTCAGCAGCGCCAGCTCGCTCATCACCCGGGAGAGGCTGTGCGCCGCCGGCACCGGATTCCCGCGGCTGCGCCTGGCCGCGGCGCGCACGAATGCGCGCCCCCGCTCGAACGCCTCGACCGCGATCCCGAGCCATACGTGGGACCACAGGACGTGCGAGATCGGCACCTGGGACTCGTTGGCCACCGCCGAGAACGGAGCCGCCAGGACCTGCTCCGGGGCGAACGTGCAGCGCACCACGAACCCGGGAGAGCACGTCCCCCGCATCCCGATCGTGTCCCAGGTGCCGACCCGTTCCAGGTCGGTCTGGTCGGCGTGGTGCAGCACCATCACCTGGTCGCCCTCGTCGACCTCCGGGGCGCGCCTGAGGGTCGTGAAGAAGTCGTCCGCGTGCGCGCCGTAGCTCACCGTCGGCGCCTGCTTCTCGAATCGCAGCAGGCCGCCGTCGGCCTGGGTGACGGCCGCGATCGAGCGGCTCATGTCGCCGCCGGTCCCCACCTCGGAGGTGATCGACGCGACCAGCCGCTGCTCGTCGACGACGCGGCGCAGGTACGACTCGTACCAGCCGCCCCGATCCATGTGGCGGACGATCGTGGCGATCTGGATCTGGTGCATCGCGAACACCATCGCGGTCGCCGAGCAGCCGCGTGCGAGCTCCAGGCAGGCGCGCGCGAGCGCCGTGAGGGGGACGCCGCCGCCTCCGAGGGACGCGGGCACGAACGCCGACAGCGCGCCTGCCTCGCGCAGCGCGTCGATCGCCTCCACCGGGAAGCGGGCGTCGCGATCGACCTCGTCGGCGTGCGCGGCCGCGACGTCCCGCGCGATCCGCTCGATCTCGTCCAGGAACGCCCGTCCCCGGTCAATCTGGACGGTCATGCAGCGAGCTCCCGCAGCGACGCGATCGCCGCCTCGATCGCCGTGATGCTCTCGAACACGCTGCGCTTGAGCATCGCGTCGGGGAACTCGAGGTCGAACGCGTCCTCGAGCGCGAGCATCACGTTGACGCTCGCGTGGGAGCTCATCCCTGCGGCGAACAGGTCCTCGTCGTCGGCAAGCGTGTCGACGTCGACCGGCAGGCGGGCATGGTCGCGCACCACCGTGCGGATCGTGGCGTTGACCGTCTCGCTCACGACGCCACCTCTGCGATCGCCAGGGCGGCGGCGAGCTCGCCGTCGCAGCTCACGCTCAGGGTCAGTCCGACGACGCCGCGCTCGCGGGCGAGGCGAGCGGCGTCGCCGCGGAGCACCACCGACGGCGAGCGCCCGTCGCCGATCACCTCCACCGAGCGCCAGCCGATGGCCTCGTCCGTTCTCCCCAACGCCTTCATGGTTGCCTCCTTGGCGGCGAAGCCGGCGGCGAGCCGGCGCGGATGACGCCGGGCACGGTCGCGCTCGGCGGGTGTGTACACACGGTCCAGGAAGCGGTCGTCGTGCATCTCCAGGGACCGCTCCATCTCCATCAGCTCGACCAGGTCCATACCGATCTGAAAGCCCATCAGCGCTTAAAGCGGCCGCTGCACCGAAAGCTTGAGCCGTCCGCCGCCCACCCACGAGCGCCGGCTTGCCGCGCCGTGCGAGCTGCGACGTGCGGCGGATCTCCGCGGTCGCGGCACCCGATCGCCCCCAAGCCCCCGCATCCCGGGGGCGCGACCCTCCCGGCCAAGCCCGTCAGGTCTCGCCGCGACCGCGAGCGATCGCGATCTCGCCGGTCCGGGCCATCTCCACCTGCCCGAACGGCCGTACCAGGGCCTCGAAGGCGTCCACCTTGTCGCAGGTTCCCGTCACCTCGACGACGACCGAGCGCCGCCCGACGTCGACGATCCGCGCTCGGAAGATCTCGCAGATCTGCACCACCTCGGTCCTCGAAGGACCCTCAACCGAGATCTTGAACAGCGCCAGCTCGCGCGCGAGCGTCTCGGCCGGCTCCAGGTCGCGGATCTTGAGCACGTTGACCAGCTTGTGCAGCTGCTTGGTGAC
>JAJZWB010000020.1 GCA_021846845.1 Actinomycetes bacterium | reverse complement strand
ACCGATCGGCACCTGCCAAGACCTCGGTCTCGCCGCCGTGGGTGACCTCGGCCACGCTTGCATGCCGAGTCCACAGCAGGCCATCGAGGCCCTCTCCGGCCGCCGCGAGCGAGTCGCGGTCCAGCTCCCCGGGGGCGGTCACCAGACGCACCTGCAGCGCCCCCGTGCGACGACCCTCCCGCACGACGAGGTTGCGGAGCATGCCCTCTCCGGAGCGACGGTCGTGGACGCTCAGGCCCTGCTCGCGACACCAGGCGACGATCCGCTCGCGCGCCCTGTTGGCGGGCTCGGAGGCGAGCAGGCAATCGTCGATCCCGACGATCTCGTCCCAGCGCCCGGGCGCGTGGAAGCCGCACACGAGCCGGCCCGAGGGATCGCGGCCGAACGAGTACTCAAGCTTGTTGCGGTAGCGCCAGCGCTCGGCCGCGGGGACGATCGGCTCGAGCGCGAACCCGTCCAGATGCCCGATCCGCCGCAGCGCGTCGAACACCTGGCTCTGCTTGACCTCGAGCTGGCGCTCGTACGAGAGCACCTGCCACGGCGCCCCGGGATGGTCGGCGAGCGGCTCGATCCGATCGGGGCCGGGAGCGATGATCTCGACCGCCCGCGCCTCCGCGAAGGCTCGCTTGCGCCGTTGCACGATCGCGCGGACGCGATCGCCGGGCACCGCGCCGGAAACGAACACGACGTAGCCATCCATCCGCGCAACGCCGGCACCGCCGAAGGCGAGCGACTCGATCCTCAGCTCCAGCTCGTCGCCGCGCTGGATCCGACCGCTGGGCGCGGCGGTCGTCGGCGTGCCGCCGCTTTCGGAAGGGCCCTCCTCACGCACCGATTCAGCCGGATCCACGCGTCGTCGCCTCCACTCCGCCGCTAGCCGGCCCTGCGCGGCTAGCGGAGCGCCTTCTCGATCGCGGCCACGACGGACTTGCGGTTGGCATGCCGTCGCTCATGCGCGAGCACCTTGCGCAGCTGCGGACGCGCCAGACCCTTAAGCGCCGCAGGGACCTGGGCCGCCCTGAGATCGTCGTAGCCCGGGATCGGCAGCGCGGCCGTCGCGGTGCGACGCGCGCGCTCGGCACCCGCCACGATCCGCGCCACCGGCTCAGAGCCCCTGGCCCGGCGGCCGGCGACGCCCAGCTCGGCCCGACCCCGCTCGAGCAGGGTCTCGACCTCGGCCAGCAGCCCGTCGCCGTGCATGCGGCCGCGACGGACCAGTTCCGTCACGAGCTCGTTGGCGTCCTTGCGGGTCATGCGGCCGCGCGCTGCGGCGTCGTCGAGCGCCTCTTGGATCCGGTCCCGGGTCAGCATCACAAGATCCCTGGGTCGCACGACCCCCTTGACGAGCTGCTCGGCGAGCGACGCGACGCCCTGCGTGGGCGCGGTGGCCCCGGCACCGCCCCGCGCCCTCCTGGAACCGGCTGCGGCCCCGTCGGCCGGGGCGGACGGCTCCCGAGCGGAGGGCTTTCCGGCGCCAGCGGGCTTCGCCGCCGGAACGGCTGCCCTTGCGGCGGACGACCGCGGGGTCGCGGACCTGGGCGACGCAGCGGGCTTCGCGGCCCGCCTCGCGGCGACATCGTCATTCGCGGCTCCGGCCGCCGTCCGAGCGGCCGCGGCGCGCTTCGCCGTCCCGGCCGGCTTCCGAGCGGGCTTCGCCGATGCAGCCGACTTCGCGGCGGCAGCGGGCTTCGCGGCGGCAGCGGGCTTCGCGGCGGCAGCGGGCTTCGCCCGGGCCGCGGTCCCGGCGGGGGCTCGCTTCACGGGCTTGGCCGCCGAGGTGCGCTTCGCGGCCGGCGCGGCGGCCTCAGCGGGCTTCGCGGCTCGGGCGGCGGTCCCGGCGGCCGCGGCCGCCCGGGTGGAGGTCCTCACCGCCAGCTCGGCCGGCTTGGCAGCGCGACCGTTCTCCGCGTCGGTCGTGTCGGTCGCCGGATCGGCGGCACGAGGGGTCTTGGCGGCCGCGGGCTCGGCGGCGCGCGCGGTCTTGGCGGCGGGCATGCTGGGGTTCGTGCTCCTTGTGATCGTGCGCTCGTGACTTGACGCGCTTGCGCGAGGCTACTCCATGGTCCTTCGCGCCCGGCCGGGCGCTCAGGCGAGCAGCAGCTCGAGCAGCGCCTTCTGCGCGTGGCGGCGGTTCTCGGCCTGCTCCCAGATGCGCTGGCGAGCCCCGTAGAGAACCTCGGCCGAGATCTCGTCGCCGGGATGGGCGGGCAGGCAGTGAAGAGCGATCGCGTGCGGAGCGGCGAGCTCGAGCAGCGCCTCGTCCAGGCGGTAGGGGGAGAGCGCGCGCCGGCGCTCCTGGGCGGAGGCGGGGTCGTCGCTCATGCTGACCCAGACGTCGGTGTAGAGGGCATCCGCGCCCTCGGCCGCCGCGCGCGGGTCGTCTGTCAGCGTGACCCCCTGAAGCTGCTCAAGGCTGTACCCGGCCGGGGATGCGACACGCAACTGGATCCCCGCCATCGCTCCGAGGATCCCGAGCGAGCGCGCCACGTTGTTGCCGTCGCCGACGTAGGCGACCTTCAGCCCCTCCAGCGAGCCGAACTCCTCGCGCAGCGTGATCAGATCGGCCAGGGCCTGGCAGGGGTGGTGAAGCGCGGTGAGCATGTTGATCACCGGCACGGTCGCGTGAGCGGCCAGCTCCTCGGCGGTCTCGTGCGGTCCCGTCCGGATCCCGATCGCGGCCGCATGGCGCGACAGGACGTGCGCGGTGTCGCGCAGCGACTCGCCGCGGCTGAGCTGCAGATCGTCGGGGCGCAGCACCATGGGGTGGCCCCCGAGCTCCACGATCCCGGCCTCGAACGAGACCCGCGTGCGAGTCGACGGCGCCTGGAAGATCAGCGCCACGGAACGCCGCTCAAGCGCGCTGGACGCCAGCGGCCGCGCCTTGCGCGCCGCAGCGAGGTCCAGCAGGTCACGCAGCTCGTCGGCCGACAGCTCGGCCCCGGTGAGGAAGTGGCGCGGCAAGCGCAGCAGTCTAGGGCCGCACGGCACCCACGCGTCGCCGGCCGGTCAGCCACGTCCGCCGCGCAGCCCGAAGCCGCGCAGCATCAGCAGCGCCTTCTCACCCAGGGTCCCGCGCCCTGGAAGCACTCCGAGCTGCACGGCCGCGTCGTAGACGTCGAAGAACGCTCGCACCCGCCGCAGCAGCTCATGCTGGAGCTCGCAGTAGAAGACGCAGTGCACGACGATGAACCGGTTGGTGGCCGGCAGGCCATCCAGCGGCTCGCGGTGGGTGCCGAGCAGCTTGCAGGGCGCGGCGACGAACGCGCCACCGCTCAGCCGGTCCCCGGTGCGCTCGAGCCGGGCGTCGGGGAACGCCCCCCACAGGCGCCGAGCGTGCACCGCGAGAGCATCGAGGCCGTTCAACGGTCGGGCGCAGAGAGGATCCTCGTACTGGATCCCGGTCGCGCACACGCTCGCGAAAGCGAGCGGATCGCGGCTCGACCAGGCCGCCTCCCAGCCGTCGATGAGACCGTCGACGCCCACCGGCTCAGACCGCGCTGCCAGCGGCTCCCAGCGGCTCGGCCCGCCGGGGGCGCTCCGTCCGGCGCATCACCGTGCCGCCACTCCGATCACCGCCGCACGCCTCGCGCCGCCGCTGCTCGGGCCCCTGCTCAAAGGGCCAGCCCCTGAACATCGAACGCCGGCCTCCCCTCCTGGGGCGTGGACGCCTGGGCATACCGCCGGCGCGGAATCCGCCCCGCGCCGAGCGCGAGCCGGCCCGCCCGCACCCCAAGGGCAACCGCCTCGGCCATCGAGACCGGATCGTGTGCGCGGGAGATCGCACTCGCGCACAGGACCGCGTCGCACCCGAGCTCCATCGCCAGTGCGGCGTCCGACGCCGTCCCGACGCCGGCATCCAGGATCACCGGCACGCCGGCACGCTCGATGATGATCGAGAGGTTGTAGGGGTTGCAGAGCCCCATCCCCGAGCCGATCGGCGAGCCGAGCGGCATCACGGCCGCGCAGCCGGCGTCCTCGAGCCTCCTCGCCAGCACGGGGTCGTCGGTCGTGTAGGGGAGGACCGTGAAACCCTCGTCCACGAGCTGCTCGGCCGCCGCCAGCAGCTCCACCGCGTCCGGCATCAGGGTGCGGTCATCGCCGATCACCTCAAGCTTGATCCAGTCGGTCGAGAACGCCTCCCGGGCGAGGCGCGCGGTCGTGACCGCGTCGCGCGCCGTGTAGCAGCCGGCCGTGTTTGGCAGCACCTCCACGCCGACGTCGTCGAGCACGTCGAGGATCGATCCGCGCGCCGCGGGGTCCAGCCGGCGCAGAGCCACCGTGCACAGCTCGGCCCCCGCCACCCGGCAGGCGGCCGCCAGCAGCTCGTGGTTGGCGAAACCGCCTGTGCCGAGGATAAGCCGGCTGCGCAGCTGCCGGCCGCCGATCAGCAGCGGGTCCTCCACGGCGTGCTCCGGGACCGACGACTCGTCCACGATCAACCCCCCTGAATGGCGGCGACGACCTCCACCGAGGCGCCCTCGCGCAGCTCGGTGCGCTCCCAGGCCGAACGGGCCACCACCTCGCCGTCCAGCGCGACCGCGACGCCGCGCGCCCCCGGTGCGACATCCAGCAGCTCGATCACGCTCTGCACCGTCGCACCGCCCTCGATCATCCGAGGCTCGCCGTTGACGACGATCCTCACGCCCTCGCCCCCTCGATGCCCGACGCAGATCCGCTGCCGCCCGGTCCAGCCGAGTCGAGGCGCGCGAAACGCTCCGGCGCGAAGGGCTTCGCGTGCGCCGGCGGGCCGTCGCCGGCGAGCGCCGCCAGGACCATCTCGGCGGTCGCGGGCGCGAGCAGGATCCCGCCGCGGCGGTGACCCGCCGCCCAATGCAGACCGGGGACGGCGGATGGACCGATCGCCGGCAGGTTGTCGGGCGTCCCCGGGCGCAGCCCGGCCGACAGCTCATCCAGGACCAGCTCCAGGACACCGGGCACCAGCTCGCTGGCATCGCGCAGCAGCTCGAACGCGGCCCCGGCGGTGACGGTGCGATCAAAGCCCCGCTCCTCAGAGGTCGCTCCGATCACGTAGCGACCGTCGCCGCGCGGGGTGATGTAGGAGGGTCCCATCCGGATCACGCGGCGCAGCAATCCCGAGCCGGCGGGATCGTGCAGGCGCATGATCTGGCCCTTCACCGGCCGCACCGGAACCCGTGCGCGTTCGGGCACCCCGCCGATCTGCTCGGACCATGCGCCGGCGGCGATCACGACCCGTCCGGCGCGCAGCGAGGACCCGTCGGCGAGCGCCACGCCGTCGACGGCGCCACCGGCGAGGGTCAGCTCGGAGGCCTCGCAGTGCTCACGCAACTCGCCGCCGGCGCTGCGCAGCGCGGCCGCGAGCGCTGCGGTCAGGGCGCGCGGATCGATCGCGTGGTCGTCGGGAACCTCCAGCGCCAGCCGCAGCGCCGGGGCCAGCCCCGGCTCGCGCCGGCGCGCCTCGCTCGGCAGCAGGCGCTGCACCTCCAGCCCGAGGCGCAGGCGCAGGGCAAGCTCGCGCTCCAGCGCCTCGGCCTCGTCGGCGTCACGCGCGACCAGGAGCGTCCCGCAGCGCGTGTAGCCGATCCCGTCGACCCCCGCCGCCCCGGCCACCTCGGCGGCGAAGCTCGGATACAGCCGCGCGCTGCGCAGCCCGAGGTCGAGCAGTGGCTCCTCGGCCGGCACGACCTCGGCGACCGGAGCGAGCATCCCGGCCGCGTGATGAGAGGTGCCGCCGCCGGCACGACCGCGCTCCAGCACGACGACCCGCATTCCCCGCTGCGCCGCCCGCCAGCCGATCGACAGGCCGATCACTCCGCCGCCGATCACGACGACATCTGCAACTTGGGTGTGCTCTGGCAATTGACCTCCCTGGGCCGGCATTACCCGGTCAGGTCGTGACGGTCGGCGGGCGGGCCCGCCCTCTCAGCCCAACGGTGGGGCTCCCGTAGGAGGGATCGTAGCGCCGCACGCATGCCAGACTCTGAGCGTGGCGGACCTCCGACAGGCGCTGGACGCGGCCCGGCTGTACCTCGTGTGCGGGGCAGTCGAGGATCAGCTCCTGCACGCCGCCCTGCGGGGCGGGGCGCAGATCGTCCAGCTTCGCCTCAAGGACGCCGGCGATGACGCCATCGTCGGCGCCGGACGCCGGATGCTCGCGGCCTGCCGGAAGCACGACGCCCTGCTGATCGTCAACGACCGCCCCGACCTGGCCGTCGAGATCGGCGCCGACGGCGTTCACGTGGGGCAGGACGACCTGCCTGTCGGACGGGCGCGGGCGATCATCGGCCCGAACCGCCTCCTCGGCCTGTCGACCCACACCCCGGCGCAGGTCGACGCGGCCAGCGCCGATCCACGCGTTGACTACATCGGGGTGGGCCCGGTGAACGCGACACCGACCAAGCCGGGACGTCCCGCGGTGGGCCTCAAGCTGGTCCGCCACGCGGCCGCGCGCGCACGGATGCCCTTCTTCGCGATCGGCGGGATCGACACCGGCAACGCCGCCGCCGTGGTGGCGGCCGGGGCGAGGCGAATCGCGGTCGTGCGAGCGATCACCGAGGCGAAGGACCCGGAGTCGGCAGGCCGGGCGCTGCGTGAGGCGCTCCAGGACGGCGCCCGGGCTGCCCTGAGGGGTGGCGTTGGCGCAGCGTAGCCGCAAGCGCGACGGTCGTTCGAGGGCGGAAGGTCCCCAGCAGCGGCAGCACGCTCCCCAGCAGCAGGATCGGCCCGCGGGGCAGTCTCGGCCGGCCCCTGCGCCGCAGAGCCAGCCCGCCGGGGAGCCTCGGCCGGCCCCTGCGCCGCAGAGCCAGCCCGCCGGACAGGAGCGCCACCCCACCCCGCCGGAGCGCATCCGGTCAGACGGGGAGCGGCGCGGGCAGTGGTTCGCGCCCACGCGCCAGGAGCTGAGCCGCTCGCAGCGGCGTGACGCGGAGGCCCGCGCGGCGCTGGTGCCACTGGCACCCGGCGAACGGCCCGCCGCGATCGTGGTGGCGACGATCGTCGCGGCCGGACTCGCGCTGTCGAACCTGATCGCCTTCGCCGCGGGGGTCAAGATCGGCGGCCGGCACCCGGGCGCGACGGGCATCTCGATCTTCTCCGCGGTGATGCTCGCCTGTGCCTACGGGCTGTGGCGGCTCTGGTACGGCGCCGTGCTCGGGTTCATGGCGCTGTTGGCGATCATCACGGTGCTGTTCGCGCTGCTGCTGATCGAGGCGAGCAACCTGCTCGGGCTCGTGGTCGCGTTGACCGTGATCGTGGCCGCGGGCTGGCTGTTCTTCAAGCTCGTGCGGGTGCTGAGCCGGATCCAGATGCCGCGGCGCGCGGCCAACGACGGCTGACGCGACACCCGGGGCGGCGAATTGCCGCCACCCCGGCACCCGCGGGTCGCCACCCCGTTGCGCGCGGACGAGATAGGCTCAGCGTTCGATGGCCCCCGAGAGCTTCGACTGCGTCGTGATCGGCTCCGGCCCGGGCGGCTACGTGGCCGCGATCCGCGCCGCGCAGCTCGGGATGAGGACGGCCGTCGTGGAGCGAGACAAGGTCGGCGGCCGATGCCTCAACTACGCCTGCATCCCGGCCAAGGCGGTGCTGCGATCGGCCGACGTGCTGGCCGAGATCCGCGAGGCGGGCGAGTTCGGGATCGAGGTGGCCGAGCCGAAGGTGGACTACGCCGCGATCGGCGCGAGGCGCCGGAAGGTGATCTCCACGCTGACCGGTGGCGTCGCCGGCCTGCTGCGCAAGAACGGCGTGGAGGTGATCGAGGGCGAGGGCTCTCTCGCCGGGGCCGGGCGGGTGCTCGCAGCCGGACGTGAGCTGACCGCAGGGGCCGTCGTTCTGGCGGCCGGATCGGTCAAGCGACCGATCCCGGGGACGACCTTCGGAGGGCGCGTGATCGGGACCGAGGAGGCATGGGCGCTGGACGAGCTTCCAGGCTCGATGGCGGTGGTGGGCGCGGGCGCCTCCGGGGCCGAGATCGCGTCCGCGTACGCGCGCCTGGGGGTCCGGGTGATGCTGTTCGAGGCGCTTGACCGCGTGCTGCCGACCGAGGACGCCGACATCTCCAAGCTCGCCGAGCGCGGGCTCAAGCGTCAGGGGATCGAGATCCACACCGCCACGCTCGTGACGGACATCGACGCGGGTCCGACGAGCGTCTCCTTCCGGCACGGCGACCAGGCGGGCGAGGTCGACTGGCTGGTGATCGCGGCGGGACGGGGTCCGGACGTCGAGGCTCTCGGGCTTCAAGCCGCCGGCGTGGCGCTCGGCGAGCGCGGGCTGATCGCCGTCGACGGCAGGCTCAGGACGAGCGTCGAGGGAGTCTGGGCGATCGGGGACCTCGTGCCCGGGCCGGCGCTGGCCCACAAGGCCTCCGACGAGGGCGTGATCGCCGTCGAGGACGCCGCCGGGCTGGAGACCCATCCGCTTGAGTACGTCGACATTCCGCGCGCCACGTTCTGCACCCCGAACGTCGCCAGCTTCGGGCTGACCGAGGCGCAGGCTCGCGAGCAGGGGCACGACGTGGTGGTCGGCAAGGTTCCCTACGGCGCGGTCGGCGCCGGGACCGTGTACGGGGACCGGACCGGGCTTGTCAAGGTCGTCGGCTCCAGGCGCTACGGCGAGCTGCTCGGCGGGCACGTGATCGGCGCCAAGGCGACCGAGCTGATCCAGGAGCTGGTCAACGCGCGAGCGCTGGAGGGCGGCTACCCGGAGGTCGCGCGCATGGTCCATGGGCACCCGACGCTGTCCGAGGCGGTCATGGAAGCCGCTCGGGCAGCCGACGGCTGGCTGATCCACGGGTAGAGCGGTGCGGGCGGGCACGGGCCTGCGCACGATCCACGTCGCCGGCGACGCGCCCTCGGCGCGGCCGGTGTTCTTCTTCGACCTCGCCGATCCGGGCTGCTATCTGGCGGCCGAGCGCATCCTCGAGAGCCTGCCGATCGTGCCCGAGTGGGAGCCGGTCCACGGCCCCCGGCTCGGTATCTCGCCGCCGCCGCTGGATGCCGAGGAACTGGCCGAGGCGGTTGGCGCAGCAGGGCTGCAGCCACTCCGTGTGCCGCCAAGCTGGCCGCTCGACAGCCGGCTGGCGATGCTGACAGCCACGTACGCCAAGGGCGGCGGGCGCGTGGTCGCATTCTCACTGGCCGCGTTCCGCCAGACGTTCGCAGCGGGGCGCGACCTGGCCGACGAGGCGACCGTGCTGCTCGCCGCGGCCGCGAGCGAGATGCACCCCAGGGCGGTCCTCAGGGCGGTGAAGCTGCGCTCGGTGTCAGAGGCGCTCGAATCCGCCTGCGGGCGTGCCCGAGCTGCAGGGGTGCGGTCGCTGCCCGCGATCAAGCTCGACGGCACCGTGATCGAGGGTCCGGACGCGGTCGAACTCGCGGCCGCGACGCTCGGCCGGGGGCGGTGAGAGCCAACCGCGCCTTCGAGCTGACGGTGACCCGGGGCGACCGGAAGCCGGCGTTCCTGGCCGATGAGGCGCGGATTGACCGGATAGAGGTCGTGTCGATCGCCGATGGGGAGCTGCTGCTCTACTGGGAGCTTCCCGCCAGGCAGGCATCCCAGCTGCTTCGCCGGCTGCGCGCCGACCTCGCCGGGCTCGAGGCGGAGGAGTTCCTGGCGCTCTGGGAGGGTGCCGACGGGTCGCTCTGAGCACTCCGCTCGCGGGGGCGGGGCACCGCTATCGTGACCGCGACGTGGACCCGGATCGCTCCGTCACAGGCCCTGCGTCGGCGACCGCCGAGCGGATCGCGGCCGTCGGCCGAGCGCACGTCCACCGGCGGCTGCACGTCGCGCTCGCGCAGCAGGCTCAGCTCGCCGGCCTGACGCTCCCTCCGGCGGAGGCCGAGCGGCTGGTCTCCGAGGGCGCGGCTCGTGCCGGGGCCGCTCTCTGGCGTCTGTCGCTGGCCGAGGCGGCTGCCGTCGAGCTAGGGCTTGAGCTCGAGAGCGCGCTGTGGCACCCGGAGGTGGAGCTGGCACACGAGATGACCGGCGCACCCGCCTTCGGCCCCGGGCCGCGCTCGCCGGGCACCCCAGCGGAGTCGTCCCCGGCAACGGTGGCCGCGCTGCCGCGCACCCCCGCGGGCGCGGGCACCCCCACGGTCCCGGCCGCCCCGGACACCCCCGCGGGCGCGGGCACCCCCACGGGCGCGGCCGCCCAGCGCACCCATGAGCCCCCGGCCACAGCTCCAGCCGCGCGTCCGGACCCGGGGGCCTCGCAGGCGCCGGCGGCCCCACCGGCCCCGGGAGCCCCGCAGCGGACGCTCGGCCCCCAGCCCACCATCGGCCCCCACCGTCCGGTCACGGCCCGACCGCCTCACGGAAGCCCCGACGCACCCCCCGGGTCGCCACCCCCTCACCCTGACGCGATCCGCGTCGCCGCGATCCACGTCGGCGGCCTGGAGGCCGTGAGGGCTGGCGAGCGAGACCTGGAGCTGCGCTTCTCACCCGCCGGCATGGACGTGCTCGTACGCTCCAGCGGAGCGCCGATCGGGCGGCTGCGGTGGGACCAGATCAGGACCGTCGAGCTCCCCCGCCGGCGGCGAGGGCTGCGGGGCCTGCGCGGCGCTCAGGAGCTGCATGTCGAGACCGACCACGGCCGGGCCAGCTTCGAGCTTCCGGGCGTCAGCGAGCAGGAGCTCGGCGAGCACCTCGCGCCGCTGCTGGAGCGGAAGGGCGGGTAGCCCGCCCTCCACCGTCGCGGTCCGGCACCGCCAGACGGTGGACGCGCCGCTCGCTCGACCGCGGTCGAACGGCGCGGCCGCTAGGCGTTGTAGATGACCATCGCGAGGCCGAACACCACGCAGTAGAGCCCGAACGGGACCAGGTTCCCGCGCCGGAAGTAGCGCGTCAGGAAGTGCACCGTGAACACGGCCGCGGCCGCGGCCGCGACGGCGGCGATCAGCGCCGCGCCGCGCACCCCGTTGCCGCTGTGCCCGAGCAGGTCCGGGATCTTGTAGAGCCCGGCGGCGAGGATGATCGGCGTCGCAAGCAGGAACCCATAGCGGGCGGCGTCGCTGTTGTCCAGACCGCGAGCGAGGCCGGTCGCCATGACCACTCCGTCGCGACTGATGCCCGCGATCAGAGCGGTCGACTCGCCCAGCCCCACGAGCGCTGCCTCACGGTACTCAAGCGTGTCGAGCCGGCGCCCACGGCCCCCGGGACGCAGGCCCTCGCGACGCGCCAGCTCCCTGACGGTCGATCGCCGCCGCAGACGCTCGGCGCCGAGCAGGATGAACCCGTTGACGACAAGGAAGATCGCGGCCACCTCAGGGGTAGCGGTGGCCACCCGCGCCGTCTTCTCGAACAGCACCCCGAGGATGCCGACCGGGATGCTCGCGACGATGATCAGCCACGCGAGCCGCTCGGTCGGAGTCTCGACACGGCGCTTGGAGAGCGTCGCGAAGAACGCCCTGATGATCTCCACCCAGTCGTGCCAGAAGTAGATCAGCAGTCCGACGGCGCTGCCGACGTGCAGCATCACGATGAACGCAAGCCACGGCGACTGGGTCTGCGACTGCCAGACCACGATGTTGCTCCAGCCGAACAGACTCGGGAAGAGCACCGTGTGGCCGAGGCTGGAGATCGGGAACAGCTCGCTGACGCCCTGCAGCAGGCCCAGGACGATCGCCTGGAAGGTGGAGATCTTCGCCGCGGCGATCGCCAGCACGGGCGCAGGATACTCGCAAGCGAGGCGACGGATCGCGCCGGTCGCGGCCGCCGCGGCGACTCCGGCGGCTGCGCGAGCGTCGCGACGTGCGTCGCACGACGCCTGGGCGCCTCCGCGCCGCGGCGGGCGTCGATCCCCGATTCGGCTCACGCGCGACAATCAGGTGGTGGACCCGGCCCTCGGCCTGGCACGCGAGCTGGCTCGCGCCGTCCGCGACGAGCGCGTCATCCGCGCGATCGCCGCCGTTCCCCGCGAGCGGTTCGTGCCCCCGGGCGAACGGGCGCGCGCCTACGAGAACGTGGCGCTTCCGATCGGCTGCGGCCAGACGATCTCGCAGCCGCTGGTCGTCGCGCGGATGCTCTCGCTGCTGGCGCTGTCAGCCGGCGACCGCGTATTGGACGTGGGAACCGGCTCGGGGTGGCACGCCGCGCTGCTGGGACTGCTGGCCGGAGAGGTGTGGACGATCGAGCGCCACCGGGACCTGAGCGAGAGCGCCGCCGCCAGGCTCCGGCGACTGCGCCTGCGCAACGTCCACTGCGTGGTCGGCGACGGCTGGGAGGGGCTGCCCGGGCACGCGCCGTTCGACGCGATCAACGTCGCCGCCGCGACCGGCGCCCGGATCCCGCCCGCCCTGATCGCCCAGCTGGCGCCGGGTGGACGCCTGGTCGCCCCGGTGGGCGGCGAGGACGCTCAGCGGCTGGTGCTGGCCCGCCGCACGCCCACGGGCGTGCGCGTGCGGCGGCTGGAGCCGGTCAGGTTCGTGCCGCTCGTGCGGGGAGCGCCGGGCTGACCCGGCCCCGCCGCGCCGCCGCCCGCCCCCCCGCGAGCCGGACGCGCATCACCTCGACCGCCGCTGCACTGGAGTCGATCAGCACGAATCGGCGGCCAAGCTCCCCGCAGACGGCGCCGAGCGTGCCCGAGCCGGCGAACGGGTCCAGGCACCAGCCGCCGGGGCGCGAGGACGCGGCCACGAGGCGACGCACGACGCCGGCGGGCTTCTGCGTCGGGTAGCCGGTTCGCTCGGCGCCGCCGGTGGCGACGATCGTGTGGAACCACACGTCGGTCGGGCGCTTGCCCCGTGCGGCCTTCTCGGGCCCAACCAGCCCGGGGGCCATGTACGGCTCACGCTCCACCGCGTCCGCGTCGAAGTGGTGGGCCCCCGGGGTGCGGACGTACGCGAGGATCGTGTCGTGCTTGGCGGGCCAGCGCCGGCGCGGCTTGGCACCGTAGTCGTAGGCCCAGATGATCTCGTTCAGGAACGCGTCGCGGCCGAAGATCTCATCGAGCAGCAGCTTGCAGTAGTGCGCCTCGCGGTAGTCGATGTGGAAGTACAGCGTCCCGTGCACAGCCAGCAGGCGGCGGACCTCGGCCAGCCGCGGCTCCAGGAAGCCCAGGTAGTCGGCGAACTCGTCCTCGTAGCTGAGGCTCGACAGGAGCCGCGAGCGGTAGCGACGTCCTCCGAAGCCGATCCTCGTCGCCGTGTCGTCGGCCGTGGCGCTCGTGGCGCGCAGCGTGCGAGCGCGGCCGGTGTTGAAGGGGGGGTCCATGTAGACGACATCGAAGAAGCCGGCCGGCAGCCGGCGGAGCACCGGCAGGTTGTCCCCGGCCAATACGAGGTCGTCGTCGAGCGAGATCGGCTCCTCGGCACGCTGCACGCGCATCGCGTCGTGGAACCTAGCGGCGTCCGCGGCGCAGAGCCGCTCGGCGGTCGTGGGAAACGCAACGGTAACCAGCCGCAGCCGTCGCAGGGATAAGCTCGGAGTAAACACGCACGAAGTTGCCCATTCTTGTGGCGGCTGCCACTCGCTACGATCTGCTCAGTGGTTCGTCAGCTCTACAGCCGCATGAGCGCGTCCGCGCTCGCGGCCAAGATCACCCGCTACGCGATCGGCTCGGTGATCGCACTGGGAACCAGCATCGTGGTCTTCGGCCTCATGTACGTCGCCGGGATCGACACGACCGTGTGCTCGATCGCCGCATTCGTCGCCGGCGCGCTCCCCAACTGGGTGCTGAACCGACGCTGGGCGTGGAAGATCCGCGGCAAGGTCAACTTCTGGCGCGAGGTGTTCGCGTACGTGGTGATCTCGGTTCTGGTGCTCGTCGCCTCCTCGGCGCTGACCGGATGGACGAACGCCCAGGTCGACTCGATCCCATCGGGCCACGGGATCCGCGTGCTGCTCGTGACCGGCGCCTACGTCGCGGTGCAGGCGCTCTTCTTCGCCGCCAAGTTCCTCGTCTACGAGCACTGGGTGTTCGCCGGACGCTCGCGACTGCGAGCGGCGCTGCGGTCTCGCCACCAGGTGTGGACCGCAGCGAGGGCGAACCGGAGCCCCTAGCCGAAGCCACCGTTCGCGCGCCCGTCGAGCTGGCGTTGCATGAGCATCAGGAGCCGGTCGAGGCGCCACCGGTTCGTGAAGCCGGTCGGGCGCGGTTCGAGCCACCCCTTCGAGGTGTCGCGCGGTCAAGCCCGCCAAGGCTCAGCGGGTTCCCGCGGCGCAGCGCCTCTGGCGGTCGGTGCTGGAGCTGGTGGCGGTAGCGCCGCCGGCGATGCTCGGCGGGCCCGCAGCGGCCGTCCAGCACGACATGCGACTCGGGATGCAGCACGCCCGCCGGGCGAGGCTGGTTGGTGATGCGGCGTCCCACAGCACCTTTATCGGCAGAGGGACGCCTCGAACCCAGTCCTCAGACCGGACCCTCAACCACCCCGGTAAGCGACATCAGGCCGAAGCTACCGGCCGCGCGCCGCCCCGCGGTCGCGCCACCAGGTGCGAGCCGCGACACGGGCGAAGCGGAGGCCGTAGCCGAGGTTGCCGCCCTTCTTGGTCCCCGTGGCGTGCTCGCCACGGTCTCGCATCGTCGTGGGAACCTCGGCCAGCCGGAAGCCGTTCAGCGCCGCGGAGATCATCAGCTCGGACGCCTGGTACTGCGGCTCCTCCAGCGTCACGGCCGCCGTCACGCGGGAGCGCATCGCGCGCAGGCCGCAGGCCGGATCGGTGATCCGCTGGCGCACCAGCAGCGAGATCAGCGCCCCGAAGACGATCACCCCGAGGTGCCGCGTCGGGTCGGTCGTCAACTCGGACCCGAGACGCCGGGAGCCGGAGACGAAGTCGGCCGCACCGGACAGGATCGGCGCCACCACCCGGCCGATCTCGTCGGCCTCGTACTGGCCGTCGGCATCGATCGTGACGATCACCTCGGCTCCGCGCGCTCGCGCCAGCCAGTAGCCGAGCCTGAGGGCCGCGCCCTGTCCGCGGTTGACGGGCACGTCGCAGACGAGCGCCCCGGCACGCTCCGCGACCTGCGCGGTCCCGTCGCGGGCGCCGTCGACCACCACGATCACCTCGGTCGCCAGGCCCGCCGCCTCGGAGGGGATCGACGCGATCACCTCGGCCACCGTGGGCTCCTCGTTGTAGGCGGGTATCACGATCGCGAGCGGCGCTCCGGCTCCAGCCGGATGGTGCTCCAGAAAGGTCTCGGCCGCCGCCCGCTCAGCGGGCGCCAGACGAGCGTCCTCGTCGGAGGAGACCCCGACGGCGGTCATCAGACGAACCGCCTCGCGGACGGCGCGCGGAGCCTGCGGCTCATCGAGCCGCCGTCCCCGGAGCGGGCGACGCGGTCACGTCGGCCTCACGCCACTCCTCCCAGACGCCGATCAGGCCTTCGTCGAGCGACGGGTAGCGCGGTCGCCAGCCGGACGCCAGCGCGCGCGAGGGATCGACGATCACGGCCGGCATCTCCCCCGGCTTGGCGGGCCCATGGCGAACCGGCAGCTGTGCGCCGGACACGCGCCGAACCGCATCCACGACCTCGTGCACGGACAGCGAGCTTCCGGAGCCGATGACCGTCGGGCCCGACCACTGCTCGGAGACCAGGCCGAGGCGGAAGGCCTCGACCACGTCCTCGACGTGCACGTAGTCGCGAACCTGGTTGCCGTCGCCGTAGATCTCGAACGTGGTGCCCAGTCTGATCGCGCGCATGAGCCGAGCGATGATGCTGTCCTTGGCCTGCATGCCCGGACCGTAGACGTTGGTGAGGCGCACGCAGGCGCATCGCAGGCCGTACGAGGCGGTGTACGCGGACATCAGCATCTCCCCGGCCGCCTTGGTGGAGCCGTAGGGGGTCAGCGGCCTCAGAACCGCGGCCTCGGAGATCCTGGGTGCGGTCATCGGACCCGTGACCGCATTGGTCGACGCGAACGCGAGCGAGGTCGCGCCGGCTGCACGAGCGGCTGCGAGCACGGCGTTGGTGCCCACGACGTTGGTCCGGAAGGTCAGCTCGGGATGCTCCAGCGAACGCAGCACGGAGGTCACGGCGGCGAGGTGGACGACCGAGTCGAAGCCGCCTTCGAAGGCCCGGTCCAGCACCTCCGGCTGGGCGATGTCGCCGATCACGATGTCGACCGATGGATCCGGATGCGGCTGCAGGTCCACGACGCGCACGACCGCACCCGCGGCGGCCATCCGAGCCACGACGTGGCGGCCGATGAATCCGGAGCCGCCGGTCACGAGCACGCGGCGGCCGTCGAGATCAGCTGGGCTCATCTGGACGCGAAGGTGGGTTGCATGGACGATCCGTTCGCTTCGGTACCGGTCTGCGGTCAGGCGGCCGGGGTGAGCCGAGCGATCCGCGGTGGCGAGTTCGGCAGCGGAGCGCCCGCCGGCAGGCGGACGAGGATAGCGACCGCGCCGCGACCGCGCGGCCCGTCTGCGCCCCGCACTTCAGCTCGACGCGATCGGCTCGGGGCGATTGGCGGCGGGAGGCGCAGCGACAGCTGCCGAGGCGGACCCGGAGGCGGGAGCGGCCGAGGCGGACCCGGAGGCGGGAGCGGCCGAGGCGGACCCGGAGGCGGGAGCGGCCGAGGCGGAGGCGGCGGTTGCCGAGGACGGCTCCACGGGGGCGACCCGCCGGGAGTAGGCGGCGCGCGCTCCCGGGTCTGGATCGACCAGCACGCGGTCGCCGCCGAGCAGGTGGACGAGCCGGTCCGCGAGCGGCCGTGGCGTGATCGGCATCACGCGGAACAGGGCGCCGACCGACCGCGGGACGTAGACATCGACGCGCCCGGTCTGCAGCGCCTCGACGATCGCCTGCGCGACGTCCTCAGGCTCGACGACGCGGATCCGGCTCCGGCGCAGTCCGGATCCGAGCTCCGTGTTCACGACAACGGGCATCACGATGCTGACGTCGATGCCGGTGCCGCGCATCTCGGCGCGAATCGCCTCGCTGAGCCCGACGACGGCGTGCTTGGTTGCGCAATAGGTCGCACCGCCGGGAAAGCCGCCCTTGCCAGCGACGGACGCGACGTTGACCAGATGGCCACGACCCCGGGCGCGGAAGCGCTCCAGCGCCAGCTTTGAGCCGAGGATGACGCCATTCAGGTTGATGTCGACGATCCGCCCCGCGGTGGAGTCGGTCTCGGCCACGAACGGTCCGACGGGCATGATCCCGGCGTTGTTGACGAGCACGTCAAGCGGGCCGAGGCGCGCCTCGACGTCGCGCAGGAAGCTCTCGAAGCTGGACCGGTCGGTGACGTCAAGCTCCAAGCCGAGCGCGCCGAGCTCGGACGCCGTCCGCCGGGCGAGCTCGGCGTCGATGTCCCCGATCGCGACCCGCGCGCCATGAGCGACCAGCAGCGCTGCCGTGGCACGACCGATCCCGCGCGCCGCGCCGGTGACCGCGACGACCCTGCCGGAGAGCGGTCTGAGGGATTTGGCCATGTGTCAACTGTAGCGCTCGCGCCCCGCCTGGCTGGCTGGCCAACCAGGCCTGGCCTCGCGGGAGGCGGGTGGAAGACGACCCGGCCAGCAGCGGAGGTGGTCGAGGTGGGATGTTCGCCACCCACCAGCTGGGGAACGTCCCCCGCCCCTCCTGCAAGCGCCGCGTTGGGACGCTTGCGGGCGGGTCGCGGGCGGGAGATCACCGCCGGGCGCGTCGAGCGCGTCAACCGGCGGAGTCGCGCCCGTCGTCGCGGGCGGGAGCTCACGGCCGGGCGCGTCGAGCGCGTCAACCGGCGGAGTCGCGCCCGTGGATCGGGCCCTGCCCCATCCGCAGCGGCTCGCCGCCGCGCCGCGCGCGCGAGGCGATGATCTCGGCCAGCACCGAGACCGCGGTCTCCTCCGCGGTGCGGCTGCCGATGTCCAGCCCGCACGGAGCGTGGATCCGAGCCAGCTGCTCGTCGGTCACGCCGGCCCGCCGCAGGCGCGCCTCGCGGTCGGCGGTCGTCCGGCGAGAGCCCAGCGCCCCGATGTAGCCGGCGTCGGTCCCCAGGGCGGCGATCAGCGCCGGCTCGTCGAACTTCGAGTCATGCGTGAACACGAGCACCGCGTCACGCGGCCCGAGGAGCACGCCGTCCATGAGCTCCTGCGGCCAGCCGATCCTGACCGTCGCCGAGGCGGAGAAGCGGGGCGAGCGGGCGAACGGCGCGCGCGCATCGCAGATCGTCACGTCGTAGCCGATCGCGGACGCGATCGGCGCCAGTGCCGCGGAGAAGTCGATCGCGCCGAAGATCAGCATCCGCGGCGGCGGCGCGTAGGAGCGGAAGTGAACCCGCAGGTCGTCGCCGAGCGTGGCGCCGTCCGCTCCGAACCGCCGCACCGCCGTCTTGCCCTCCTCCAGCAGTCCCTGCGCCTCGCGCGCGACGTTGGAGTCCAGCAGCGCTCCGGCGCCGAAGGACCCGCGCACGGCGCCGTCGATGACCGCCAGTCGCGCGCCCGCCTGCGGTCCGTCGACCAGCGTGGCGACCGCGGTGAGACGCCCCGCCGCGTGCTCGGCGAGGGCGGCGCGCTCGATCTCGGCCGCCTCGCCCTCAAGCTCGGCGACGAGGATGTGGACGATCCCGCCGCACATCAGGCCGACCGTTCCCGCGAGCTCGTCGGAGATCCCGTAGCGCAGGACCCTCACGCCGGCGAGCGGGCCCTGGGCGAGAAGCTGCTCGGCCTCGGTCACGACCGCACCCTCCACACAGCCGCCGGTGATCGAGCCCTCGATCGTGCCGCGATCGTCGATCACCATCATGGCGCCGTCGGGCAGGGGCGCGGACCCCTCTACCTCCACCAGCAGCGCCTGCGCCATCCGGCGCCCGTCGCGCAGCCACTCGAGGGCGATCTCCTGGGTGGCGGTTACGACACCGGAGTCGATCACGCCCCCGTAGGGTATCAGCGCCGCCACAGGCTGCCGCGCGCACTAGACGGCGGCGGCGGCGTCCGTGTCCACCCGGGCCCGGTCGCCGCCGAGCGCGACCATCGCGCGCGCGGTGACCAGGTGGTAGAGCACCAGCAGCTGCACGAGCGCAAGCGCCTCCGAACGGCGCAGATCGGTGGCGACGGTGAACTCGCCCAGGCGCCGCGCGCGCAGGTGCGTGGCGAAGTGCATCCGGGACCAGATCGCCTCCTCGATCGCCGAGGCAAGCTCCGGGTCGATCCGGCCCGGGATCCTCAGCACCCGCTCGCCGTCGCGCTCGCGCAGGGTCAGGCCGTCCGGGCGGTCGCCGACGAACGGCGTCAGGTCAGGGTGCGGCAGCCCGTCCCCGAGGATCAGCTCGGCGTCGAGGTACGTGCCGTCGTCACCGCCGCCGGGCGAAAGGAACGAGATCGTCATGTCCGCGTAGTGCCGCTGAGGGCGGATGAACTGCTCGGAGTCGGCCTCGCGCCGGTCAAGCTCCGCGAGCACGTCGTCGGTCGTGTAGCCGCGCCGCGAGCAGTCGCGCTGGACCTTCCAGCGGCGGCGCACGTCCTCCGGCGGGTCCAGGAAGATCCGCACGTCGTAGACCTCGCGCATCTCGGGCAGGTGGTAGCCGAGCAGACCCTCGATGATCGTGAAGCGCCCCGGGCGGACATACTCGGCCGGTCCGAAGGTGCCGTCCTGATGTCGGTAGACGGGCTTCAGGATCGGCTCGCCGCGGCGCAGGTGCTGGAGGTGCTGGGCGATGATGTCAAGGTGGTTGCAGCCGGGGTTCAGCGGGGTCAGCTGAAGGTCCGCGCGCTGCGCCCGGTCGTAGCGGTGGTAGTCGTCGGTGCAGATGTGGGCGATGCTCTCCTCGCCCAGCACGCGGACCAGGCCGCGGCTGATGGTCGTCTTGCCGCTGGCCGAGTCGCCCACGATGCCGAGGATCACCGGGCGGGGCATCACGAGACGGGCTCCGCCAGGTCGATCCACTCAAGGCCCCGGGGCCGCGCCTGCCCGGCCTCGGCGGCCGGCCGGCAGGACGCCGCCTCGACCATCCCGCGCGCGACCGCGAGCAGCTCGTCCCGGCTGCGGTCCGTCAGACAGACGTGATGCGCCATCCACGAGGACATTCGCGGGCGCGGCGCGAAGAGCTCGGCCATCCCTTCACGGTACCCGGCGAGGCTCACGGGCTCCTCGCGGACCTCGGCGCGCCCCCGATGCCGTCGACGGCCCCGGGCCGCGGACGGTGGCGCGTCGGCCGGCGATCGGCGCCGCGGTCGGCGAGGAAGGCGGCTTCATCGGCGGGCCGGCCGACGATGAAGCTCAGCGCGGTCGTCTGGCGCCCGCGGCTCGCGTCGTATGCGACCAGCTTGACGTAATGGTCCGGGCGCGCCTCGCGGCAGGCGCGGACCTCGCGCAGGACCACGTCGCAGCGCTCCACCTCCAGGTCGAACATCGGCCTGCCCCACATCTCCCAGTAGAAGTTGCGCGGATCGGGGTCGTCGGTGCACTCGATCGAGATCGCCCAGCCGTGGCCCAGCGCGTAGCTGACCTGGGCGGAGATCTGCTCGTCGGTGAGCTCGGGAAGGAACGAGAAGGTGCCCTGCGTCAGCCGCATCGCGCGCCCGCTCAGCCGATCGTCGGGGTGACGACGTGATCGGGGGTGTCGGTTGACTGGAAGTCGAAGGCGACGTCCTTCCAGACCTGGAGCGCGGCCTCGAGCTCGGGGCAGAACCGGGCGGCGCGCCGGAGGATCTCAGGGCCCTCCCGGAGGCAGTCGCGCCCCTCGTTGCGAGCCTGGATCATCGCCTCGGCAGCCACGCGGTTGGCCGTCGCCCCGGCGGCGATCCCCATCGGGTGCCCGATCGTGCCACCTCCGAACTGGAGCACCACGTCCTCGCCCAGGTGGTGCAGCAGCTCGTGCATCTGACCGGCGTGGATCCCGCCGGAGGCGACCGGCATCACGCCGGGCAGCGAAACCCAGTCCTGATCGAAGTGAAGTCCACGCCCGGGATCGGCGGGCACGTGGTCCAGGCGCAGGGTGTCGTAGTAGCCGGCCACGATCGCCGGGTCGCCCTCCAGCTTGCCGACCACGGTCCCGGCGTGCATGTGATCGACCCCGATCAGCCGGCACCACTTGGCGATCACCCGGAACGAGACGCCGTGGCTCTTCTGGCGCGTGTAGGTGCCGTGTCCGGCGCGATGCAGGTGCAGCAGCATCCCGTTGCGCCGCGCCCATCTGGACATCGACTGCATCGCCGTGTATCCGACGGTCAGGTCCACCATGACGATCACGCTGCCGAGCTCGCGCGCGAACTCGGCCCGCTCGTACATCTCCTCCATCGTCGCGGCGGTCACGTTCATGTAGTGGCCCTTGATCTCCCCGGTGGCCGCACCGGCGCGATCGACGCCCTCGATCGAGTACAGGTATCGGTCGCGCCAGCGCATGAATGGCTGCGAGTTGACGTTCTCGTCGTCCTTGGTGAAGTCCAGCCCGCCGCGCAGAGCCTCGTAGACCACGCGCCCGTAGTTCTTCGCCGACAGGCCGAGCTTGGGCTTGACGGTGGCGCCCAGCAGCGGGCGACCGAACTTGTCGAGGCGCTCTCGCTCGGTCACGATCCCGTGCGGAGGCCCCGGGAAGGTCTTGACGTAGTGGCCCGGGATCCGCAGGTCCTCCAGGCGCAGCGCCTGAAGCGCCTTGAAGCCGAAGACGTTGCCGATGATCGACGAGGCCATGTTGGCGATCGAGCCCTCCTCGAAGAGGTCCATGTCGTAGGCGATCTTGGCGATGTGCTCGCCGTCGCGGCCCGGCACGGGGGAGACCTCGTAGGCCTTGGCCCGGTAGTGGCGGTGGTCGGTCAGGCGATCGGTCCAGACCACCGTCCAGGTGGCCGTCGAGGACTCGCCGGCGACCGCCGCCGCCGCCTCGATCGGATCGACCCCGGGCTGTGGGGTGATCCTGAACGCGGCCAGGACATCCGTGTCGCGCGGCGTGTAGTCCGGGTCGAAGTACCCCATCTCGGCATACGGGGTGACACCGGACGCCCAGCGATCCCGGCGCCCGTTGGTGGAGTTGTTGCCAGAGAGCATCGTCGGGCTGTCCTTCGAAGTCGGGAGGCCCACCGTAGCGGGCGCCCCGCTCGGATGTCCATGGCCTCTTCGCCGCCGATCGATAGCGCGCCCTCTATGCCGGGCGCGGCGCGCCGGCGCTCAGGGGACCGTCGGCAGATGGCGCATCGAGAGTCCCTCTCGCAGCGCGAAGGGAAGGCCGAGCGCGAGCGCGGTGAGGACCTCTAGCCCCTGGAGCACCAGGCCGTAGGCGAAGGCCGCGTCGGCATGAACGCCGAAGCGGGCCAGCACCGCGATGCAGGCCGCCTGGAAGACGCCCACGTTCGAGGGCGTGAGCGGGACGATCGCGGTGATGTTGACCGCCACCAGGACGGCCGCCGCGGCCGCCAGGCCGGTCTTCGCTCCCATCCCCATCGCCCAGAGCGTGAAGAAGCAGGAGCCGCACTGGCAGGCCCAGCCGCTGAGCTGGAAGCTCACCGAGTGGATCGCGGCGCGCGGGCTCGAGAGCACCGCCAGACCGGTGCGGACGCCCTGCAGGGAGCCAGCCAGAATGCTCGCGACACGGCCGGAGCGGCGGGCGCCGGCGCGCGCGACCAGCACGCGCGGGAGGACCACGAGCACCACGACCACCACGCTCGGCACCACGATCGCAAGCGCGAGCGCCGTGGAGCCCGAGCCGGGGAGCGCCCCGTTCGCGATCGCGTACGCGGACAGCAGCACCAGCGCCAGCAGGTTCAGCAGCGTCTGCGACAGAAGGCTGCCGATCACTCGCGGCAGGTTCTCGCGCACGTTGCCGACGCGGCGCACGATCAGGGCGGCGCGAGCCGCCTCGCCCGCCCGGCTGGGGGCCAGCGTCGAGCCGGCCATCCCGATCAGCAGCACGCGAGTGACCACCGGGCGCGACAGCTCGGCGCCCGGAAGCGCGACGTGGAGCGCCGTGTGCCAGGACTCGCCGCGGGCGAGGAAGGTGGTGACCATCAGCACGCCCGCGAGGACCAGCCAGCCCGCCCGCACATGTCCCAGCGCATGCCCGATCTGGGACGGATGGAGCTTCCCTAGCCCGAGCACGACGAGCGCGCCGAGCACGACGACCGTGACGATCGCGGCGATCGCCCGGCGGCGGGTGAGCCGTCGGGCGGGCTCTGGATCAGCCGTGGAGGCGCTCAGCGGCCCGGTCTCCGATGGCCCCGACGGCGAGCCTGCGGCTCCGCAGGCTCGCGGCCGAGCAGAGGATCAGCAGGCCGCCCGCGACGACCCGCAGCCAGCCGTTGACGCCGATCGCATGACCGGCCAGCGGCGGGACGATCGCCACGACCCCCGCCAGCACGAGCCCCCCCGCCAGCCCCCGAAGCCTCCGCGGAGCGCCGTCAGGCCGCGGCCGCCGGGCCAGCAGCGCCGCTCCGCCGAGGGCTGCGCAGCAGACGGCGACGGTCGCGATCGGCACCGACAGGACGAGGTTGAGCAGCCAGAGCCCGCCGGTGCCCTCCACCGCGCGCAGCCGTGACATGAGCCACGCCGTGATCAGCAGCGCGACGGTGCCCGCGATCGCGATCCGCAGCGGCGTCGAGACGGGAGGCTGCGCCGGGTCCTGAACAGGGGACTGCTCCGCGCCGGCGCCCTGCGGCCTGGCCTCGCCGCGCGAAGCGCCGGGATCGCGCGGCGGCGACGCGAGCACGCACTCCAGGTAGTAGCGGCGCAGCACGCCGGTGGCCGCCCGCCAGGTGCGGCCCTGGCTGGCGCGCAGCGCGCGCTCCGCGAACGCGGCCCGGCGGTCGGGGTCGACCACCACCTCGCGCACGGCGGCGGCGAGGCTCCCCGGGCGGGCCGGGTCGAACAGCAGCCCGGCCTGGCGATCGGCGACCAGCTCGCGCGACGCCGGGCTCTGGGCGGCGATCACCGGCAGCCCCGAGGCCTGCGCCTCGAGCGTCACCAGCCCGAGGGTCTCGGTGTCGGACGGCAGCAGGAACAGGTCGGCGGAGGCGTAGACGGCGCCCAGGTCGTCGCCGGTCAAGAAGCCGAGGAACTCGGTCGGGGTGCCGGCAAAGGTGCGCTCCAGCTGCGCCCGCTCGGGGCCGTCGCCGACGATCGCGAGCGTCACGCCCTCGGTGCGGACCGCCTCCAGGAGCCGGTCGACCCGCTTCTCCCTGGCCAGGCGCCCCACGTAGAGCATCACGAGCCGGCCGTCGCGCCCGCCGCTGAGCCGGCGGCGCCAGCTCGCCGAGGCGCGCGCGGGGTTGAAGCGCTCGAGGTCGATGCCGTAGGGCCACAGCTGCACCCGCTCGAAGCCGTGGCTGACCAGCTGCTCGCCCGTCGCCATCGAGGTGCAGAGGTTCAGCTGCGCGCGGTTGTGGACCGAGCGCAGGTAGCTCCAGCCGACCGACTCCATGAAGCCGATCCGATAGAAGCGCGTGTAGGCCGGCAGGTGAGCGTGGTAGGAGGCGACCAGGGGTACGCCCTGGCGGCGAGCCGCGGCCGCGGCGCTGAGACCGAGCAGGACCGGGTTGATCGCGTGGATGACGTCCGGCCGGAAGCGGCGCAGCACCTCGTCCAGGCGACGCGTCGGCAGGGACACCCGCTTGGGCGGGTAGCCGCGACCGTCCGGGTACAGCGGCAGCCGAACCGCCGGCATCCCGACGATCTCGACCCCGGCGTACTGCGTGGGGCCGCCATCCGGTGCGACCAGCAGGACCTCGTCGCCGGCGCGGCCGAGCTCCTCCAGCGTGCGCATCAGGCGCGTCACCACGCCGTCGATGGCGCCGAGCGAGACCTCGCTGACGATCGCGATCCGCAGGCGCCTGCCGCTCTCGGACTCGGGTCCGCGGTCCTCTGCCGCCGCGGACCGTGCCGAGGCGAGCGGATCTGGGCTTGGCTCGAGCACGGGCGCTCTTTTAGCCTCCGCAGATGAGCTGGAGCTGAGAACGACGCGAGAGCTTCACAACGGGCGTCGGCGCGGGTCGCGGTCGGGATACTTCATGAGTCGTGCGCGTCCTGGTGGTCGATGACGATGTGAAGATGGGCGCGGTGCTGCGCCGGGGGCTGTCTCTGGAGGGGATGGCGGTCGACACGGTCACCCACGGCGACGAGGCGGTGATCCGCGCACAGGCAACCACATACGACGTGATCGTGCTCGATGTGATGCTCCCCGGCGCCGACGGATTCGCCGTCTGTCGCAGGCTCCGCGAGGGTAACGTCTGGTCCGGCGTGTTGATGCTCACGGCGCGCGACGCGGTGGAGGACCGGGTGGCCGGGTTGAACGCCGGCGCCGACGACTACCTCGCCAAGCCCTTCTCGCTGGACGAGCTGGTCGCTCGGGTCCGCGCGGTCGCGCGGCGCGGCGCGATCGAGCGGCCGGTGACGCTCCGGGTGGGCGACCTCCGGCTCGATCGCGCGACGCTCCGGGCATGGCGGGGGGAGGTCCCGATCGAGCTCTCGCCGAAGGAGTTCGCGCTGCTGGAGGCGCTGATGCGCCGTCCGGGCCGGGTCGTGTCGCGCTTCGAACTGCTGGAGCAGGCGTGGAGCTACGACTACGAGAACCGCTCCAACGTGCTCGAGGTCTACGTGCGCTACCTGCGTGAGAAGATCGACCGCCCCTTCGGGCGCGACTCGATCCAGACCGTCAGGGGGATCGGATACCGGCTCCGAGCCGAGCGCTGAAGCGCCTTGCGCAGCTGCCGATCCGCGTGCGGATGACGCTGATCTCCGCGCTGGCGATGGGCTGCCTGTTCGCCGTGCTCGGGACGCTGCTGTACCTGGAGTTCCACAGCAGCATCAACACGAGCATCGACAACGGCCTGCGCGCGCGTGCGCAGGCTCTGAGCGCCTTCTCCGACCGCCTGCCCGGCCCGTCGCACAGATCGACGCGCCCGTCGCAGGACGGATTCGCGCAGATCCTGAGCCCCAAGGGGACGATCCTGGTCGCCAGCCAGGGCCACGAGCGGACGCCGCTGCTGGACCGCGGCGAGCTGCGGCGCGCGGCCCTCCGCCCGGTCCTGATCGATCGGGGCGAGGATTCGCGCCTGTTCGCGCAGCCGGCCGCCGACCACCGGATCGTGGTCGTGGGGGTGTCGCTGGCCCAGCAGCAGGACGCCTTCATCACGTTCAACTGGGAGCTGCTGGCCGGAATCCCGACGATGCTCCTGCTCGCCTCGGCGATCGCATATGTGATGTTCGGGCGGCTGCTGCGGCCGATCGAGGAGATGCGCCGCCGCGCCGCGACGATCTCGCCCGACGACGTCGGGGACCGGCTGCCGCTGCCGACCAGCGCCGACGAGGTGCAGCGGCTGGCGATCACGCTGAACGAGATGCTCGACCGCCTCCATGCGGGGATCGAGCGCGAGCGGGTGTTCGTCTCCGACGCGAGTCACGAGCTGCGCGGCCCCCTGGCGGTGCTCAAGGGCGAGCTGGAGGTCGCGCTTCGCGCCGGCGGCGCGATCGAGGACTGGCGCGGCGCCGTCGGATCCGCGATCGAGGAGACCGACCGCGTGATCAAGCTCGCCAACGACCTGCTGGTTCTCGCCCGCGGGCAGGCCGGCAGGCTGCATCCCTCCCTGGAGCGGATCGACGCCGCCGACGCGCTCGCAGACGCGGCCGCGCGAATGGCCCCCGCAGCGGCGGCACTGGGAAGGGAGGTGGTGGTCGACTGCCCGCGGGAGGCGACATTGGCCGCCGACCGCGCGAAGCTCGATCAGGCGCTCCACAACCTGATCGACAACGCGCTGGTGCACGGCGGCGGGACCGTGACGCTCTCGGCCGCCGAGCGCGGCGGGCTGGTGGAGCTGCACGTCGCCGACCGCGGCGCCGGGTTCCCGGCCGCGTTCCTGCCGCACGCCTTCGAGCGATTCCGCCGCGCCGACCGGGCGAGGGGACGCGGCGGAGCCGGGCTCGGGCTCTCGATCGTCGAGGCGATCGCGCGCGCCCACGGCGGCGCGGCGAGCGCGGCCAACCGCGAGGGCGGCGGCGCGGACGTCTGGATCACCCTGCCGCGGACGCCTCCGCTGCCCGCGGAGGCGGAGGCGCGGTCTTCGTCGGCCCCCGCGCCCCCTAACCTCTCCGGTACGGCGAGCCCGACGCCGGCGAACGGATAGACACAGATCGTGGACAACAAGCGCTTTCTCTCTTGCTCGGCGATCCCATGCCGACTACATTGCCGCGGCCCATGGATCCAACCCGCCTGATCGATGTGGCGCTGACTCGGGCGCAGGCGCGCGAGACCGACGTCGCGGTGGTGATCGACGTGCTGCGAGCCACCTCGACCGTCGCCCAGGCGCTCTCGGCCGGCTACCGCCGGGTGCTCTGCGCGGACGGCGTCGAGACCGCCGCGCGCCTCAGGGCTCCCGGCAGGGTGCTCGCCGGCGAGCGCAGCCTCCGTCGTCCCGAGGGCTTCGACCAGGGCAACTCGCCCGCGGAGGCCGCCGTGCGGCGCGGCGAGGAGCTCGTCCTGGCGACCACCAACGGGGCTCCGGCGACGGTCGAGGCGGCGGCACGCGCGCCCCGGGTGCTGCTCGCGAGCCTGCTCAACCTCGCGTCGATCACGCGGGCCCTCGCATCCGAGGGCGCCGGCGACGTGCAGATCATCTGCGCCGGGATCGAGGGAGCGACCGCGCTCGAGGACGTCTACGTGGCCGGGCGGCTGAGCTCGCTGCTGAGCGGCACGAGGACCGAATCGGCGCTGGTCGCCGAGGGCGTCGCCCGGTCCTTCCGAACGCCGCTGCGGGCGCTGCAGGCCGGCGGCGGCGGCACCGCGCTGGCGGCCGCCGGGCTGGCCGGCGACGTGGCCCTGTGCGCGCGCGAGTCGACGCTGGACGTCGTGCCGACGGTCGTCGCCGTCGAGCCGGGCATCGCGGTAGTGGATCGCGCCGGCCATGGCGCCGCGTCGATCCGGCGGCGGCGCGCGGCGCGCGGCGCGCGGCCGGGGCGCGCCGGGCGGACGGCCCGCACCGGCCACGGGTCTAAGGTGGCCGGCTGATGCCGCGGCCGATCCTGCTCGGGATCGCCGGCGACTCGGCCGCGGGCAAGACCACGCTGACCCGGGGGCTGCTGCGGATCCTGGGCGAGTCGCAGGTGACGCACGTGTCCGCCGACCACTACCACCGCTACTCACGCACCCAGCGGACCGAGCTGGGCATCACGCCGCTGCACCCCGATTGCAACCACCTTGACATCCTCGAGCAGCATCTGGTGCACCTGCGGGCGGGGCGGTCGATCCTCAAGCCTATCTACCGCCATCAGGACGGCAGCCTGGGCCCGACCGAGTACCTCACGCCGACGCAGTTCACGATCGTCGAGGGGATGCTCGGGTTCCACACGGCCGAGATGCGGGCGGTCTACGACGTGCGGATCTTTCTCGACCCGCCTGAGGAGCTGCGGCGGCGCTGGAAGGTCCAGCGCGACTGCTCCCGCCGCGGCTACACGACCGACGAGGTGCTGGCCGAGCTCGACCGTCGCGAGGCCGACGCCGAGACGTTCATCCGGCCCCAGCGGCGCCACGCCGACATCGTGATCTCGTTCATGCCCGGCGACCGCGGCGATCCGGAGCACCTCGATGCTCAGCTCCTGATGCGGCCCGGGCTGGCGCATCCCGATCTGGAGCCGCTGGTCGACACCGACCGGGACGGGATCAGGCTCGCCAAGCGCGGCTCCGAGACGGTGCTGTGGGTCCCGGGGACGATCGACCCGGCGCACAGCGCGGCGTTCGAGGAGGCGATCTGGGACCGGATGCACTTCGCCAGCCATCTGCGCACGGAGCGGCTCGGAGAGTTCACGATCGGCACCGAGCTGCGCCGTTCCGAGCCGCTGGCGATCATCCAGCTGCTGGTCCTGTACCAGCTGGTGACCGCGCGCGCCGCGGTCGCCCTGGGAGCAAGCGGCGCGCGCGCCGATCAGCCGCCGACCGACAACGGCGTCGTCGACGAGACGGCAACTACCCCCTGACGCTCCCGCTCGGCGGTCACGAAACCGGCCCGCAGATACTCGACCAGCTCGCAGACGGCCGGGCGGGCGGGCCCGACCGAGGAGCGCAGCAGGTACCAGGGCCGCGTCTCAGGCGGGTCGCGCAGCTCGATCTCGCCCAGCAGCGCGCTCGCCAACTCGGCCTCGACCGCCGCACGCGAGATCAACGAGACCCCCAGCCCGGCGCGCGCAGCCTGCTTGATCGCGCCGTTGGAGCCGAGCTCCAGTACCCGCGGGGAGAGGCCCCGCTGGGCCAGGAACTGCTCGTTGAGCGCGCGTGTGCCGGAGCCCGGCTCACGCAGCAGCCAGGCGCGCTCGCCGAGCTCGGCGGCCGACCGGGCCGGCCCGCGCACGGCCGGGTCGTCGGGCGCGGTGATGCACACGATCGGGTTGGCGCGCAGGGGCTCCGCGACCAGCCGCTCGTCGCCGGGCGGGCGACCCGAGATCGCGACGTCGGCGACGTGGCGCAGGACGCTGTCGAGCACGCGGGCTCGGTTGCCGACGTCGAGCGTCAGCTCGACGTCCGGGTTGGCGAGCGCGAAGTCGCGCATCAGCTGCGGCACGAACGACTCCGCGGCGGTCGTCACGGCCGCGATCCGCAGCCTGCGTGACGCCACCGCGGCGGCCTCGGCGACCGCGCGGCGCCCCCGATCCAGCAGCCCCAGCACATCGGCGGCATATGGAACGAACGCCGTCCCCGCCTCGGTCAGCGCGATCCCGCGCCCCGCCCGCTCGAACAGCTCGCAGCCGAGCTCGCGAGACAGCGATGAGATCGCGGAGGAGACCGACGGCTGGGTGACGATCAGCTCGTCGGCGGCGGCGGTCACGGAGCCGCCACGTACGACGGCCAGGAAGGCCGTCAACTGCGTCACGGTTATAGCCACGCGGCTAAGCGTACCGTGACAGATATTGATCGGTGCCTCTATGTGTCGGCGGGCACGCCGCCGAGGGCCCGCGGCGCGACCTCGCGCCCGGTCGGGGCCATTCGCTCGTCGAGCTCCAGCTGCCAGTAGTAGCGCGTGAACGTGATCCCGGCGCGGAACTCGCCGACGTGCGGCTCGATCCGCTCTCCACGGGCCATCCGCACGATCAGCTCGGGGTAGGTGAGGCCGGGGAGGGCCGCGTACAGATGGGCCGGGCAGGCGCCGCCGAAGCGGGTGTTGACGTCGGTGATCCGCAGCCCGAGCTCGGGGTCGCGGAAGACCTGCACCGTGCAGGGGCCGCGGCAGCCGAGCGCCTCGACCACCCGCCGCCCGAGATCGATCAGGTCCGGGTCGGCGACCACCGTGCCCTTGATCGACTCGCCGCCCCGCGACTCGAGCATCGTGCGCGGGATCGCGTTCAGGCAGCGGCCGTCGAGGTCCGAGATGCAGTCGATCGACAGCTCCGGGCCGCGCATCGCGCGCTGGAGCATCGCCGGCTCGCGGATGTAGGCCGCCAGGAACTCCGCCTCACGAGCATCGGCGGCGAGATGGATCGAGCGGGCGCCGGACCCCCACCGCGGCTTGACCATCACCGGGTAGCTCTCGACCGGATCGCCGGGAAGCGCGGTCGGCGGCGACGGCAGCCCGAGGCGCTCCAGCAGCAGGTGGGTCTCGTACTTGTCGAACGTGGCCCGCGCGATGTCGCCATCGGGCACGAACGCCGGCAGCAGGCCCTCCTCCCGTGCGCGCCCGAGGACCTCCAGATCGAGGTCGGTCAACGGCACCACGGCGCCGACCCCGAACCGCTCGCACAGCGCCCGCAGCGCCGGCACGTATCCGGGGTCGTCGATCAGCGGCACGGCGCGGCGGTGGTGGGCCGCGTACTGGGCGGGCGCGAGCGGGTTGGGGTCGGCGGCGACCGTGACGGCGTGCTGCGCGAACGCGCTGACCAGCGCGTAGCGCTTGCCGACGCCGGTCAGCAGGACCGCTACGTCTCGCTCGGCGGTCGCCATCCGCCCGTCGTCCCCTTGTAGAGGCCGCCGCCGCCGATCACGAGCCCGACCGTCCGCGTGAGGATCCGCAGGTCAAGCCGCAGCGTCCGGTGCTCGACGTACCAGAGGTCCAGCTCGATCCGCTCGGGCCACGGCAGCGAGGCCCGGCCGTTGACCTGCGCCCAGCCCGTGATCCCGGGCTTGACCGCCAGACGCCCGCGCTGGCGGTCGGTGTACTGCTCGACCTGGCCGCGAACCGTCGGGCGCGGTCCGACGATCGACATCTCGCCGCGCACCACGTTCCAGAGGTTGGGCAGCTCGTCCAGCGACCAGCGCCGCAGCACGGCCCCGACGCGCGTGATCCGCGCGTCACCGGCCGAGACCGCCAGGCCCGCGCCGATCCGCTCGGCGCCATCGACCATCGTGCGCAGCTTGTAGATCTCGAACGGGCGCCCATCGCGACCGATCCGCTCCTGACGGTAGATCGCCGGACCCCGCGACTCCAGGCGCACCGCGAGCGCCGCAAGCGCGACCACCGGGGCGGTCGCCGCGGCCAGCGGCAGCGCGATCGACAGGTCCATGGCACGGCGGATCGTGGACTGCGCGACGGGGGGCGATCCGCGACCGGGCGCTCTCAGGCTCATCGGGTCCCCTCGGCCGCCTCCCAGCCGGCCTCGGTCCCGCGCGCCAGCCAGTCCCACAGGCCGGCGGCCAGCGACGCGGTCGTGAGCACGTAGTAGCGCGCCACCAGCAGCGGGCGCGCCGGGACCGTCCGCGCCCCGAGCGCCGCCGCCAGAAGCGCCGCCTGCGCCGCCACGGCAGCCGTGTAGGGAGCGCCCTCACCCAACAGCGCCAGGCTCGCGCCGAGCGCGGCCAGGTGCAGGAACGGCGAGCCGTAGCGCAGCAGCCGGTGCGAGAGGATCATCGCGGCGTACGCCGGGTCGTATCCGCGCGGTGAGAGCATCCCCCCGCGCAGGACGATCGGCCAGCCGTGGCTCATCATCCGCCGCTTGCGGCGAAACTCGCCCTCGATCGTCGGCACCATCCGCTCGTGCGCGCGGGCCGCGGGCGCGTAGACCGCCATCCAACCGCGCTTGACCATGTTGAAGGGGAACGAGAGGTCGTGGCCCATGATCGGGTCGACGTGAATGTAGGAGGCGCGGCGGGTGGCGTAGATCGCGCCGTTGCCCGCGGTCACCGAGCGCAGCCTGGATTCCAGCGAGCGCAGCCACATCTCGTAGCGCCAGTAGAGACCCTCCTGGTTGTCGCCGCGATCGTTGACGAACCGCACGCTGCCGCAGACGTACCCGACCCGGGGATCGGCGAACGGCGCCACGAGCGCCCGCAGCGCGCCCGGCTCCCAGCTTGAGTTGGCGTCCGAGAAGGCGAGCAGGTCATGGCGCGCGCGGGCCACGCCGGCGTCCTGGGCCCGCACCTTTCCGCCGCGCGGCAGCTCGAGCACCAGGTCGGCGCCGGCCTCGCGGGCGCGGACCGCGGTCGCGTCGGGCGAGCCGTCGCAGGCGACGATCACCTCGACGCGGCCGGCGGGATAATCGAGCGCCCTCAGGTTGGCGACGCGCCGAGCGATCACCTCCTGCTCGGCGTACGCGGCCACGATCACCGAGACCGCCGGGGGCTGCGAGGCGTCCGCCGGCCCCATGACCTGAGCCGGGGCACCGCCCGGCTGCGGCCCGCCGGCCCTCGGCCCGCCGCGGCGGCGGCGCGCGCGTTCGATCGCCGCGAGCGCGAGCGGATAGCCGACGTGGGTGTGGACCAGCAGCCCGGTGCTGACCCAGAAGACGGTCCTGAGCGATCTCACGGCGGCCGATTGTGACGCACCGCCGCGCCGGCACCGCGGAGAGCGGCCGCGCCACACCGCCATGCGGGGCCCGCAGCCGTCCGGCTCGCCGCCGGAGGCTCGCGAGCCGCGAACCCCTGCCTCAGCCGCAGCAGGAGTCGTGGAGCAGGCGCCGGTCCGATTGCATCAGGTCCGGCTCGACCAGCAGCGAGGTCGTGCGACGCGCCTCCGAGCCCTCGATCACGATCGGCTCGTAGACGCCCAGCACCTCTCCGCAGCGTGCGCAGTGCGGATGCCCGCATCCGGCTGGGCCCGGCGACAGCGACATGTCGATCCCTCTCTCCATCCGATTCACCTCCGAGCGCGACCGTAGCGCCTGGCCCGGGGCGACCATCCGTTCAACCCCGCAGTCTTTCGGCGGCCCACTACTGAGAGGCGATAGCTTCACTGCCATCACGACCGGCGGCAACAGCTCCGATACGACGATCGTCCTGGCGGACGATCACACGATCGTGCGCAGCGCCCTGCGGGCGCTGCTGGAGGGAGAGGACGGCCTTGCCGTCGTGGCCGAAGCCAGCGACGTCGACGAGGCGGTGCGCAAGGTGCTGGGCTACAAGCCGAGCGTGCTGGTGCTCGACCTGACGATGCCCGGCGGCTCGTCGCTCGACGCCATCCCGCGCATGCTCAAGGCCTCGCCGTCGACCGCGATCGTGGTGCTGACGATGGAGGACGACCCGCGCCTCGCGCGCGAGGCGCTTCGCCTCGGCGCCCTGGCCTTCGTCCTCAAGGAGGGAGCCGACTCCGAGCTGCTCGCCGCGGTGCGCGCGGCGCGCGCCGGCGAGAGCTACCTGGACCCGCGGCTCGGCGCGCGGATCGCAGCCACGCTCGCCGCCTCGACGGGGCCGCCCGACGGGCTCGACGAGCGCGAGCTGGAGATCGTCAGGCTCGTCGCACTCGGGCACACGAACGCGACGATCGCGGATCGGCTTCACCTCAGCGTCCGCACAGTGGAGTCCCACCGAGCGCAGATCCATCGTCGCACCGGCCTGGCGACCCGCGCCGAGCTGGTCTCCTACGCGCGCCGTCACGGCCTGCTGGACCACGGGCCGGGGGACGGGGAGCGCTGAGATGGACGAGGCAGCCCGGGAGATCGTCACCATCGCCCGCGAGGTGCTTGAGGAGCTCGACCTCGAGCAGGTGCTCGAGCGCCTGGTCGCCGCGGCGCAGCGCCTGACCCGCGCGCGCTATGTCGCGCTCGGCGTTCTCGACCCGGAGCGGACCAGGCTGGAGCGGTTCGTGATCGCCGGGCTCAGCGAGGAGGAGCGGCTCGCAATCGGCCCGCCGCCGACCGGCCGCGGCGTGCTCGGCGAGCTGATCCGCAACCCCGTCGCGCTGCGGGTCGCCGACGTCAGCGCGCACCCGGCCAGCTTCGGCTTCCCGCCCGGGCACCCCGCGATGCGCTCGTTCCTCGGCGTGCCGATCCTCATCGACGGGCAGCCTTACGGGAACCTCTACCTGGCCGAGAAGCGCGACGCCGACGAGTTCTCGGACACCGACCAGGAGGCGGTCGTCCTGCTGGCCGAGTTCGCGAGCATCGCGATCGACCACGCTCGGCGCTTCAGCGGCGCCGAGAGCGAGCGCGCCCAGCTGGAGCGGACGGTGCGCTCGCTGGACGCGACCATCCAGATCGCCAGGGCGCTCGGAGGCGAGACCGACCTGGGCGCGATCCTGGACCTGGTCGCCAAGCGCGGGCGGGCGCTGGTCTCCGCGCGGCTGCTGGTGATCGAGCTGCTCGAGGGCGACCACCTGCGGTTCGCGGCCGGCGCCGGGGAGCTGCCGGCCGGCCTGCTCGGCCGGCGCGTCCCGCTGGCGGCGACGGTCGCCAGCGCCGCGCTGCGCGACGGCAGGACCAGGCGGCTCGCCGACCCTGAGCAGCGCGAGCGGTTCCAGCACCACGGGCTCGGCAGCCTCGGCCTCGCCGTGCACGACGGACTCGTGGTGCCGCTGATCTTCCGCGGCCAGCGCTACGGGGTGCTGGTCGCCATCGACCGGCGGGACACGGGGCGGTTCAGCGCCGAGGACGAGCGGCTGCTGGTCTCGTTCGCCGCCAGCGCCGCGACCGCGGTCGCGACGGCCCGCTCGGTGGCCGACGAGCGCCGGCGACAGCGGATCGCGGCGGCCGAGGCCGAGCGTTCCCGATGGGCGCGGGAGCTGCACGACGAGACGCTTCAGGCGCTGGCGAGCCTGCGGCTCCAGCTGTCGGCCGGGCGCCGCCGCGGCGACGCCGACTCGATGCGCACGGCGATCGAGGGAGCGCTCGAGCAGCTGGAGCTGGACATCACGACCCTGCGGGCTCTGATCACCGAGCTGCGCCCGGCGGCACTTGACCAGCTCGGCCTCGAGCCGGCGCTCGTGGCGCTGGTCGACCGCGCGCGGACGACCGGCCTGGACGTGGACCTGCACCTGGAGCTCGACGGCCGGCAGGGCGGGGCGCCGCGCCGGCTGACCTCGGAGCTGGAGACGAGCGTCTACCGGATCGTGCAGGAGGCGCTCACCAACGCCGGCAAGCACGCCCAGGCCGAGCACGCCACGGTGACCGTCACCGAGGCGCCCGAGATCGTCACGGTCACCGTGTCCGATGACGGGACCGGCTTTGACCCGAGCGCCACCTCCAGCGGCTTCGGGCTGGTGGGGATGCAGGAGCGGGTCGAGCTGCTCGGCGGCGAGCTGTCGGTCACCTCCAGCCCGGGCGAGGGGACCACGCTGCGCGCGACCCTGCCCGCGCGCCGCAGCGCGCGGGACGGCGAGGGCGCGGCCGACCGGCCGGCGATCCTCAGCGCGTCGCCCCCGGCGCCGCCGGCGGATGGAGCACGGCGCGCCCGCAGCGACGGAGCGGCACGATGAGCGAGGGTGCCGAGACGATCACGCTCGTGCTTGCAGACGACCACGCGGTCGTCCGCTCCGGGCTGCGTATCGTGCTCGAGTCCGACGGGCGCTTCGCCGTGCTCGGCGAGGCTGGAGATCTGCGCGGCACCGTCGAGACCGTGCTGCGGACCAGGCCGCAGGTGCTGGTGCTCGACCTGAACCTCGGCGGCGAGTCCGGGCTGGACGCGATCAGGGAGCTGCGCGCCACGGCGCCGGACACGCAGATCGTCGTTCTGACGATGCACCGCGAGCCCGCCTTCGCACGCGCGGCGCTCCAGGCCGGCGCGCTCGGCTACGTGCTCAAGGACGCCGCAGACCGGGAGCTGATCGAGGCGCTGCTGCTCGCCGCCCGGACGCAGCCTCACGTCGCGCCGCAGCTTCGCAGGGCGCTCTCGGGCGACGCCCCCGACCACAGCCCGGCACCGCCGGACCACCTCTCGCCGCGAGAGCTTGAGGTGCTGTCGATGATCGCGCTGGGCCACACCAACCCGGAGATCGCGGCGGCGCTGTCGCTCAGCGTCCGGACGGTCGAGTCCCACCGGGCGCACGTCCAGCAGAAGCTCGGGATCACCAGCCGCGCCGAGCTCGTCGAGTACGCCCGCCAGCGCGGCCTCGTCGACTGACCACCGGCACAGGTGCCCGAACGCCGGCCGGCGGGCTCCGCGACCCGGTCTCCATCAGCTGGTCGCGGGCGTGCACGAGCACCGGCGGCTGGTCAGCCTCCGCCGGCGCATCCGCATCAGGTGAGACGCCGCGCGTCGCGGGCGCGGCGCAGCCGCGCGCTCTCGGCGCGTACCGCGGCCAGCTTCCGCCGCAGCCGCGCGCTCTCCCGCGTGGTCTCCGTGAACAGCGCAGCCGGGCGAGCGCGGCCCTCCGGCGCAGAGCGCGATGCGGGCGCGTGCGACGGGGGAGGGGCCGGCCGCCGTCGCGACCGCGCGCGCACCCGCCGCACGGCCTCCGCAGAGCGCATCGCGTCGGTCGGGTTCATCAGGTCCTCCAGGTCGCTCACTCACGCATCGATGCCGGGGGCGGCTCATCGCCCAGGTTGAACCCGGAGCGGGCACCACTCAACAGGGGAAACCCGCAGATCGCGGCGAGCGGCCGCGGAGGCCGTGCCCATGTCCGTGATCCGCGGTCATTCGGCGGCGGAAAAGTCCGGATGCCGGCATCACGCGGCGGAGCGACGATCACAGCACAAAGCAGTTCAGAGCAATGCAGTTCTGGAGGATCCGCAATGTCAAGAAAGGTTTTCGACTGGATCGCGAGCGGCATCGGCGCGATCGTGGTCGTCGTGCTGCTGGTGGCCGGCGGGCTGCTGACCTGGGGGCACAGCTACGTCAACTCTCAGGTCCGCACGCAGCTCTCGCAGCAGCAGATCTACTTCCCGGCCAAGGCTGCGTTCGCGCACCCGAAGGCGGGAACCGAGATCACCCCGTCGATGATTCCGAGCGTGTCTCAGTACGCCGGTCAGCAGCTGCTCACCGGGCAGCAGGCGGAGGTGTGGGCCAATGACTTCATGGCCGTCCACCTCTACGACATGCCCTACCACGGCGTGTACTCGAAGATCAGCGCCGCGGCGAGGGCCGCGACCCCGGGCAGCCCGCAGGCCACCCAGCTCGCCGCGCTGGAGCAGACCTCGTTCCAGGGCACGACCCTGAGGGGAATGCTGCTCAACGCATACGCGTTCGGGAAGATGGGCCAGCTCATGCTGTGGGGCGCGATCGCGTCCTTCGCGCTGGCGCTCGTGATGGCGATCCTGGTCGGCCTCGGAATCGCACACGCGCAGCGGACCGAGCCCGAGACCCAGGTGGCGGCCGGAAGGCTGCAGCCGACGGCGTCGTAGCGGCCGGGGACGGCCGGCCGGTAAGCCGGGGCGACCGGCCGGCCGGGGAGCCGGGGGCGACGATGCGGTCCGGGTCCGCGAATGCGGACCCGGACCGCACTTGCGTGCGGGGGGAGTCGCCTGACGGGCCCGGATCACCCGGCAGGCCCGGATCACCCGGCAGGCCCGGATCACCCGGCAGGCCCGGATCGCGCGGCGGGAGCGAATGGCCACCCGCCGCGGGCGGTCAGCGACCGATCCGCTCGTACAGCGCCAGCGTCGCCCGCGCCGCCGAGTCCCACGAGAGCGGCCCGCGGGCAGCGTCAAGCGCGGCGGCGGCGAGACGCTCTCGCTC
>JAJZWB010000019.1 GCA_021846845.1 Actinomycetes bacterium | reverse complement strand
CGGCAGAGGTCCCGTCGCGAGACGAGATCCACCGGCTGATGGCCGCGCTCGGGCGCGGCGCCGCAGGGGACCGAAACCGCGCCGCGGTCGTCCTGATGTGGCGCTCGGGGCTGCGGATCGCCGAGGCGCTCGCGCTCGCCCCCAAGGACCTGGACCTGGCGGCCGGGACCGTGACCGTGCTTCGCGGCAAGGGCGGGCGCCGGCGTGTGGTCGGGATTGACCCGGAGGGCGCCGCGGTCATCGCGCTCTGGCTCGAGCGCCGTCGCCGGCTGCGTATCGGCCCGACCCGGCCGCTGATCTGCGTGATCAGCCAGCCAACGCGCGGCAAGCCGGTCTACGCGAGCGTGCTTCGCGAGGCGCTCAAGGACGCCGCCGCGAGGGCCGGGATCAACCGGCGGATTCACCCGCACGGCCTCCGGCACGCGTTCGCGTCCGAGCTCGCCCGCGAGGGCGTCCCGCTACCGCTCATCAAGCAGCTCCTCGGGCACGCCAGCCTCGCGACCACCGAGCGCTACCTCGCCGCGCTCTCGCCGTGGGAGGCGATCGACGCGGTCCGCGCGCGCCGCTGGGCGCCTGTCGCGCCGCCGGCGGCGCTCGAGCCGATACTTGCGGCGTAGCAGCCGCACGAACAAGCCCAGCGATCGCGGCGCGGCATCAATCGGCGCGTCGCGATCCCACGGCCGCCGCCCGAGCGCCATAGAGCCGCCGAGCACGTAGGGCTCAAACGCGTCCTCGATCTCGCCGACCAGCCACGCGATCGCGTAGCCGGATCGTCCGGCCTCGCGGTCAAGCAGGTCGCAGTAGCGCTCCAGACGGAGCCTGGCCAGGCGCGTGAGCCGCCACGGCGCATCGGTGTTGGCCTGCCACGCCCGAACCGCCACCGCGGCCCACCCGTCGAAGCGAGGGCCGTTCACCGCATCGAGCGCGGCACCAGCTGCGGGATCGTGGGGGAGGGTGCGCCCGATCGCGTCAAGCCCTCGCGCGCGCTCGCGCCTGCCTCCTCCCGGATCTAGGCAAACTGTGGGACAGCCAGAAACGTCCTCCAGCCCCGAAGGGGGGGATGCCACTTCATCCCACCAATCAGGGCGCGCCAGCGCCGGGGGCTCGCGACGGTACCCCTTGCAAGCCGCTTTAACCGACTGAGCTACTCCGGCGAGGGGCCGGGAGTGTAGCGTCGGGGCACCCTGGACGGGGGAGCGGGTCGGTGCGCGCCGAGGCGGCGCGCCACCGCGTTCGGCCAGCCATTCGGGCGCGATGGGGCGTTGCGCGCCTATGATCCCCGCGCGATGACGCTCCTGGCCTATCCAAACGTCTCCGAGGGGCGCGAGCGGACGACGATAGAGCGGATCGGACGGGCGTTCGGCCCGGGCCTGCTCGACGTCCACTCCGATCCCGACCATCACCGCAGCGCCTACACGCTGGCGGGCGAGCCGGGCGAGCTGGCGGCCTCGGTGGTTGCCGGCGCGGCCGAGGTCGTGCGCTCGGTTACGCTGGATCGCCACGCGGGAGTGCACCCGCGCGTCGGGGCCCTCGACGTGGCGCCGATCGTCTACATCGACGAGCGAGACAGGGGCGCGGCGTGCGCCGAGGCGCTGGTGCTCGCCGACCTGCTCGCCGAGCGTCTCGAGCTGCCGGTGTTCCTCTACGGAACCCTGGCGGACGGGCGAACGCGCGCGGAGCTTCGACGTGGAGGGCCCGCGGAGCTCGAGCGGCGGATCGAGGCCGGGGAGCTGACCCCCGACTTCGGGCCGCGGCGGCTGCACCCGACGGCCGGCGCCGTGCTGGTCGCGGCGCGCCCGCCGCTGGTCGCCTTCAACGTCGAGCTGGCCCCGCCGGCGACGCTCGAGGACGCGCGGAGGATCGCGGCGCTGATCCGCGAGGGCGGGGCGGAGGGTCGCCCCGGTCTGAGGGCGATCGGGCTGTGGCTCGATCAGCTCGGCCTTGCGCAGGTGTCGACCAACATCGAGGACCATCGCGCCACGCCGCCGTCCGAGGTCGTGGCGGCGGTCGCCCGCCATGCGGCCGTGGCCGACGCGGAGCTCGTGGGCCTCGCGCCCGAGGTCGCGCTGGAGGGCTTCCCCGCCGACGTCCCGCTGCGGGGTCGTGCGACGATCGAGGAGGAGCTCGCGGCCTGGGCGAGACGCATCGGACGTCCGCTGTGAGGGTCGACGGTCGCCTCGTGGGACAACCGCCGCTCGTCTGCGCGCGGGGCCGCCGCGCGTCGGCGTGACGCCCGCCGGGCGTTCTCGCTTGGGGGCCGCCGCGCGTCGGCGTGACGCCCGCCGGACCCCGTCGTGAGGGCAACCGGCCCGATCCTCGGGCGCGCGCGCGAATCGAGCCCCACGATCACGCGCGCGCGTCGTAAGCTCCACAGCGCAGATGGCACATACCAAGCGCAAGCGCCAGACCAAGCACCGCGGCAACGCCGCCGGCACGATCGAGGCGCGCGGCCGCACGGGTCGCCCCCCCAGCCCCAAGGAACGCAAGCAGCAGGACCGCTCCAAGGCCCGCGAGGCCAGGAAGCTCCAGCCGCCGACCTGGAAGGGGGCGTTCAAGAAGGCGATCCTCGCGGCCGTGTTCATGTTCGTGTTCCTGCTCGTCACCAACCACTTCCGCGTGGCGCCCGCGCTGATCTTCGCCGCGTTCGCGATGGCGCTATACACGCCCGCCGGCTTCTACATGGACGGCTGGCTCTACCGGCGCCAGCAGCGCCGCCAGGCGCAGACCGGCCGGACCGGCTCAAGATGACCGGCGCGGCTCGCACGACGGCGACCTGCCCGCGGAGCGATCGGACGGCGCGCGGATGATCGACGCGCGCATGTTCACGGTCGGGCCGGTGCAGGAGAACTGCTACATCGTTCGCGCGCCGAGCTCCGACCGCGCCGTGATCGTCGACCCCGGGGACGAGGCCCCGCGCCTGCTGGGCGCGCTCCAGGCGCTGGGGATCCAGACCGTCGAGGCGATCCTCCTGACCCACACGCATTTCGACCACGTGGGCGCGGTCGCGCCCGTGGCCCGGGCCACCGGCGCTCCCGTCTACTGCCCTGAGCTGGAGCTCGAGGTGCTCGCCGACATCGACGGGCACGTGCGCTGGCCCGGCGTCGGCCCGTTCGAGAGCTGGAACGCCGAGCACTCGGTCGCCGGCGGGGAGACTCTGGAGCTCGCCGGCCTGACGCTTGAGGTGATGTTCGTACCGGGGCACAGCCCGGGACATGTCAGCTACTACGTCCGCGGCAGCGAGGCGCTGTTCTCGGGGGACGTCCTGTTCAGGGACTCGGTGGGGCGGGTCGATCTGCCGGGCGGCGACTGGCCCACGCTGCTGGCCTCGATCGGGTCGCTCATCGACGCCTACCCACCGCAGACGGTCGTGCACCCGGGGCACATGGGACTGACCACGCTCGGGGCCGAGCGGGATCACAACCCCTTCCTGCGCGAGCTCGCGCGCAACGCCTAGCCACCGGCTCGCACGATGAGCTCGTTCCAGGCCCCACGCGGCACCTTCGATGTGCTCCCGGCGGACTGCGAGCGCCGGGCGCTGCTGGAGGCCCACGCGCAGCGGATCCTCGGCGCCGCCGGGTACGGACGGATCGAGACGCCCGCGTTCGAGCCGACGGAGCTGTTCGCGCGCGGCGTCGGGGAGGCGACCGACATCGTGCGCAAGGAGATGTACACGTTCGACGACGGTGGTGGGCGCTCGCTCACCCTGCGCCCGGAGGGCACGGCGCCGGTCTGCCGCGCCTATCTGGAGCACGGCATGCACCGGCTCGCGCAGCCGGTGAAGCTCTGGTACCTGTCGAGCTTCTTCCGCGCCGAGGCGCCCCAGAAGGGGCGATACCGCCAGTTCTGGCAGGTCGGCGCGGAGGCGATCGGCTCCGACGAGCCGGCGACCGACGCCGAGCTGATCCTGCTGCTGGCCGACCTGCTCGAGTCGCTCGGGATCCGCGGCACCCGTCTGCGGCTATCAAGCCTCGGGACCCCGGCGACCCGGGCCGACTACCGCCAGGAGCTGATCGCGTTCCTGCGCGCGCACGAGGACGGCCTCTCGCCGGAGGTGGTGGCCCGGATCGACCTCAACCCGATGCGCGCGTTCGACGCCGGGGACCGCCGCACGCGGGAGACGATGCGCGACGCGCCGCTGCTGCTGCACCGGCTGGCGCCCGAGGACGCCGAGCACTTCGCCGCGGTGCGAGAGCTGCTCGACGGCGCCGGGCTCCGGTACGAGCTTGACCCGACGCTGGTGCGCGGCCTCGACTACTACACGCGGACCGTGTTCGAGTTCACCTCCGACGCGCTCGGCGCCCAATCGGGGGTCGGCGGCGGCGGTCGCTACGACGGGCTCGTGCAGCAGCTCGGAGGCGATCCGACCCCCGCCGCGGGATGGGCGGCCGGGGTGGAGCGGATGCTGCTCGCCGCCGGCGAGCTTCCGGTCGCCCCGGCGGTGGTCGACCTGTTCGTCGCGGTCGCGGTCGCCGGCGACGGCGGGCGCCGGGAGGACCGCACGCGCGTCACGGGAACAGCCTTCGAGCTGGCCAACCGCGCACGGCGCGCCGGTCTGAGCGCCCAGATGGAGCTGGCGGGCCGCTCGCTCAAGGGCCAGCTGCGCCAGGCGGACCGCATCGGCGCCGGCTGGGTTGCGATCATCGACGGCCCGATGCAGGTGACGCTCAAGAACATGGGGTCCGGAGAGCAATCGCAGCTCGAGCCGGCGGCGGCGATCGCCGAGATCCTCCGCGGGGGACGGCTCTAGTGAAGCGCGCGCCGCGGGCCAACCGCTATCGCGACAGCTGGGCCGGCGATCTCGATGCTCGGCGGGCGGACGGCTTCGCGCGCGTGTCGGGTTGGGTCCACCGCCGTCGCGATCATGGCGGCCTGATCTTCATCGACCTGCGCGAGCGCTCGGGGCTGCTCCAGCTCGTGTTCAACCCGCAGACCGCGCCGGATGCGCACGCGGAGGCGCACAAGCTCCGTTCAGAGGACGTGATCACGGCCTCCGGGACGATCGCCAAGCGCGCCCCCGAGAACGTCAACCCCAACCTCGCCACAGGCGAGATCGAGCTCGTGGTCGCGGACCTGGAGATCCTGGCGGACGCCGAGACGCCCCCGTTCCCGGTGGACGAGGATGGCCCCCTTGACGAGAACCTGCGCCTGCGCCATCGCTCGCTCGACCTTCGGAGGGCTCCGCTGCAGGAGGCGATCGCACTGCGCCACCGCGTCATCCAGACGATCCGCCGGGTCCTGGACGAGCGCGACTTCCTCGAGATCGAGACGCCGTTCCTGACGCGCTCGACGCCCGAGGGCGCCCGCGACTTCCTCGTGCCCGCCCGGATCGCCCCGGGCTCGTTCTACGCGCTGCCGCAGTCACCGCAGCTGTTCAAGCAGCTGCTGATGGTCGGCGGCTTCGAGCGCTACTACCAGATCGTCCGCTGCTTCCGGGACGAGGACGCGCGCGCCGACCGGCTGCCCGAGTTCACGCAGCTCGACGTCGAGCTGGCCTTCGTGGACGAGGAGGACGTGCTCGAGACGACCGAGGCCGTGATGTCCGCGGTGTTCAGCGACGCCGGCTTCGACGTGCCCTCACCGCCGTGGCCGCGCATGACGCACGCCGAGGCGATGGGGCGCTTCGGCTCCGACCGGCCGGACACCCGCTTCGGCCTGGAGCTGGCCGATCTGGGCGCGGCCCTCGCCCACAGCGAGTTCAAGGTCTTCTCCGGCGCGCTGGCCGGCGGTGGCGTGGTGCGCGGGATCAACGCCGGCGCTCGCGAGCTGACCCGCTCCGACCTCGACGCGCTCACCCAGCTGGCCAGGCAGCATGGCGCCAAGGGGCTCGTGTGGGCCTTCGTCGAGGACCACGACGGCGAGCAGCCGTGGCGCTCGCCGATCGCCAAGTTCCTCACGGGCGCCGAGATGACCGCCGTCACCCGCGCGCTGCGCGGGAGTCGCGGCGATGTCCTGCTGATCGTCGCCGACGAGGCGCCCGTCACGGCCCAGGCGCTGGGAGCGCTTCGCCTGGAGCTCGCGCGGCGATTCGACCTGGTGCCCGCGGGCTCCCACGACATTCGCTGGGTGATCGAGTTCCCGATGTTCACCTACCGGCCGGAGGAGGGCCGCTGGGACGCCGAGCACCACCCGTTCACCGCCCCCGCCACGCAGGCGGGCGACCCGGCGACAGCGGCCGACATGGACGATCCGGCGAGCCTGCTCTCACGCTCCTACGACCTCGTGCTCGACGGCAACGAGATCGGTGGCGGCTCGATCCGCATCCATCGCGGCGACGTGCAGTCGCGGGTCTTCCAGCTGATCGGGATCGACGAGGCGGAGGCCCGGGCACGGTTCGGGTTCCTGCTCGACGCGCTGCGCTACGGGGCGCCGCCGCACGGTGGCATCGCGCTCGGGATCGATCGGATCGTGGCGCTGCTCGCCGGCCGGGACAACATCCGCGAGGTGATCGCGTTCCCCAAGGCCACCAGCGGTGGCGACCCGCTGACCGGCGCGCCGGCGCCGGTGGACGACTTCCAGCTGCGGGAGCTGGGGCTCAGACTCAGATAGCGGTGCCGCTGCTCGAGATGGACGCGCTCGCGTTCGAGCATCACCTCAACTCGCCCCAGGGCCTGGGGCATCGTCCGCCCGGCTGCCACACCGCCGTGGCGGGCGGGCATGCGTGCTGCGACGAGGTGGCGCTCTCGGTCGCCGTCACGGGGGCCGCGGTCGCCGACGCGGGCTTCGAGGCGCACGGCTGCGGCGCCTGCACCGCGGCCGCCTCGGCTGCGGTGACGCTCGTGCGCGGCGCCGCCGTGCTCGACGCGGCTCGGATCGGCGCCGCCGAGATCGCCGCTGAGCTCGGCGGCCTCAGCCCAGCCAAGGAGCATGCGGCGCAGCTCGCGGCCGATGCGCTCGCGCGCGCGCTCGGCGCCGCCGTGCGCGAGCACGCCGTGCTCGCGCCCACCGAGGGCCGCACGCTGGTCGCGATGAGCGGCGGGGTGGACAGCGCGGTCGCCGCGCATCTCTGCGCGCGCGGAGGAGAGACGGTCGCGGTGACGCTCGAGCTCTGGTCCGACGAGGTCGGCGACGCCGAGCGAAGCTGCTGCTCTGCGACCGCGGTGGCCCAGGCCCGGGCGCTCGCGCACCGGATGGGGCTCGCGCACCTCACGCTGGATCTCCGGCCCGCGTTTCGGGCCGGCGTGGTGGACCGGTTCATCGCGGGCTGGGCGGCGGGCGAGACGCCGAACCCGTGCGTGCGCTGCAACGGCCATGTGCGGCTCGACGCGATGCTCACGCTCGCCGATCGCCTCGGGTGCTCCGGCGGCCTGGCAACCGGCCACTACGCCCGCGTCGCCGAGGCCGGCGACCCGCTGGGGCCGCTGCTGCGCTCCGCGGCGGATGGGGCCAAGGACCAGACCTACATGCTCGCCGCGCTCGCGCCGGACTCGCTGCGTCGGATGCGCTTCCCGCTCGGTGAGCTGCACAAGCCTGAGGTGCGCGAGCTCGCCGCCGCCGCGGGGCTTCCGGTGGCCTCCAAGCCCGACTCCCAGGACCTGTGCTTCCTGGCCGGCACGTCCCGTGAGGCGTTCCTCGCCCGCCATGGCGGGATCGTGGATCGGACCGGCGAGCTGGTCGATGCCGCCGGGAAGGTGCTCGGTCACCACGCCGGACAGCACAGGTTCACGATCGGCCAGCGCCACGGGCTCGGCCTCAGCGCGCCGCGGCCCCTGTACGTGCTCGCGCGCGACGCCGTCAGCGGCCGCGTCACGGTCGGGCCCCGGGAGCGGCTGCGCACGGATCGGGTGACGCTCCGCGCCGCGCGGCTGCACCGACGCGGTGCGCGCGTCGACCGCGTCAAGCTCCGCTACAGGACCCGGCCGCTGCGCGCGCGCGTCGTCGGGGATCCGGAGCCCGGCGCCCATCGCTCGCTGTCGATCGACCTGCGTGAGGCGGCCGACGGCGCCGCTCCGGGCCAGCTCGCGTGCCTGATGGATGGCGATCTGGTCGTCGGCTGGGGTACGATCGACCGGCCGCTCGCGTATCGGACCGCCCCCGAGTAGCCGGCGCGTCTCCGCCGTGTCGAGCGTCGAGCCTAAACTGCAGCGCCCATGACCTCGGACGAGATCCGCGCCACCTTCCTGGAGTTCTTCGTCGCACGCGACCACCTGCGTCTTCCGTCCGCGTCCCTGGTGCCCGTCGAGCACGACCCCTCGGCTCTGTTCACCGTCGCCGGGATGCACCCGCTGAAGGCCTACTTCGCCGGCGCCGAGCGCCCGCCGCATCCGCGTGTCACCACCTGCCAGAAGAGCTTCCGCACGCCGGACATCGCGATCATCGGCACGACCACGCGCCACCTGACGTTCTTCGAGATGCTGGGGAACTTCTCGTTCGGCGACTACTTCAAGGCGGAGGCGGCCCGGTTCGCCTGGGACCTGTCGACCGACGGCTTCGGCTTCGACCCGGCCGACATCTGGATCACTGTGTTCGCGGGCGACGACGAGCTCGGCCTCGGCCCCGACCAGACGGCGATCGACGCCTGGCTGGAGATCGGGGTGCCGCGTGAGCGGATCGTCGAGTGCCCGCGCTCGGAGAACTTCTGGCAGGCCGGTGCGACGGGACCCTGCGGCCCGTGCTCGGAGCTGTACCTCGACCGCGGCGTCGAGCACGGCCGCCCCGACGACCTTCCGGGCGGAGACAACGAACGGTTCCTGGAGTACTGGAACCTGGTGTTCATGGAGTTCGACCAGAATCCGGTCAACGTCGTATCGCCGCTGCCGGCGCGCAACATCGACACCGGCCTGGGCCTCAACCGGATGGCGGCGATCCTCCAGGACAAGCCCAGCGTGTTCGAGACCGACCAGTTCTGGCCGCTGATCGAGCTGGGCCAGGAGCTGTCCGGCCGCCGCTACGGTCAGGGATTCCAGGCCGACCGGGCGATGCGGGTGCTCGCCGACCATGGTCGCGCGATGACCTTCCTGCTCGCCGACGGCGTCGTGCCCTCAAACGAGGACCGCGGCTACGTGCTGCGGCGCGTGATGCGTCGCGCGATCCAGCAGGGGCGAGCGCTCGGCCTCGACCCCGGGTTCCTGTCTCGCTATGCCGACGTCGTGACCGAGCTGATGGCGCACGAGTACCCGGAGCTGTCGCAGCAGCGGGACACGGTGCGCCGCTGGCTGTCGTCCGAGGAGGAGAGCTTCGGTCGCACGCTCGCCGTCGGGCTGAGGCGGCTCGACGAGCTGATCGAGCAGGCGCGGGAGCAGGACGCCGAGGGGATCGCGGCCGCCGACGCGTTCCAGCTCCACGACACCTTCGGCTTCCCGATCGAGCTGACGCTCGAGATCGTCGCCGAGCACGGCCTCGGCGTGGACGAGGCGGGGTTCGAGTCGCTGATGGAGGAGCAGCGCGCTCGCGCGCGCCGTCACGGGCGGGGCGAGCGGGGCGGCGACGCGCTTCGAGACCGGGCGGTGTCGCTGTCCAGCGGCGCTGGGTTCGAGACCGAGTTCGTCGGCTACGAGACGACCGACGCCGAGACGACGATCGGTGCGGTCGCCGGTGAGGACGGCACCGTGCTCGTGAAGCTGCTCGAGTCGCCGTTCTACGCGACCGGCGGCGGCCAGGTGGCCGACAGCGGCTACCTTGAGTGCGAGGGAGGCGAGTGCCGTGCCCGCGTCGCCGACGTCATACGGCTGGGGTCCGACCAGGTCGTGAGGCTCGAGCCCGAGCACGGCTCGTTCGAGATCGGCCGGCGCGTCAGGGCGCACGTCGACCCGGCGGTACGGCACGCGACCGCCTGCAACCACACCGCTACCCACCTTCTGCACGCCTCGCTCAGGCGCAGGCTCGGGACCCACGTACACCAGGCAGGCTCATACGTCGGGCCCGACAAGCTCAGGTTCGACTTCACCCATGGCGCGGCGCTGACGCCGGAGCAGCTCGCCCAGGTCCAGGACGACGTCAACCGCTGGATCGTCGAGAGCCACCCCGTTCGGGCTCTGACCACGACCCTCGAGGAGGCGAAGGCGCTGGGCGCGATGGCGCTGTTCAACGAGAAGTACGGCGACATCGTGCGGATGATCGAGGTCGGCGACGGGCCCGACGACGGTCAGCGTGGGCTCGTCTCCCGCGAGCTGTGCGGAGGCACGCACGTGCGCGCGACCTCGGAGATAGGGCTGTTCCGGATCACGTCGGAGACGTCAAGCGCGGCCAACGTGAGGCGCATCGAGGCGATCACCGGCCCCGAGGCGGTGTCGCTCGCAAGGGCCCGCGATCACGAGCTGCAGCTCGCCGCCGAGCGCCTGCGGGTGCCCGCTGACCGGGTCGCGGAGACCGTGCTGAGGCTGTCGGAGCGGGTCCGCGAGCTTGAGCGCGAGAGCCGGCGCGGCGGTGGGGGCGCCGCCGTCGACGTCGAAGCTCTGGCGGCCGCGGCGAGGGAGGTCGCGGGCGCTCGGGTGCTCGCGGCGTCCGTCTCGATCGCGGACGGCGACGCGCTGCTCCCGCTCGTGGACCAGCTCAAGAGCAGGCTCGGGGACGCGGCGATCGTGCTCGGGCGCGCCGGCGACGGCCGTGTCGACCTGGTGGTGAGCGTCGCGCCGGCGCTCGTGAGCCGCGGCGTTCGTGCCGGCGAGGTGGTCCGCGAGGCGGCCACGCTGGTAGGGGGCGGCGGGGGAGGACGCGACACGATGGCGCGGGCCGGTGGGCGAGAGCCGGACAGGCTGCCCGAGGCGCTCGAGGCGGCAGGCAGGCTGATCGAATCGAGGCTAGAGGCCGACACCGGATGACGGCGGACGACCGGGGAACCTCCTAGCTTGAGGGTGCTGGCTCTCGACTACGGCAGCGCCCGCTGCGGGTGTGCCGTCTCGGATCCGACCGGCACGCTCGCGACTCCTCTGGAGCCGGTGCTCCGGCCGGACTCGCGGCGCGGGCGGGCCCGGCTTCGCGACCTGGTCTCGGCTCTCGAAGCTGAGCTGGTGGTGATCGGGCTGCCACTGTCTATGTCGGGGGACGACTCCGACCAGACCCGTGAGGCGCGCCGGTTCGCAGCCGCGCTCGAGCGCGAGCTTCCGGTTGACGTCGAGCTGTGGGACGAGCGGCTCACCACCAGGCTGGCGGCGAGGGTCGGGGGCCGCGCCAGCGAGGACTCGCGCGCCGCGGCGCATCTCCTGGAGGGCTGGCTGGCCCACGCCGGCGGCGGGGCGGAGGGGCCGGAACGTGGCTGAGGCTCGCAAGCGGACCCCGGCCGAGCGTGAGGCGGCGCGGCTGGAGCGCGCCCGTCGCCGCGCGGAGTCCGCTGCGGCGGCGAGGAGGCGCTCGACGCCGGCGTTCGTCGACTACGAGCAGCTCGGCGGCTCCTCGGACGACCCCGGGTCGGCTGGGCTCGGGTCGGCGGGGCTCGGGTCGGCGGGGCTCGGGTCGGACGGGCTCGGGTCGGAAGGGCTCGGGCTGGAAGGGCTCGGGCTGGAAGGGCTCGGGCTGGAAGGGCTCGGGTCGGACGGTCCAGGGTCTGCGGGGCTCGGGTCGGACGGGCTCGGGCAGCCGTCGCGTCCGGGATTGGGCGCGCCAGAGGACACCTCCGAGCTGGACGTGCCTTCGACCTGGGAGGACCTCCCGGGGCTGGCGCCGGGCTCGGTGTCGGGCCCGGAGGCCGAGGCGGAGGAGCTGCCGGGTGCGGGGCCGGAGGATGGCCTGGGCTCGGCGGCGGGCTCGCGTCTCGGCCCGGGGCCGGAGGATGGCCTGGGCTCGGCGGCGGGCTCGCGTCTCGGCCCGGGGCCGGAGTCCGAGGGCGGTCCGCTCCCGGGGGCCGCCTCCGGGCTGGGCCTGGGGCCAGGGCACGGTGATGCGCCGGCGCTCGGCGAGTCCTCGCAGCCCGACCAGGACGCGGAGCAGGTTCACGGCGCGCTCTCGCCGGAGCATCACGAGCGGCCGTCGGGCACCCGCCGGATCAGCCGCCACGACGGAACGCTGCGCAGGCGGGCGGCGGCGTCGCGTGAACCGGGGCCGGGTTCGCGCCGCCGGCTGCCATCGCGCCAACCGGCCGCTCGCAGGCGGGGGCGCTCGCACATCGGCCGGATCTTCGCGCTGGCGGCGCTCGTCCTGGCGGCCGCGCTGGCGTGGTTCATCGTCAGGCTGTTCCAGCCGTTCGGCGCATCGCCTCACGGCCGGATCACGGTCGTGGTCCCGGCGCGCTCCAGCTCCACCGCGATCGGCAACCTGCTCGAGCGTGACGGAGTGATCTCGTCGGCGCTGTTCTTCGAGCTGCGCGCGACGCTCGCGGGTCAGCGCGGCGATCTGCGACCCGGCACCTATCACCTTGAGCTGGGGATGAGCTACACCGCCGTGCTCGCGGCGCTGACCAAGCTCCCGCCCCCGGTCAGGACCACCAACCTCACGATCGCCGACGGCCACACGCGGCAGTACGTCGCCAAGCTGCTTCGGGAGCAGGGGATCCGCGGCAACTACCTCACGGCGACCCGCAGCTCGCCGCTGCTGAACCCGCACGCCTATGGCGCGCCGCCGCACGTGCCGTCGCTGGAGGGATTCCTGTTCCCCGACACCTTCAACCTGGTCGACCCGATCAACATCAAGGTCCTGGTGGCCGACCAGCTGCTCGACTTCAAGCGGCGCTTCGCGACCGTCAACCTCTCCTACGCGCGCAGTCGCCATCTGACGCCCTACGACGTGCTGAAGATCGCCTCGCTGGTCGAGGGCGAGGCCGCCACCCCGGCATCGAGACCGCTGGTCGCGTCCGTCATCTACAACCGGCTCGCCGACGGGATGATGCTCCAGATGGACTCGACCACCCGCTACGCGACCGGCAACTTCACCGGCCCGCTGACCGTCTCGCAGCTCGCGTCCCGGTCGCCGTACAACACCCGCAACCACTTCGGGCTGCCGCCGACGCCGATCAACAGTCCCGGACTGGCGGCGATCCAGGCCGCCGCGCATCCGGCGCACACCAACTACCTGTACTTCTTCGCCAAGCCCTGCACCAACCAGACCGTGTTCGCCTCGACCTATGCGCAATTCCTGAACATGCTCGCCGCCGACCGGCGAAACAGCTGCTGAGATGGGCCGCGCCAGGCGCCTCGGCGTGCTCGGGTGGCCGGTCGCGCACAGCCGCTCGCCTCAGATCCAGAACGCTGCGCTCGCCGCCTCGGGCCTGGACGGCTGGCGCTACCAGCTCCTGCCCGTGCCGCCGGCGCTGCTCGGCGAGATCGTCCCCGCGCTTCCGGCGGCGGGGTTCGCGGGCGCCAACGTCACCATCCCCCACAAGCAGGCGGCGCTGCGCCTCGCAACCGACGTCACCCCGGCCGCCCGTGCGATCGGTGCCGCCAACACGCTGGTCTTCGGCGCCGGCGGACTGATCCACGCCGACAACACCGACGCGCCGGCGCTGGTCGCGGCGCTGCCGTTCGGGGTCGCCGGCAGGTCCGCGCTCGTGCTCGGCGCCGGCGGCAGCGCTCGTGCCGCCGTGTGGGCGCTGCTCGACGCCGGAGCGGCGCGGGTGTCGGTGCTCAACCGCACGCACGAGCGGGCGGTCGAGCTGTGCTCTGCGCTGGGGGGCACGCCGGTCAGCAGCCCGGCGGCCGCGGACCTGCTGGTCAACTGCACCGCGGTGGGCCTCGACGGCTCCGATCCGTTCGGGCGTCTGCCGCTGACCGCCGACGCGCTGTTCGATTACGGGTGCGTCGTCGACCTGGTGTACACCGATCGCGGGACGCGGCTGATCGAGGCCGCTCGCGAGCGCGGGATCCCGGCCGTCGACGGGCTCGAGCTCCTGGTCGGCCAGGGCGCGCTCAGCTTCGAGCGCTTCACCGGCCTGGCCGCGCCGCTCGACGCGATGCGCGCCGCCGTCGGGATGGCGGCCGGCTGCGGAGCCGTCGCGGGCGGTGCGATGCGCGGCGACCCGGGGGCGGGTCGCGCCAGCGGCTAACCTGCCCGGCCGTGGCCGTAGACGAGACCAACCCCAGCGAGCAGCGCTGCAGCCCCTGCCGCGGCACCGGACGCCTGATCTCCGGCCTCGGCGGCACTCCCCACGAGGTCGTGTGTTCATGGTGTCGTGGCACCGGTCACCGGATCCCCGGGATCGACGCGCAGCAGGCACCGGCTGAGCAGGGCGCGGCAGCGGTCTGATGATGCTCACGCTGACGACCGCCGGCGAGTCTCACGGTCCGGGCCTGACGTGCATCGTCGAGGGCATGCCGGCCGGCCTGATGCTCGACCGAGAGGCGATCGACCGTGACCTGGCCCGCCGCCAGCTGGGCCACGGGCGCGGTGGGAGGATGAAGATCGAGCGAGACCGGGCCGAGGTGACCGCCGGCGTCCGCCACGGCCGGACGCTCGGCGGTCCGATCGCGCTCACAGTCGCCAATCGCGATTTCGCCAACTGGCAGGAGCGCATGAGCCCCTGGCCCGTGGAGGACCCTCCGGCGGAGGTCCACCTCCCGCGTCCGGGTCATGCCGACCTGGCCGGCACGCAGAAGTACGGCCTCACCGACGTGCGGGACATCCTCGAGCGGGCGAGCGCGCGCGAGACCGCGGCGCGCGTCGCCGGCGGCGCGGTAGCGAAGGCGTTCCTGACCGCGATGGGGGTGCAGGTGCTCTCGCACGTGATCCAGATCGCCGGCGTCGCGGCGCCCCGCCGCGACGACCTGCGCCCCGATGACTTCGGGGGCGTCGACGAATCGCCGGTCCGCTGCCTGGACGCCGAGGCCGGTCGCGCGATGGTCGAGGAGATCAACCGGCTGCGAAAGGCGAACGAGTCGCTTGGCGGGGTGTTCGAGGTGCGGGCCTTCGGCCTGGTCCCCGGACTCGGCTCGCACGTCTCCTGGCAGGAGCGTCTCGACGGCGTGCTCGGCCAGGCGATCCTCTCGATCCAGGCGGTCAAGGCGGTCGCGATCGGCGATGGGCTCGAGGTGGCCGGTCTGCCGGGCTCCCGGGCACACGACGAGATCTTCTACGACGAGCGGCGCGGCCTCCACCGGGAGACCAATCGCGCCGGCGGCGTCGAGGGGGGGATGACGACCGGCGAGCCGCTCGTCGTGCGCGGGGCGATGAAGCCGCTGCCCACGCTGACCAAGCCGCTGCGCTCCGTGGACATCTCCACCCACGCTCCGGCGCAGGCCCTGCGCGAGCGAACCGATTCCTGCACCGTGCCGGCCGCCGGGGTGGTCGCCGAGGCGATGGTCGCGTTCGTGCTCGCGGACGCGTATCGGCGCAAGTTCGGCGGCGATCACATCGACGACGCGCGAGCGGCGGTGCGCGCCTACCGCGACCGGATCGGGTGGGGGGACATCTGACGCCGGCCGTCGCGCTGATCGGCTTCATGGGGGCCGGGAAGTCGACCGCCGCGCGTGCCGTTGCGGACGCGCTCGGCGCCGAGGCGGTCGACGTCGATCGCGAGATCGAGGGGCGGCTCGGGCATCGGATCGAGCAGATCTTCGCGCGGGACGGCGAGGGCGCCTTCCGCGCCGCCGAGGAGCGCATCACGCTCGAGCTGCTCGCGCAGGAGGCCTCCCGGCGGGGGCCTGACGGTCGCGCCGCGCGGCGCGTCCTGGCGCTCGGCGGGGGGGCGATCGGCTCCGCGGCGGTTCGCGAGGCGCTCCGCGGCCACCTCGTGGTCTGGCTCGACGTCGACCCCGAGACGGCGTGGGCTCGCTGCGGCGAAGGGTCCAGGCCGCTGGCCGCGGACCGGGAGCGTTTCGTGCGCCTGCACGCCGAGCGCGAGCCGCTGTACGCCGCGGCCGCCGACGTGATCGTCGGCCATCAGGCCAGCAGGTCGATGGCCGCGGTGCTGGCCGCTCACGAGGGCGTGCCCGACAGGGTCACGATGCTCTGGGCATCCACCGCGTCGGGCGACCATCCGGCCTATGTCGGCCCCGGACTGCTCGGCGAGCGGCCGTTCTGGCCGGCCACCGTCGCCGGTCGCCGGTTCGTGGTCAGCGACTACAACGCCGCGCGGCTGTACGGCGATCGGCTCGGAGCCGTCGACGGGCGGGTGACGGTGATGCCCGGCGAGCAGTCCAAGACCGTCGCGCACGCCGAGATCGTCTGGACGGAGCTCGCTCGCGCCGGCATGACGCGCGCCGATGTCGTGGTGGCACTCGGTGGTGGCGTCGTCGGCGACCTCGCCGGCTTCTGCGCCGCCACCTACCAGCGCGGGGTGCGGATCGTCCAGGTGCCGACCACGCTCGTGGCCCAGGTCGATTCGGCCTACGGCGGCAAGACGGGGGTGGATCTTCCAGAGGCCAAGAACTACGTCGGCGTCTTTCACCAGCCGAGGGCCGTGATCGCAGACACCGACGCGCTCGCGACCCTTCCCCCGGCGGAGCTCGCGGCAGGCTACGCGGAGGTGGTCAAGACAGCGCTGATCGCAGGCGGCTGGCTGTGGGAGCGGGTTCGCGGCGGCGCCGGCTGGGAGGACCCGAACTGGCCGCGAATCGTCGCGGCCTGCGCGCACACCAAGCTGCGGATCGTCGCGCGCGACGAGCGCGATGCCGGTCTGCGCCAGGTGCTCAACCTCGGGCACACGGTGGGGCATGCGATCGAGACCGTCACCGGCTACGCGACGTACCGCCACGGGGAGGCCGTCGCGCTCGGGCTGATGGCGGCGCTGCGGCTCTCGGGAGCGGATGACCTGCGCGGCGAGGTGGCGGAGCTGCTGCGCGCGCGCGGCCTGCCGACCGGCCGCGGGCGGTTCGACCCCGATGCGGTCGTCGTCGCCACCGCGCGCGACAAGAAGCGGGTCGGCTCGGGCCCGGTGCCGTTCGTGCTGCTGTCCGAGCCGGGCGAGCCGAGGCCGGGGTGCGAGGTCCCCACCCGGGATCTGATCGCCGCGGTGCGCGAGCTCGCCCGCTGACTGGCGTCCGGCACGGCGCGCGACCTCCGGCCCTCCGGACCCGCTAGGGTCGTTGCGTGCGCGTGCGCATGCGGATCGAGATCATGCATGGGGTCAACCTGGACCAGCTGGGCCGGCGCGACCCCGCCCATTACGGCTCCCTGACGCTGGCGGAGCTTGAGCGCTCGATCGCCGACGCGGCCGCGGATCTCGGGGTAGAGCCGCGCTTCTTCCAGACCAACCACGAGGGCGAGTTCGTCGAGCACCTGCACGGGCTCCGCGGCGACGTCGACGGAGTGGTCCTCAACCCCGGGGCCTGGACGCACTACTCGTACGCGATTCGCGACGCGCTGGAGCTGACCGGCCTGCCCGCGGTCGAGGTCCACCTGTCCGATGTCGATGCCCGTGAGCCGTTTCGCCGCGTCTCGGTGATCTCCGACCTGTGCCTGGCGCGCATCGCCGGCCGCGGCCCGCTCGGCTACCGAGACGGGCTGCTGGCGCTTGCGCAGCGGCTCGAGCAGGGGGCCGAGCGCACGGGGGAGATGGCGGCCCGGTGAGCGGTCGCGCCGCAAGGCTGGTCGAGCGCCTGCCCGACCTCGGGGCGGACCTGCTGATGGTCACCTCGCTGGTCAACGTGCGCTACCTGACCGGCTACACGGGCTCCAACGGGGCCGTGCTGCTCGGGCCACGTGCGCGGACATTCCTCACCGACTTCCGGTATATCGAGCAGTCCGCGGTGGAGGTCGGGGATGCGTTCGAGCGCCGGATCGTCGCCCAGGACCTGATCGACGGGGTGATCGAGCTGGTCGGCGCCGGCGCGCTCCGGCTGGCATTCGAGGACGCCCATCTGACCGTCCGCGCCCACGCGCACCTGCGTCAGTCGCTCCCGCCGGGCGTGGAGCTGGTCGCGGCCGGCGACCCGGTCGAGGAGCTGCGACTGGTCAAGGAGCCGGATGAGATCAGGATGATCGCTGAGGCGACTCGGCTCGCGGACGAAGCGCTGGCTTCGATCCTCGAGCAGGGGCTCGTGGGGCGCACGGAGCGCGAGGTCGCGACGGCGCTGACGAGGGCGATGGTCGACCGCGGCGCTCAGGGAACCTCGTTCGACCCGATCGTCGCGTGCGGTCCGCATGGCGCCCTCCCGCACGCCGAGCCCCGCGACGTCGAGATCGTCCCCAACCAGCTGGTGGTGATCGACTGGGGCGCGCAGCTGGACGGCTACTGCTCCGATTGCACGCGCACGGTCGCCACCGGAGAGCCAGGCGAGGAGGCCCGCGCCGCGTACGAGCTGGTGCGCGAGGCGCAGCGGCTCGGTCTGGAGGCGGTCCGTCCGGGCGTCGGAGGACGTGAGGCCGACGCCGCCGCGCGGGCGGTGATCGACGGTGCCGGCCACGCCGAGCACTACGGCCACGGGCTCGGGCACGGCGTCGGACTGGAGATACATGAGGCGCCAAGGCTCTCGCAGCGGTCCGAGTCGGTGCTCGCCGCCGGGAACGTCGTCACCGTCGAGCCCGGCGTCTACCTGCCCGGCCGCTTCGGGGTGCGCATCGAGGACCTCGTCGTGGTGACGGATACCGGCACGCGCGTCTTGACCTCGCTGCCGAAAGAGCTGCAGATCGTCGGCTGAGCGCGTGGCGAGGCGGACCGAGCAGCGGCGCGCCGCCGTGTGGGCGCTCTACCAGAGCGATCTCCTCTCGCGCCCACTGGGCGACTCGCTGCCGCGCGACGTCCACATCTTCACGCTGGCGCTCGCCGAGCAGGTCCGTGAGCACCAGGCCGAGCTCGACGCGCTGATCGCCGAGCACGCGGCCGACTGGAGCCTTGAGCGGATCGCGCCGCTGGAGCGGGCGATCCTGCGCGTGGCGCTGCTCGAGATCCTCCATCCTGAGGTGCTCCCGGGCGATCGCCCGATCCCGCCCGAAGGCGCGATCGACGAGGCGATCGAGACCGCGAAGGAGTTCTGCGGCGCGGGCGCGCCGGCGTTCCTGAACGGCATCCTCGGCGCAGTCCTGCGCGAGCGCGCGGCCCGCTGACGCGGGCTCGTCCGCGGCCGCAGCGTAAGGGCAGCGTATGAGCGTCTCGCGCAGCGCCGTTGCAGCGACCAGAATCAACGCATGAGGCTGCTCGTGGTCGACGATGACAGGGCGCTGCGCGACGTGCTGCGCCGCGCGCTGTCGCTGTCCGGATACGAGGTGGTGTCCGCCGCGAGCGGTTCGGAGGCGATGGCGCAGGTGGCGGCCGTGGTGCCCGACGCGGTCGTGCTCGACATCGGGCTCCCCGACATCGATGGCCTGCAGGTCTGCCGGCTCCTGCGGAGAGAGGGCAACCGCGTGCCGATCCTGATGCTGACCGCCCGCGACGCGGTCTCTGACCGGATCGACGGCCTCGATGCGGGCGCCGACGACTACCTCGTCAAGCCGTTCGACATCGATGAGCTGCGCGCGCGGCTGCGGGCGCTCCTGCGCCGCGCGGGAGGCGAGGGCGACGTCGACGGCGGTCTCACGTTCGCGGAGCTGCGCCTCGACCGGGCCCGCCACGGCGTCGAGGTGTCCGGCACGTTCGTGGAGCTGACCCGCACCGAATACCAGCTGCTGGAGCTGCTGATGCTCAACTCGCGCAGGGTCCTGCCGCACAGCCTGATCTACGACCGCGTCTGGGGCTACGACTTCGGGCCCACCTCCAACGCGCTGCGCGTATACGTCGGCTACCTGCGCCGCAAGCTGGAGGATGCGGGCTCCCGACCGCTGATCCACACGGTTCGCGGCGTCGGCTACGCGCTCAGAGAGCCCGGGGAGTGAGCCTTCGCGTCAGGCTGGGACTCGCCAGCGGAATCGCGGTGGCGATCGCCGTGATCGCCGTGAGCGTCTCCGCCTATGCGGGCCTCAGCTCGCAGCTGTACGGGCAGGTCGACAACTCGCTGCGCAGCCTCGCGAGCAACATCCTCGCGCGCGCGGGACTGCCGGCCGGCGGAGCGCCTGCACCAGGGTCAGAGTCCGGAGGCCAGGACACGGGATCGTTCTCCTCGCCCGATCAGACCGGCGATCCCGGCGAGGGCCTGAACCTCGGCGACGCGGGGCCAGCGTTCGGCGGCGCCACCGGGGTGGTGACGCTGGTGCATCCCGATGGCACCGTGTACGTACCGCCCGGCCAGAACGGCCGGATCCCGGTGATCGCCACAGATCGCGCGCTGGCGGCGAGCGGGTCGGGGCGCCGGTTCAGCGATCGAACGGCCAACGGGACCGACCTGCGCGTGCTGGCGACCGGGATAGCCAACCGTGGAGCGCTGCTGGTGGCGCTGCCGCTCAGCGACGTCGAGCGGACGCTGCGCAAGCAGCAGGTGCTGCTGGTGGTGATCGCGGCGCTGGGCGCCGCGTTCGCGGCTGTGCTCGGCTTCCTCGTCGCCCGGACGGCGCTTGCGCCGATCGCGCGCTTCACGCGCCAGACCGAGGCGATCGCCGACAACCCGGAGCGGCTGGAGTCCGAGCGCGTCGACATCTCCACCCATGACGAGCTGGGACGTCTCGCCCAGGCCTTCAACCGCACGCTGGACGCGCTCGCGCAGGCGGTGCGAGCGCAGCGCAACCTGGTCGCCGACGCATCGCACGAGCTGCGCACCCCGATCGCATCGATCAGAGCCAACCTGCAGCTCATGCGTGACGAGGAGCGGCTGTCGCCGGAGGACCGCACGGCGCTGCGGCAGGATGTGATCGACGAGCTCGACGACCTCACGGCGCTCGTCTCGGACGTCGTCGAGCTGGCGCGGGGAGCCAAGCCGGGGGCCGACCCGGGGGACGTGCGGCTCGATCAGATCGTCGAGGCGGCCGTGACGAGGGCCCGGCGCCGGGCGCCCGGGCTGGTCTTCCAGGCCGACATCGAGCCGGCGCTGGTGCACGGAGAGGGGGACCGGATCGCGCGTGCGGTGAGCAACCTGCTGGACAACGCGGCCAAGTACGGCGCCGACGGCGGATCGGTGCAGGTGACGCTGCGAGGCGGTGTGCTGACGGTCGCCGATCACGGCCCCGGCTTCCGTGAGGAGGACCTGCCGTTCGTTTTCGATCGCTTCCACCGGGCCCGTGACGCGCGCTCCAAACCCGGCTCCGGTCTCGGCCTGGCGATCGTCCGCCAGGCGGCCGAGGCTCACGGCGGGTTCGCCGAGGCGGGCAACGCCCCCGGCGGCGGTGCGGTGATGCGCATCTGCTTCGGGCCCGCGTCGGCGCCGCAGGCAGACGGCGTCGACGGGGCCTGGCGAGCGAGGTGACCCCTCCGCTGCCGGCGGGCGGGACGTGCGTAGCCTTGGTGGCATGACGGCGGAGCATCCACCCGACGAGCGGCGCCGCGCAGCGCGGTCGACCGCGCCGGATCCAGGCTACGTGGTCCACGAAGAGGTGCGTCTGGACGCTGCGAGCTCGGCGCTGGTGGTCGTGGACATGCAGAACGACTTCGTCGCCGAGGCCGGCGCCCTGCGGGTCCCCGACGCGGCGGCGACCGTGCCGTCGATCGCCGCGCTGCTGAGGCTCGCCCGCGCGCGCGGCATGAGGGTCGTGTTCACGCAGGACACGCACGAGGAGGGCGATCCCGAGTGGAGGATCTGGCCCGAGCATGCGCGCAGCGGCAGCTGGGGCTGGAGGATCGTCGACGAGCTGACGCCAGAGCCCGGCGAGACCGTCATCCGCAAGCTGCGGTACGACGCCTTCCACGGCACCTCGCTGGACCATCTCCTGCGGCTGTGGGCGGTGCGCACGCTGGTGATCTGCGGCACGGTCGCAAACATCTGCGTTCACTACACCGCCGCGAGCGCGGCGCTGCGCTGGTACGAGGTCGTGATCCCACGCGACGCGGTGTCCGCCCTGGAGCCGGCCGACATGGAGGCATCGCTGCGCCAGACCGCGTTCCTGTTCGGCGGCAGGATCACGACCGTGGCCGGCGTGCGTCCGTCATAGCCCCGGTTTCACGTAGCTTGTGCTCGTGAACGGCGAGCGGATCGACCCGGCTCCGGTCTCCAGTGCCCTGCTCGCGGCCGGGGTGGTGCTCGTCGCGATCAACCTGCGGCCCGCCGCGGCCAGCGTCGGGCCGGTCCTGAGCAGGATCCAGGCCGACGAGCACCTGTCGTCGACCTGGGCCGGCGCGCTCACCACGCTGCCGGTGCTCTGCTTCGGCCTGCTCGCGCCGCTCGCGCCCGCGCTCGCGCGGCGCTTCGGCCTGCACCGCACGATCGCAGGAGCGCTGTGCTTGCTGCTGATCGGGATTGCGGCTCGCCTGGTGCCGGGCGTCGGCTTCCTGTTCGTCGGCACCGCCCTGGCCGGCGCGGCGATCGCGACCGGCAACGTGCTTGTGCCGGTGCTCGTCCGGCTGCACTTCCACGACCGGACGGGGCCGGCGATGGCGCTGTACGGCACGGCGCTGATCGGGTTCGCCGCGCTGGCCGCGGGCGCCACCGTCCCACTCGCGAACGCGCTCGGCGGCGGCTGGCGGTCCGGCCTGGGCGTCTGGGCCGTACCGGCGGCCGCGGCGGCTCTCGCCTGGGCGCCGGCTCTGACCGGGTCCGGCTCCAGGGGAGTCGGGGACCATGCCGGCCGGTCCGGGGCGCGCCGGGAGTACTCGGCCCGCAGCCTGCTGCGCAGTCCGCTGGCATGGCAGGTGACGCTGTTCTTCGCCCTGCAATCAGGCGGCTTCTACGCCACGCTCGCATGGCTGCCGACGATCTTCGAGAGCCATGGCGCGGGAGCCGGCCATGCCGGCCTGCTGCTGAGCCTCACGATGATCGTGGGCCTGGTCACGGCGCCGGTGGTCCCCTGGCTGTCGATGCGGTTTCGCGACCAGCGCGGCCTGGTCGTCGGCGGCTGCGCGCTGACCCTCGCCGGGCTGCTCGGCGTGCTGCTGGTGCCGATGTCGGCGTCCTACCTGTGGGCGGTGCTGCTGGGATTGGGCCAGAACTCGATGTTCCCGCTGGCGCTGATGATGATCGTCATGCGAGGCGGCAACGTCGCTGCGACAGAGGGGCTGTCGACGCTGGCGCAATCGGTCGGCTACGTGCTCGGGGCGCTGGGGCCGCTCCTGGTCGGCGCCCTCCACGCGTTCACGCACTCCTGGACGCCGCCCCTCGTCCTGCTGCTGGTGCTGGTGGCGCCCCAGATCGCGACCGGCCTTGCGGCTGGACGCGACCGCCGGCTGGCTCCGGGTCCGTAGGCGCCCGCACGCCCGCATGGGACGGGCAGCGGCGCGGACCGCCCGGGTCCATCCTCGGCTGGACGCACGGCTACGACAACCGTCCACGGATGAGCCGGGTTGCTGCCGGTCTGAGCGCCGGCCGCCAATGCCTGTCATGCGATGTCAGATCCCTCCCGCACCGGCGCGGCCCGCCGGCTCGCCACCCCCGACGCGCCGGTCCGCCTGCTGCTGGGTGTGCTCGCCGCAGCGCTGCTGCTCGCCGTGCCCGCGCAGGCCGCGGTCCGTCACCGCGGGCGCGGGGAGGGGATCGCGGCCACCGCATCGCCTTCACCAACCCGCCTGGCGCCCGGGAGCCGTCACCGCGGGCGCGGAGATGGGATCCCGGCCACGGCGCCGAGCGGGGCCGCGCGCGCGGGCGCCCTGGCATCGCTGACGGGCCTGCGCCCGTCGCAGGTGCGGGTGATCGACACCTGCCCCCCCGCCGCGCCCGGTCATGCCCGCTGCGCCGCGCAGGCGCTCGTGCTGCGCTCCGACGGGCGTCTGGTCCGCCCGCGAGTGCGTGGGCGGAGTTCGATCGCGCCTGCGCTCCCGCGCCTCGCGGGCGTCATCAGGCCGCAGGCTGGGGTGCCGGCGACGCCTCCCGCGGCGGGCACCCCGGCGTACCTGCAGCAGGCCTACGATCTCACGTACCTGTCGCAGACGGCGGGTGGCTCGGACACGGTCGCCGTGGTGGACGCATACGACGACCCGACCGCCGAGTCTGACCTTGCGGCCTTCAGGTCTACCTACGGCCTGCCCCCCTGCACCACGGCCGGCGGCTGCTTCTCCAAGGTCAACCAGAACGGGGCCGCGTCGCCGCTGCCCGCACCGGATCAGGGCTGGGAGCTCGAGATCTCGCTCGACCTCGACGCGGTGACCGCGCTGTGCCCCAACTGCCACATCCTGCTGGTCGAGGCCGACAGCACCAGCCTGAGCGACATGGACCAGGCCGAGGTGACGGCCGCCGCACTCGGCGCGAGCCAGATATCCGACAGCTGGTCGGTCGCGTCTGGCGTCCCGATCCCCGGCACCTACACGTTCCCGGGCGCGGCGGTGATCGCCGCCGCCGGCGACAGCGGCTACAACGGTCCCGGCTGGGACGCCTACCCGGCCGCGCTGCCGGGTGTCACCGCGGCCGGCGGGACCACGCTGGCGCCGTCGTCCAGCACGGCGCCGAGCGCGCGCGGATTCGACGAGTCCGCCTGGGCGCTGAGCGGCGGCTGGGGCGGCGGCTCCGGGTGCGACCTCGGGGAGGACAAGCCCAGCTGGCAGCCCGACGGCGCCTGCACGGGCCGCGCGTACGTCGACGTGTCGGCCGACGGCGACCCCGCGACCGGGCTGGCGGTCTACGACTCCGGCAACGGCGGCTGGCTCCTGGCCGGCGGCACGAGCCTCGCCTCGCCGCTGATCGCCGCTTACGAAGCCGTCACCGGGGTGGCCGGCACGACCCCTCAGTGGGCCTACACGGACGCGGCCCTGCTCAACGACATCTCCAGTGGATCCAACGGCAGCTGCGACGCGTCGATCGCCTACATCTGCAACGCCGGCCCGGGCTACGACGGCCCGACCGGCAACGGGTCGATCTCCGGCGACGTCGTCGCCGGAGCCCCGGGGATCGGCGCTCCCAGCGTCGGGCCCGGGAGCGGCAACAGCTATGCCGTGAGCGTGGCCGCCGGCACGGCGAACCTCACGGCGGGCATCTACGCCAACGGCCTGCCGACCACCTACTACTGGCAGTACGGGCCGACCACCGCATACGGCCAGCAGTCGCCCGCCGCGAGCATCGGCGCGGCGGCCGGACCGCAGGCGATCACGACCGAGCTGTCCGGGCTCGCGGCCGGTACGACCTACCACTACCGCCTCGTCGCCGGCAACGCCGATGGGGTCAGCTACGGCTACGACTACACGCTGACCACGGCCGCGGGCCCGCCCCAGCCGACGGCGGCGCCCGCGGCGGTCGGCACCGCGCTCCAGGGCGATGCCCTGACCGCCTCAGCCGGCGCCTGGAGTCCGACCGCCGACGGGTACTCCTATCAATGGCAGCGATCCTCGGACGGCGGCGCCACCTGGTCGCCGATCGCCGGCGCGACGGCCGCCGCGTACACGCTCGGCGCGCCCGACGCGGGGCTGCTCGTGCGGGTGGTGGTGAGCGCCGCCAACCAGTTCGGCTCCGCCATCGCCGCATCGGCGGCGGTCGGTCCGGTCACGGCGGTGCAGCCCGCGCCGCCCAAGGCGACGGGGGACCGCGGCGGCCGGCGCGTCCATCGCACGAGCTCGTCCACGGCGTCCGCGGTCCTATGGAGCGGGCACAGGGCGGCGCTCTTCGCGCGCGGGCGGCGGCTGGCGACGGCGGACGTCTCGGTGGTGCCGGTGGCGACGGTGGCGTCCAGCCGCCGAGGACGCGCGCGAGCAGGCGCGATCCGGACGCTCGTCGTCCGTCGCGCAGCCGGGGTCCGGGGAGAGCTGCGTGTGAGGGTCTGCGAGATCGGCGGCCACCGGCGCGGCGGAACCTGCACCCGGCCGGCGAGGCTCGCGCGGTCGCTGCGCCTGCGCCTGCCCGCGTGGATGCGGGGCCGGGTGCGGGTCATCGTCACGCCGGCTCCACCGGCCCGGCCGGCCCGGCGCCGGCGCTGAGAGACGCTCCGGCAGGAGGGGGCGGACGGTTCGGGACCTGTCGCCGCCCGCTCGGCGGCGCCGCTGAGTGACGTTCCGGCCGGAGGGCGCCGACGGCTCCTGTCCGTGTCGCCGCGGTGAGGGCGGCTGTTAGCGTTTGGCTGCCTGCCAACGCTGACGGAGGCGACCCCGGACGTGCCGCGCCGGCCCTCACTCGCAACCGATCTCACCGGCCTGCTGTCGGCCTTCCTGGCGGCGATCGCGCTCGCGTCCTGCGGGGTGTCCGGCGGCTCCACGGCCGCGCTTCACCCGCATCCGCAGGCCGTCGAGCCGGTCGCGGGGCAGCAGGCGGTCGCGATCTCGTCCACCGACCCGCTGGGCGACGTTCACGCGCACGCGCCCTCTCTGGCGGAGGTGCGTCGCGAGCTCCGCCTGGAGCTGGTGGCCGCGACCGTCAATGGGGCTCGCTACATCGACCCGCTCCGCTACGTGACCTCCTGGGGACGCACGGACCAGGGCGTCGACGCGACCCTGCCAGTGGGAGCCCCGATCCTCGCGCCCGGGACCGTCCGGGTGCTGGCGATCATCCCGGACTGGTACGCGGGGCAGCCGCTGGTCTACTTCGAGCTGCTCGACGGTCCGGACGCGGGCCGCGTCCAGTATGTCGCCGAGCAGATCACCGACATCGCACGCCCCGGCAGCACGCTGGTGCAGGGGCAGGTGGTCGCCCGCTTCGCGTCGCGCGGCACCGGCATCGAGTACGGATGGTCGACGCTGGACGGGATCACCCTGGCGCGCGCGACGACCGGCTACGGGGAGGGGCAGGCGACGCCGGCCGGAGCGCTGATCCGGGCGTGGCTGAACGGCCTCGGTGCCGGCGCCGGGCCATCGTGAGCCCGGGCGGGCTCGGCGCCGCTCAGGCGTCGGACGGCAGCTGCGCGACGAACCGCTGACGCGCGGCGAGCAAGCTCCACGTCCGCCTCACGGGCTCGGCGTCGTCGCAGGCCACCTGCTCCGCCTCGTCGCAGCTCACCTGCTCCGCCTCGTCGCAGCTCACCTGCTCCAGTCCGGACTCGGAGCGGCGGCAGATCAGCGCGCCCCGGCAGGCGTGGATCAGAGGCGAGCGGGTCGCGATCACGAACTGCGATCCCTCCATCAGGTGTGTCAACCGCGGGTGCGTCACCCGGTGATGGCGGTGACCAGGTGTCCGATGGCGAAGCCGATCGCCGCGCTCGCCGAGCCGATCGCGAGCACCTGCGCGCCGGCGCGTCGCCACGCCTGCCGTGCGATCCGTCCCTTGGCGACGCCGAGCGTGAACAGTGCGAAGAGCGTGCAGGCGATGCTCGTCACCAGGGCCGGGGCCATCAGCGGGAGGACCGCGTAGGGCCAGAGGGGCACGATCGCCGCGCCCATGTAGGTCAGCCCGACGACGAGCGCGTCGCCGAGCGCCGCGCCGCCGACGTCCGGCGAGAGCCCCAGCTCCTTCTGGATCTTCGTGCGCAGGAACACGGTCGGGTTGGCGGCGAGTCCCGCCGCTACACGCTCCGCGTCGGCCCGCGGCAGTCCCTCGTCCTCGAGCACGAGCGCCAGCTCGGCCACCTCACGGTCGGGCTGCTCCTCCACCTCCCGACCCTCGTCGGCGATCTCCGCCGCGTACAGGGCCTCCTCGGCCTCGCTGGCCAGGTAGGAGCCACCGCCCATCGCGATGCAGCCGGCCACGGCCTCGGCGATGCCGGCCACGAGGATCGCGGGGCGGCCCGGGTTGGCGGCGGCCATGCCGGTCACCACGCCCAGGGGTACCAGCAGGCCGTCCTGCGCGCCGAGCACGAACTCGCGCACGCGGGAGAGACGCTCGATGCGAGGGGCCTCCAGCCGTGCATGGTCTCGGATGTGCTCGCGCGCCTGCGCTCGCAGCGCCTCGCTCGTGCCCGATTCGCCGAGGAGGTGATCTGGTGCGGGGTCCATTGTCGGTTCGCCTTGGAGATGCTCGGGTGCGGGTTCGGTGGCCGATCCCAATTCGGAACGGTTCGTGGTCCGATGCGCGTTCGGGCCGACGGCCGATTCGCGTCGCTCAGGCCGGCGGGCCGATTCGCGTTCGGGCCGGCGAGCCGAGTCTCCCATGGCTGCGGACGGCGCGCAGTCGTGTGCCGTGCGGTTCGGTCTGCGGCCCTCGTGCGGCGATGACCGTAGTCGGCGGCAGCGAGTCCGCGGCCGCGGCGGGATGCGCCGGGCCGCCCGCTGCACGACGCTGACCGGAGGCGAACCGACTCGGATCACGCGATGAGCCAGACGCAGGCCACGCCCCACCCGGCCTCAGCTTCTCACCCCGTGCGGGTGCGGGCCGACCCGGAGCGCACGGCCCGGGACTCGTGCGAGCTCGGACCCGACACGCGCGAGCTCGGCCTCGACCCCGGCTGGCTGCTGTGAGCCTGCGGGCGCCGCCCTTCCCCGGCCGGCGGTCCGTCGGGGCCGGCACGGCGCTCGCGGTCAGCGTGGCGGGGTTCGCGGCGCTCGTCTCGCTGGCGGCGATCGCCTGCGGCATCGCCGGGATCGTGATCGACCGCACCCAGCGTGACGCGAGCGGCTACGTGATGACCTCTCCGGCGCGCTCGGCGACCTCGACGTACGCGATCGTGTCGGCCAGCTACCGGGGTGGGGCATCGGGCGATCTGCTGATCCCGAGTGAGCTTCTCGGCACGATCCGCGTTCGGGTCGCGAGCGCCGAGCCGGTCTTCGCGGGGATCGGGCCCGTGGGCGCCGTCGATCGCTACATGGCCGGAGTCGCACACGCCGGGGCCGGCAGCCTGACCGGGGAGAGCATCGTCACCTCGGTCGGCGGCGGAGCGCCCGCGTCGCCGCCCGCCGCGCAGCGGTTCTGGGTCGCGACGAGCGCCGGAGCAGGCACGCGCACCATCGACTGGGCTCCGCGGCCCAGTGGCTGGCGGATCGTGGTGATGAACGCAGATGCGTCGCCGGGGGTCTCGGCACGGGTCAGCGTCGGCGCGCGCCTGCCGCATCTGCTGACGTTCTCGCTCGCAGCGCTGGGCGCGGGGCTGGTGGTCATCCTCGCGAGCGCCGCCGGCCTGCGCCTGACGCTGGGGCGGATGCGGCGCCCCGGCTAGAACCGGCTGCAGCGGCGCCAGGCGGCGCCCCGGCCAGACCCGGCTGCAGCGGCGCCCCGGCCAGACCCGGCTGCAGCGGCGCCCCGGCCAGACCCGGCTGCAGCGGCGACCCCGTTGCGCCCCGCGGCGGGCTCGGTGCGGGGCTCGCGGCTCGAGCTTCAGCCCGTCGGCGTAGCCACGTAATACAGCGAGCCTCCCCGGCCGTCGGCGCCCGCCGGGACGGACGTGCCGTCGAACTCGAGCACCTCGATCAGGCGCAGCCCGAGCTGGGCGAGCTGGCGCTCCTGGGCGCCACGTGAGATGTAGTAGTGAAGGAGCGAGTAGTCGTGAGCGGCGTCGTTGACGATCGCGTGGTCGACCGCGCGGCTTTGGTGGGGGCCCAGCAGCCGCCGGTTGGCGCGCCGACGCGGCAGGCCTCCGATGGCGCGCAGCGTCCAGCGCGGGGGGCGATCCAGCAGCAGCCCGAGTCGTCCCGCGCGGCGCTCGCCCGGCGCGCTGCCTCGATGATCGCGGGCCCAGAGGTTGTGGGAGGAGAAGACGAGCAGGCCCCCCTCCGCCAGCAACCCGCGGATGTCGGCGAGCGCCGACCTTCGCTCCGCATCGTCCAGCACGTCGAGCAGGTTGTCCGACAGCAGCACGACGTCGAACGCGCCGTGGGCGGACTCCGGCAGCGAGCGGACGTCGCCGATGCGGATGTCAAGCGCGGGGAACAGCGCTCGGCAGTGCTCGACCATGCGCGGTGAGATGTCCACGCCGTGCGCGTCGGCCCCGAGCGCCACCAGATAGCGGAGGATCCGTCCCGCGCCACAGCCGACGTCCAGCACCCGGCGTGAGAAGTGCTCCCGATGGCGTGCGAGCATAAGCGCCTCGGCCGGATGCAGGTCGCGACGGTCGTACTGGGACAGATACCGCCCCGCGCGCCAGACCTCCGCATTGAACCGGGCCTGAAGAGACGGCTCGCGCCCGTCGGCCGTCACCGCTCAGAGTCCCCTCGGCGCCGGAGCGGCGATCGCCGCGGGGATCGTCACGGGGTTCGCGCGCACGGCTGCGCCCCAGTTTGGCGCATCGGTGGCGCGTCTCGCCGGCGGGACCGGTCGCCGATGCGGACCGGTCGTGATGAGCCGACCTCAGAGCCTGGGTGAGCCGCCTTGACAGATGAAGTTTGGCATGCCAAACTTCCCATATGTCAGCTGTGGAATCGGTCTCCGCTCACATTCAGGATTACGCGAAGGCCGTGTACGCGCTGGAGTCGCGTGGGGGCACCCCGGTTTCGACCAACGATCTGGCCGCACGGCTCGGGGTCACGCCGGGCTCGGTCTCGGCGATGCTGCGCAAGCTCTCGGACCTCGGCCTGGCGGAGCACGAGCCGTATCGGGGAGTTCGGCTCACCGATCGCGGGCGCCGGGTCGCGCTGGAGGTCATGCGTCATCACCGCCTGCTGGAGCTGTTCCTCGCCGATGAGCTCGGGATGCCCTGGGACCAGGTGCACGCCGAGGCGGAGGTCCTCGAGCACGTGCTGTCCGACGAGCTGGAGCGGCTGATCGCGGAACGCCTCGGGGACCCGACTGTGGACCCGCACGGTGACCCGATCCCGTCGCCGGCGCTGGAGATCCACGAGGCGGAGACGTGCTGCCTGGAGGAGCTCTCGCCTGGGACGATCGGGCGCTTCGTACGCGTCTCCGACTCGGACCCTGAGATGCTCCGCTACCTGGCCGAGCAGGGGATAGCTCTGGGGGACGAGCTGGAGGTGATCGGCCGCCAGCCGTTCGGTGGACCGGTGTTCGTCCGGGTCGGCGAGCGGGAGATGCCGCTCGGCGGGGGGCTCGCGCGTGCGATGCGGATCGAGCTGGAGCCCGCGTCCAGATGAGCGCCTGGCGCCGAGCAGCCGTTCCCGCGCTCGAGGGCGTCGCTGCGGATGGCGCGTCGGTCACGCTGCCCGAGCAGGGCGGTCCCAGCGCGCTCGAGCGCGTCCTGTCCAGGGGAAGGCTGCGCGCCACGCTGTTCATGCTCGGGCCCGCGTTCGTCGCTTCGATCGCATACGTGGACCCGGGGAACTTCGCCACCAACGTGCAGGGAGGCGCGCAGTACGGCTACCTGCTCCTGTGGGTGGTGCTGCTGGCGAACCTGGTCGCGATGCTGATCCAGTACCTGTCGGCCAAGCTCGGTATCGCGACCGACCGCAACCTGCCCCAGATGATCCGCGTCCACGCCCCGCGGGCCGTGACATGGGGGATGTGGATCCAGGCGGAGATCATGGCGATGTCGACCGACATCGCCGAGTTCCTCGGAGCCTCGATCGGCCTGAACCTGCTGTTTCACGTCCCGCTGCTGCCGGCCGGGGTGATCACCGGCGTGATCGCGTTCGCGATCCTCGAGCTTCAGGCGCGCGGGTTGCGCCGCTTCGAGCTGGCGATCACCGCGCTGCTGGGGATCATCTTCCTCGGGTTCCTCTACGAGACGCTCCGCATCGGCCCGTCCGCGAGCGGCTCGCTGCACGGCCTGCTTCCGGGCCTGCACGGCACGGGCTCGGTCTACATCGCCGTCGGGATCGTGGGTGCGACGGTGATGCCGCACGTCATCTACCTGCACTCGGCCCTGACCCAGGGACGCATGGCCTGCCGCGACGACGGCGAGCGGGCTCGGGTCATCCGCTTCGAGCGACTCGACGTGATCATCGCCCTCGGCCTCGCGGGGATCGTGAACATGGCGATGCTCGCCGTCGCCGCGAAGCTGTTCCACACGCCCGCGCTGAGCGGCCTGAGCACGATCCAGCAGGCACACGCGGAGTTCGGCCATCTCGTCGGCGGCACCGCGGCGCTCGCCTTCGCGGTGGCGCTGCTCGCCTCCGGCGCGTCATCCTCAAGCGTCGGGACCTTCGCCGGCCAGGTGGTGATGGCCGGTTTCATCAACTTCCGCATCCCGCTCATGCTTCGCCGTGCGCTCACGATGATCCCGGCGATCATCGTGATCGCGCTGGGAGTGGATCCCACCCGGGCGCTCGTGCTCAGCCAGGTCGTGCTCTCGTTCGGCATTCCGCTCGCGCTGATCCCCCTGGTGGTCATGACCGGTCGGCGCTCCGTCATGGGAGTGCATGTCAACAGGCCGATCACGAGCATCGCGGCCTGGGCGTGCGCGATCGCGATCACCGTGATGAACGTCTTCCTCATCTATCAGCAGCTGTTCATGTGAGCGGTGCGCCATGCGCACGGCCGCACGAACGGCCCGGTGAAAAGACTCTCATCCCCGGTTTAGCGTGATCCCATCATCCGGTGTGACGCTCATCGAGCACGCCGATGATCGTGCAGTCACAAGACCAGGTAAGGAGCGTGAAGATGATCGAGGGCGTTCGATCCGCCGCAGGTCGCAGCCGCGGCGTCACCGTTGCATCAGCCGTCGCGATCGCAGGCGTGACCGCCGGGCTGTCGCCGGTGGTCGCGAGCGCGGCCGGCCGGTCTCAGACGACGGCGGCCAGGCGCGCCGATCACGCCGCGGTCGTCTACCTTGACAGGCACCACCGGGGTGCCTGCCGGCCCCGAGTGCTGCGCACCGAGGCGGATGTCGAGCATGGCGTTCCCGTCTTCGACGTCCGCACGGCCGCTGCCAACGGCACCGTGTACGTGGTGCACGTGCGCCGAAGCAACGACGGCGTGCTCACCGTGAGCAGGGCAGAGAGCCAGACCGGAGGCGGCTGCGCCGCGGCGCCGCGGCGCAGGTCGGTCGACCGGCATCGCTCCTCCTGAAGCGGCGCGTGGAGCGCGCCACCGCGTTCCGGAACGGCCCGCGGTCAGACGGCGTCGAACGCGCGCGGCGATCCCGCGCGCGTTCCACTACTCACGGTAACAGTGACGCCCCCGTGTGAGGATTCGGTACAGCTCGACATCCCGCAGCGCGCGCTGAAGAGGTGTGTCGTGTGTCAGCATTCGCGTGCCGATGGCCTCGACCACGCCCTCGCCGAAGCGGGTGATGCGGCGTGCGAAATAGAGGAGCAGCCCGGCCGCGACCAGCAGCAGGCCGACTCCCACGCGCCCCCATCCAAGGGATGGGAACTGCGCCAGGCACACGACGATCGCCACGGCGGGGATCGTCGCCTTTCCCGGCAGGCGAAGCCCTGAACCGGGCCATCCGCGCCGGGCGAGTCTCAGCGCCGCGGCGCTGACGATGATCATCGCCACCAGTGCCCCCACGTTGGAGTAGGCGACTACGTTGTCCAGGTTGGAGAGGGACACCAGCAGGACGGTGACGGCTGTGATCAGGCCGATGCTCAGAACCGGGCTTCCGTGGCCGGTGGTTCGCCCGAGCGCCGCCGGCACGTCGCGCTGCGAGACCAGCCGCAGCATCAGCTCGCTGGCTCCGAGCATGTTGGCGTTGGCGCCCGAGAGCGTCGACAGGCAGGCAGCGAAAGCGATCACGTAGCCGCCCCAGCCTCCCATCAGGGCCTCCGCAGCCTGCCCAACGCCCGCGTCGCCGAAGTGGTCGACGCCGCTGGCGAGCATCGCGAGGATGACGCCCACGTAGAGCGCGGCCGAGATCAGCACCGATCCTATGACCGCCACCGGCACCGTCCGGCGCGGGTCGCGCACCGAGCCCGCCATGTTGGTTACCACGTTGAAGCCCGTGTATGCGGTGAACAGGAGCGCGGTCATCTGCAGGACTCCGTGCGCGCCCCCCGGGGAGAACGGCGTGAAACGGGCATCGGAGATCTGGGACAGGCCCCACGCGACGAAGAACAGCAGGATCGCGATCTTGACGGCGACGACCACCGTCTCGGCTCGCCCGACCCGGTCGGCGGGCCCGAGGTTGAGCATCGCGATCGCGGCGGTCGCGATCACCGCGGCCGCCAGCGCTCCCAGCCCTGAGAGGAAGTACTGGTTGAGGTAGTCGCCGAACGAGACGAGCAGGAAGGTCAGCAGCATCACGCCATTGATGTAGAAGCCCCACATCGCCAGGAAGCGCCACAGCGGCCCGAGCAGGTCTCCGACCGGCCCGTAGCCGCTGTCGCCGCGTCGCGCGCGCCCGGCGATCGCGACGAAGCACAGCGCCGCCAGCAGCATCACCGTGCCGGCGAGCAGGTAGCTGAGGATCGCCGCGGGCCCCGCGGTGTTCACCGCGGTGCCCGACAGGGTGAAGACGCCGCCGCCGACCATCGTCCCCACGGCGAATGCCAGGCACGATACGAGGCCGATCGTCGGCTGCGGCGCACCGTCGGCTCCGTCCTCAGCCGCCGAGCGGTCTGCGGCGGCGGCGTGCTGCGCGAGCTCACCCGCGTTCGCCGGCGCGCGGCGCATCAAGCGACCCTCGCGTACTTCTCCAGGAAGAGCGCCTCGGCCAGCGCCAGATGCTCGATCTCCGAGGGGTCGACGCTCTCGTTCGGCGCGTGGATCAGGCATCTCGGCTCCTCGACACCGAGCAGGAAGATCTCGGCCTCTGGGTAGGTCTCGCCGAACACGTTGCACAGCGGGATCGAGCCACCCTGTCCCTCCGTGGTCAGCTCACGCCCGTATGCCTCCTCCATCGCGGCGCGCAGGGCATCGAAGCCGGGGCCCGCCAGCGAGCCCACGAACGGATCGCCGACGGCTACACGCTTGATCTCGCATCGCAGGTTCCACGGCACGCGCCGGCGCAGGTGCGCCATGAGCGCATCCTGTGCGGCGGCGCCGTCGATCCCAGGGGGCACGCGCAGGCTCACCCGGGCTGCGGCCGTTCCCTGGACCGCCGAGGCGGAGCCGATCACCGGTGGCGCGTCGATCCCGACCACGGTGGCCGCCGGGCGCGCCCAGAGCATGTCGGCGACAGACCCGCTGCCGATCAGGTCCACTCCGTCGAGAACCCGGGCGTCGGCGCGGAACTGCACGGACGCGTAGTCCAGCCCGGCCCACGTCTGGGTGTTGTCGATCCCGTCGACCGTGGTGTCGCCGCGAGCGTCGTGCAGCGAGGCCAGGATCGAGATCAGCCCTGCGACCGGATCGGGCGCCGGTCCGCCGAACATGCCTGAGTGCATCGCGCCGGCGAGCGCGCTCAATCGCACGTCCACGCTCGCCATGCCCCGCAGGGTGGTGGTGAGCGTCGGCACGCCGACCGCGGAGTTGCCGGTGTCGCAGACCAGGATGGCGTCGGCGCGCAGCAGCTCCGCGTTCTGCGGCACGAAGGCCTCTAGCCCGCCGGTTCCCTGTTCCTCGGAGCCCTCGCAGATCAGCTTCACACCGCATGGAAGCTCTCCGTGGCGCTCCCGCAGGGCACGCAGCGCGGTGAGGTGCATCGCGATGTTGCCCTTGCAGTCGGCCGTTCCGCGCCCGTACCAGCGGCCGTCGCGTTCCGTCAGCTGCCAGACCGGTGTATCCCACGCGTCCTCGCCGAGCGGCGGCTGCACGTCGTAGTGGCAGTACAGCAGCACCGTGGGTGCGCCGTCGGGGGCGGGCGAGGCACCGTGAACGGCCAGGCTCCCGTCGGGGGTGCGCGACATCCGGACGTCCCGCAGCCCGACCTCGGCGAAGGCGTCGACCACCCACTGCGCGGCCGCGCGGCACTCCTCTGGCGGGTACTGCCTGGGGTCGGCGACGGACCTGAACGCGACGAGCGTCGCGAGATCGTCCCTGGCACGATCCATCAGGTCCCCGATGGCTGGTCGCAGGTCATCGACTGGCATGGCGTGTCCTTTCTCCTCTGAGCCGGACCCGGCGCCGGAGGCTCGATCGCGGCGGATCATCTGCCGGCATGCCGTGCCCTTTCCCTGCCGCGACGTGCAGCACTCGTCGGCTGCGCCGGCCCGGCCGGACCGCTGCTCACCCGGGCCGGACCGCTGCTCACCCGGGCCGGACCGCTGCCCGCACCGGCCGCGGGCCGCCCTGACACCGGACGTGTAGGGAGCGTGTGGGAGCCGGCGGCCGCAGCGGCCGCGCGGTCGACCGCGCTCGCCCGAGCCTGGCGATGGCCCCTGGCCAGCAGGGCGAGGCCGATGCCCGCGGCGGAGAAGAGGGCCAGCACGAGCGCGGCGCTGGACAGCCCGGACGCGATCGCGTCCGGGGTGGCTGACCCGGCGGCGAGCTTCTTGTTGGTGACCGCGCTGAACACCATCGCCACGGCGGCGACGGCGACCGAGCCGCCGATGTAACGGGCCATGTTGGAGATCCCGGACGCCTGGCCGACCTCGTCCGCGCTGACCGACGCCGTCGACGCCGATGAGGCCGGGCCGTTGGCGAGGCCGAGCCCTGCGGCGATCGCGACCAGCGGGGCCATGAACGCCAGGTACTGCCAGGACGCGCTGACGAACACGATCGCCGCGCAGCCGGCGGCTGCGAGGGCGAAGCCGAGCCCGACCGCGGCACCCGTCCCGATCCGGATCGCAAGGGGGGTTATGAGCGGCGTGATCGCGACCATGCCGGCGGCTGCCGGCAGCGTCGCGAGACCCGCCTCCAGCGCGCTCATCCCGAGGGCGGACGGGTTCTGGAAGTAGAGGCTCAGGACGTACATGAGCGCGTTGATGGCACCGGCGACGATCAGGATCGCCAGCGTCGCGCCGACGAGCACCCGGTTGCGCAGCAGCCCCAGGTTGACCAGCGGGGCCGCGACGCGCCGCTCCACGGCCACGAAGCCCAGTGCCGCGGCCGCGGACACCGCCAGGCAGCCGATCGTCGCCGCAGAAGCCCAGCCCCAGTCGTTGCCCTTGCTGAGCGAGAGCACGAGCGGGACGAGCACGATCGCGATCAGCAGCGTGCCCCAGTAGTCGATCGAGCGCGAGCGCGTCGGGTCGCTCGATTCCCGGACGGCCACGACCGTCACCGGAACGCACGCGGCGGCGACCACGGCGTCGATCCAGAAGAGTCCCTGCCATCCGGTGACGTCCACAAGCAGCCCGCCGACCAGAGGGCCCGCCGCGGCGCCCGCGGCAGACGCCGCTCCCCACACGGTGATCGCCCTCATCTGCTCGGAGCCGGAGGCGGCGACCGACAGGAGGCTCATGCCGCAGGCGAGGATCGTCGCGCCCGCCGCGCCCTGGATCATGCGGCCGACGACCACGGCGGCGCCGGTCCCGGACAGCGCGATCAGCACGCAGGAGGCGATGAACAGACCGAGGCCGGCGAGGAACACCCTGCGTCGTCCCAGGACGTCGCCCAGGGCTCCGGAGGTCACGATCACCGCGGCGCCGACGAGGCTGTAGCCGGTGACCGCCCACTGCAGCCGCGCCACCGGCGTGTCCACATCCCTGCTGATGGCTGGCAGCAGGATCGTGACCGCGGAGGTGTTGGCGTTGACCACCAGCGCCGAGATCGACGCCGCCGCGAGCACTCCGCGTCCCGCCCGCGGCTCCGGCTGAGCCTCGCTCGCGGAGTCTCCGGACGGGCCGAGGCGGGCTTCGCCGGGCATCAGCCGCTGACCGTGTTGCGCAGCTTCAGGGCGTCGATCTTCTGGCGGTAGGGGGCCAGCTTCTCGGGACAGTAGACCTGCAGGATCATCACCTCGCCGAGCAGGATGCGACGGTCGAAGATCACGGGCCGGTGCCCGACGAACGAGGCTCCGTTGGCGAGCATGTCGTCGAGCGTCGCCTTGCCGAGCGCGTTGGCGGGGTTTGCGCACACCGCTCCGCCGTCGGTGCCCAGCGATCTGGCGATGTCGTTGCGGCTGACGGGAGCCGCGAGCCCCAGGCGATCGAACCTCTGCACTAGCTGCTGGGCCTTCCGCTGGGCCTCAGCATCGTTCTTCGCCGCCGAGTATCGGACCAGTCCGACCACGAGCAGGGCGACAACCACCGCGCCGATCGCCCAGTAGAGCCGGCGAACCCCCCGATCGGCCGGCTCCTCCCCGGGCGATCCCGAGGCCGGCGGCGAGGGCGCAGCGCCGCCGGCGGATGGCGTCCGTGTCGCGGCCGGCGGGCGGGATCGAGGGTTGTCGCCGGCGGTGGTCGCGCGCGGCGGGTCGCCGGGGGTCGGCGGGCCGCCGGGGGCGGTCCGCGGGCCGCCGGGGGCGGATGATGGGGGGCCCGCTGCGGGTGCCGACGGGTCGCCGGCGGTGCCCCGCGGCTCACCGGGGGCCGGCGGGTCCCCGGCTGCGGTCGGCGGGTCCCCGGCTGCGGTCGGCGGGTCCCCGGCGGGGGTCGGCGGGTCCCCGGCGGGGTTCTGCGT
>JAJZWB010000151.1 GCA_021846845.1 Actinomycetes bacterium | reverse complement strand
CGCGCGGTACTTCGAGGCGCAACTGGGCGACCTTCGTCTCGCCGCGCTCGCGCAACTCGACGTCCTGGGTCAGCCGGCCGATCAGGTGCATTACTTGGAATTGGCCGATGGGTGTTCGGTGGACGGCGAGCATGGGCGTGGTCTCCTCGGTGTTGGCGTGGGCTGCGGTCGGGCGCCGGGCCACGGGGCGCCGGTCGGGAGCCGGCGCTCCGTGGCTGGGTTCGGTCAGGCGGCGATCTCCTGCGGGGCCTCGTCGTCCTCGGTGTGGTCGGGCTGCTCGGTGGGCTTGCCGCCGAACTGGACTCGCCCGACGACGTGGTGCCGCGAGCGGCGGGTGCCGTCTTCAGCCTCCCACTCGCGGTAGACGAGCCGGCCGGTGACAGCGATCGCCCGGCCTTTGGCCAGGTATTTGGCGCACGCATCGGCTTGAGCGCCGAACGTGGCGATGTCGATGAACAGCGGCGGCTGGTCTTTCTGGTCGTTGACCGCAAGCCGGAGCTGGCAGACCCGGCGGTCCTCGTCGAGCTGCTTGAGGACCGGGTCGGCGGTCAGGTTGCCGACCAAGGTGATCTGGTTGACGGCGGGTGTGGTGGTGCTCATGTTGGTTCCCTCCTTGCGGGATCCGGTGGTTGACGTAGGCCCGAACGCCGGCCGTGCGGCCGAGCGGAACCGAGCGCGAGCGAGGGGGAAGGGAGCGTGCGACCTTGAAGCGACCTGGCCGCCGGGTGGGCGAAGCTGGGCGACGGCAACCAGCGGATCCCTGCGCGGAGACTCCGGACAAGTGGCCCGCCCTCGTGTCTGCCGGGGTGTTGTCTGACTCGGCGGTCGTGTGAGGCATCGGCCGTTGGCCCGCGAGCTGGTCGCGGTGGGTCGGGCGTTTGGCGGCTTGGCGGTGGAGGAGCTGAGCTGGCGGCCAGGTCCGAGGGCGTCTTCTGGCTGAGTGGGTCATCATCGACGGATGCGGCTGGCGTCTGGGCTTGATGTGTTGCGGCTGCGTGATTTCCGGCTCGTGTTCGCAGCCGCGGCCGTGTCGTTTCTGGGAGACGGGATTCAGCCGCTCGCGCTGACGTTCGCGGTTCTGGACCTCACCGGTTCGGCGACAGATCTGGGGTTCGCGCTCGGGGCGTGGACGATCGCGCTGGTCGCGTCGCTGCTGGTCGGCGGCGTGGTCGCCGACCGGTTCGGCCGGCGCGTGGTCATGATCGGCGCCGACGTAGTCCGACTGGCGAGCCAGGGCGCGATTGCGGCGCTCCTGATTACCGGACGCGCGACGATCGCTGAGATCGTCGTCGGTCAGGCGTTGCTCGGTGCCGCGACCGGTTTCTTTAACCCAGCGTCGAGCGGGTTGGTGCCGAGGGTTGCAGGCGAGTGGCTGCAACAAGCCAATTCGTTGCGGGGTATGGCGATGGCCTCCGGCGCCATCGCCGGTCCGGCGATCGCGGGCGGCCTGGTTGCGGCCAGCAGCCCGGGCGTCGCGCTGGCCATCGACGCCGGCACGTATGCCGCCAGCGCGCTGCTGCTCGCACGAGTGCAGCGCGACATACCGGCACAGCCGGCCGGCCGCTTCCTGGACGACCTTCGCCGCGGATTTGCCGAGGTGCGATCGCGAACGTGGCTGTGGTGCACGCTGGTAGCGCTCTCGATCGTCAATGCCGTCACGGTCGGGTTCATGGTCATCGGAGCGCTGATCGTCAAACGGCACCTCGGTGGGCCCGGAGGATGGGCGCTCATACTGTCGCTCCAAGGCGTTGGAGCGCTGGTCGGCGGTTCGGCGCTGCTGCGCGTTTCTCCACGGCGTCCGCTGCTGGTCGCGACCCTGATCGGACTGGTTCCGGTGCTCCCCACGTTTCTGATGGCCGTGCCCGCGGCGCTGGCGCTGATCGCGGCCGCAGCGCTCCTGGGCGGCGTTGGAGAGATGGTCTTCAACACGCTGTGGGAGACCACGCTTCAACAGCACATTCCCGACGAGGCACGATCGCGAGTCAGCTCCTATGACTGGTTCGGCTCGCTCGCGCTGCGAACCGTGGGTTATGCCTTGATCGGCCCGTTCGCTGCCGCGGTCGGCGACTCGACCGCGCTGTACTGCTGCGGCGTTGTGGAACTCATAGCGGTCGGCTCCCTGCTGTTGGTCAGTGATATCCGCACGCTCGGGCCAGCGCCGGTCAGCCTCGCCGCGCCGGCCATCGAGACCAGAGCTGAACGCCCGCACACGATCACACCGCTCACGCGAGAACCCATCGACAGCCGACCAGGCACAGCCAGCGATGCTGACTCCGCTGTTTGAGCTCATCCGCGACGCTCCGTTTCAACCCCGCATGCCGCCGCGTCCGGCGAGGGATCCGTGGCACCGACCATCGCTCTCGGCGATGCCCCGGCGGGCGTCGGCGTGTCCGCCAGGAGGTCGATCAGGTGCCCGATCGCGGACGCGTCACCATCGACGGCCGCCCGCTCCTCATCGGTGAGCGGGATCTCGACCAGCATCCGCTGCAACCCATGCTTGGCTTCGAGCAGCTGCGCCTGGCTGGAGGCCTTGGGCAGGTAGAAGTCGCAGCGGGCGCACGCCATCCGGTGCGGGCACTGCTCAAAGAAGCTGTAGGAGCAGTAGCCGTGACCGAGGTCGTAGAACTCGAACGGTCTGCCGTTGCCGGCTTGACCGCTAGTGATCGCGTCGCGGTCGAGCAGCACTTCGATTGTGCGGACGTTCCGCGCGAAGTAGCCGGCGTCGGTGTAGGCCTTGGTGAGGGTGGTCGGGGTGATCCGCGCGTAGTGCTGGGTCGAGCTGGGATTGGAGTGCCCGAGCCAGGCCTGCAGCTCGAACAGCGACATCGGGTCCTTGGCGTTGTAGAGCTGGGTCGCGATCGTCGCCCGGGCGCGATGGCTGGTGATCGCGCCGCGGACGTCCTCGCGCGGGACGCCGGCCTTGCGGCACAGCAGCGGGACGAGCACGCGGTTGATGTACTTCTCGCCGAGCCGAGCGCCGCGGTAGGCGAGCAGCATGTCGACCAGCTCGCCGGTCTTGCGATCCGGGAAGCTGGGTTGCGCGGGCCGAACAGCCTGCCACGCGTCGACAGCCTCGCCCACAAGTTGGTCGACGGGCTTGGTGAACGCCGAGGTCGTCTTGTTGACGGGCACGTCGAGCAGACACACCCGCGCTTCACCGTCGGCGTTGTCGCCCGAGGGTTGCCAGCGGATCGCGCCGACACGGAGGCGGAGGATCTCATCGACCCGCAGCCCGGCGAACAGCCACAGCAGCGCGACGGTACGGACGAGCTCCAGCGGATACCACGGCGCTCCGTTTCCGGTCTTGTTCGCGTGCTTGGGGAGATCGTCCGCGGTCAGGTTCAGCCCCGCCCACATCAGCTTGGCCCAGATGTCGTCGGCGATCACGCGCGGGTCAGGAGCGATCAACGCCGCGATCGACCGAGGGATCCCGAACGCGCGGCGCGGATCGAAGCGCCGCTCGATCCATTCCCACTCCTGCAGGTCGCAGAAGAACGCGCGGATCGAGTTCAACAGCGACGCCTTGGACCGCGGCGAGAGGGTCTCGCCGTAGCGGACGCGCATCGCGTTCGCGTTTGACGACTTGGCCAGCTCGCCGACCTTCAGCTGGTTGACCTTCGCGACCCAGGCGGCGGCGAGCTCCCGATCCCAGCTTCCTGGCTCGACGCGATCGGGGTGCTCGGCGTTCAGCCAGCGACCGGCCTTGATCAGCGCGTAGTAGGCGTGCCGGCGACTGCTCTCCGCGAGAGTGGACGTCTCAAACCAGCGGCGCGTCCACTCAAGCCACTGCAGCGGGACGTCGATCTCCCCGGCCTGACTGCGCTGAAGCCACTCCTCCCGCGACGGCTGGGTCGCAAACGGCATCCGTGCCATCACGCCCATCTCGACCAAGGTGCGCGCGAGCTGCTCGACGCCGTGCCGCCGCGCGTTGTTCGTTTCCCGGTCGCGCATCCAGGCGACCAGTTCGCCGTGGTCGGCGAGGTCCTCGAGCAACGGCGTTCCGGCGAGCAGCATCAGCTCATAGAGCGCGCCCTGCAGGTTCGGGCGGCCCAGCATCGTCGCCTGCCCGAGCCCGTCGAGGTACCCCTGGATCCGGGCGAGCGCACCGTCGACCGGCTCGCGGCCGAACACTCGGCAGGTGAACAGCCGCAGCTTCCAGCCCCCAAACGCGTGGTGCAGGTCGCGCTGGTCGCAGAGCAGGTAGGCGACCGCGGCAACCGCTTGGCGGTAGTTCGGCCCGGCGCCGCCGACAGTGTGCAGCCACTGGTCGCGGTCCCAGCCCCAGAACGCGAGCCCGTGCTCTCGCGACCCGGCGAGCAGCAGCGAGCGAGTCGAGGAGCGACCCCACCAATCCGGGTGCGAGTCGATCACGTCCAGCGCGGCATCGATCGGTGCGGTCAGTCGCCGGATTGTGCCCGCGACACCAGCCGGCCACCGATACCGGTGCTCCGCGATGAGCGCCAGCGCGCCCCGCTCCGCCGTCGTCAGGATCGCGGTGCGCTCATAGCGCGCCCGATCGAGCAGCGGCGTCCACCGCCGCTCCGGCTCGCGCACCGCCGCCAGGGCAGTCATGCCCGCACCATCCCGGCGCTAGCGTTCCGAGGATGGGCCCCGACACCCCGCCGCCACCGCCGATGCTTGACGAGATCCGGTGCTCGTTCTGCGGCAAGCCGGGAGACGAGGTCGCCTCGATCGTGTGTGGCCCGACCCCCGACGTCGCGATCTGCAACGAGTGCGTCGAGCTGTGCGGCGAGATCATCGCCGAGCAGACCGATCCCGGCCAGACCCCGCCAGCCGCCGCGTGAAAACCAGGCTGGCGCGGTCATCCGAGCACCTCGCCGAGCTGCGCGACCCGCGCCTGATGGATCTGCATCATCCCGCTCTGCAACCGCTGCGCGAGATCGCGGCCCGAGAGATGGATGTAGCGCTGCGTCGTATCAGTCGAGCGATGCCCCGCGAACGTCGCGATCTGATGAAGCTCCCACCCCGAGCGCGCCAGGTCCGTCAAACAGAGGTGCCTGAGCGTGTGGGTGCTGAACGCAGGCACGCCGGCCCGGACCGCGATCGACCGCACCACCTTCGACCACGTCCACGCAGTCACGCCCTGGCCGCGGTTGCGCGGAGACTCCGACACGAACAACGCGCCTCGGGCCGTGGTGACCGATCGGCGATGCGTCAGGTACCGCGCCAGGAGCTGGCCGGCGACCGCCGAGTAGGGCACAACCCGGCCGCGCTTTGACTTCGTCGTCTCCGCTCGCACCGAGACCGTCCGGTGTGCTGGATCGAGATCTTCGGTCCCGAGCAGGCACAGTTCTTCGCGGCGCAGCGCGGCGTCGTATGCCAGGGCGAGCATCAGCCGGTTCCGCAGCCCCTCGCCGGCGGCGACCTCGAGGATCGCTCGCCACTGCGCGTCGGTCGGGATCCACGGCAATGGATCCAGACGCGCGACGAGGCCACGCCGGCCGGCGCGCTCGTCCGCTGAGCGGTACCCGCGCGCGACGGGATTGCGATCCCGGACGCGCTCCTCGACGAGGAAGTCGTAGAACAACCGGACCACCGTGACGCGCAGCTGCAGCGTCGCGTTCGCAAGGCCGGCACCTGAGTCGATCGCGATCACGTTCGCGCCACGGCGGCTCGGGCGCTCCCGCAGATCACCCAGATAGCCCGCGACGTCCGCCCGTCCGGCGGCAACGACATCGACGCCCGCCCGCTCGCAGTAGTCCAGGTAGTCAACGAGCGACCGCGCGTACGCCTGCACCGTCTGCGGCGACCGGCCCAGATCGCGCTGCACATCAAGCCACCGCGGCGCCCAAGAGCACGACGCCAGCACCGGCCAACGCTCGACGAGCTCGTCGGGGGTGGCGCCGACGGCGCGCCCGCGCCACCGCGCGGCGCTCCTCGCCTCCAGCTCGTCGCTTCGCGCGATGGCGCGGTCCTCAGAACCCAGGTCCATCCCAACCTCCTCGGTAGATGCCGTGATCAGCGACGGCATCTATCCGCTCCCCCGGACGGCGGGAGCAGCGCCCAGCCTGCGGCGTGCGTCACCTGGAGGCAATTCCAAGAAACACACACTGCGTTCACGGTGGTCCCTCCTTTGCGGGATCCGGGGGTGGTTGACGTAGCCCGGCAGCGCTGGCCAGACGGCCGAGCGGAACCGAGCGACAGCGAGGGGAAGGGAGCGGAGCGACCTTGAAGCGAGTGCCGACGCCGGCGCACGATCGGAGCGCAGGCAATCCACCCCCGGCCTTCCGCTCAGAGGCTGGGCCAAGTGATAGATGCGCCGTTGCCGCTGAGTCGAGCCTGCCGTCGAGGCTGCGAGCGCGGACGTGCGGGGTCGCGATCGTCTCCACGGTCGCCGCCGCAACGATCACAACGAGGACCGCTGTGAGGTAGGCAACTGCCGTCTGCCTTCGGGCCCCCGTCCTGAGGTTCAGCCAAGCTGCTGCAGCCAGAGCGGCGGCGAGCCATTCGAGCGGCAGCTGCGGCACGTACGGGAGCAGGCGCAATTGCCACCGGCCGAGCGCGAGTCCGACGTGCAGCGCGTTGACACCGAGGATCGCGGTGATCAGGAGATCGGCGAGCAAGCGGGAACGCGGGTGAGCCGGGAAGCGGAACCAAGCCAGTAGAAACGGCGCGGATAGCACCCGGGCGTTCGTGCCGGCGATCGCCACCAGGTCATCGAAGGTCCCGTGCAGCGTTGGGTGAGGTCCACCGGCCGGTGCCAGCTCGGGCACAGCGATGCCGACCACCGCTGCGAGCAGCGTGATGAGCCAGAGCGCTGAGTAGGAGATGGCGATCCACGCGGCTTGTGTGGTCGTTCGGGACTGGAGAGGTCGCCTCAACGTGGCGCCGGTGCGGATGGTCGCCGGGGTGAAGCCGGTCAGTTCTGCGGCGCCCATTCGCTTACGACCCAGCCTTTCGACGTCCGAATGACCTGCCCGTAGATGACGTGCAGCGTTGGAGGGAGGCCCGAGTAGTCGCCCTTGCCGGTGGTCTGCTCCGAGGTCACGAGGACCCACTGGCCCGGTGTGGTGATGCTGGGGCTGATGGCGACGAGCTGGCCGCTGTTCGCGACGCCGCTCTGCGCGAGCGTCTGGTCGCGGGCGTAGCTCGCCGCAGCCTGCAGCGCCTGGGCCCGAGCCTGACCCTCCGACATAGCGGCGAGCTCATGCTGGACCGCCGCGACCGTCGCTGCGGTCCAGTTCACGTATAGACGCGCATACCGCTGAAGCGCTGCCTGCGGCGTCGGCTGTGCGGCGCGGGTGGAGATTGAGGACTGCGCGGCGCGAGCGCCCGCCGGGATCGTCCCGCCGCGCTCCGGTGTCGGGTCCGCGTTTGTGACCGTGGCAGCCGCCCCGCTCGACGACGTCGACGTCGAGGCATGCTTACCGGCGTACGGATCTGAGATTCCGCAGCCGGTCAGCGCTACGGCGGCGAGCACCGAGAGCACCGGCAGGGAGGCGACGCGGTGGCGCATGTTCAGAGGCCCTGAGGGTGGCGCTGGACGAAGCCGCCGCACTGATCTCCCGCGTACTGGGCAGGGATCGTCGACGCGGGCTGCCACCGCGGTCCGCTGTCCGGAACGGTTGGGTTGACCGGCGCGTACCAGGCGGTGTTCATCACGATGCCGGCGACTGCGATGAACGCGTGGCCGGAGTTCGCATAGACGGTGATCCACGCCCCGGGGCCGGACTGACCGTAGCTCTCGAGCTGGGTTGAATCTTCCGCGTACAGCCCAAGGGCGCTGGCGCCGTGCAGGATGTAGCTGGTGGCGCCCGAGCAGTCGTAGCCGGAGTCGATCTGGCTGAGCGGGAGGCCGTGTCCGCCGCCCCAGATGTACGGCTTCGAGATCAGCTGGTTGCCGGCGGCGATTGCGAGCTTCACCGCTGCCGGCGCACTCGCCGGTGCGGCCGCCAGGCCATTCGGCAGGATCTTCGCCTGCTGACCCGGGGTGAGCGGGAGCGGCATCCCGGACGCCGACGAGCAGGTCGTCGGCGAGGCGCTCGCGGCGGG
>JAJZWB010000018.1 GCA_021846845.1 Actinomycetes bacterium | reverse complement strand
GGGCGTGGCGGGTCAGCTGCCCGCCACTCGCCTCAACGCGTCTCCCGAGAGGCGATGCAGGTCCCATTCGGGCATCCGGTCGGCTCCCAGCCGCTCGTAGAAGCGCAGCGCCGGCGCGTTCCAGTCGAGCGCGTGCCATTCAAGCCGGGCGCAGCCACGTTCGATCGCCAGCTCCGCGAGCCGTGCCAGCAGGGCCCTGCCGGCTCCCGCACCGCGATGCCGCTCGGAGACGTAGAGGTCCTCCAGCCAGATCCCCGGCAGCGCCTCCCAGGTGGAGAAGCTGCCGCAGAAGATCGCGAACCCGGCCGGCTCGCCGCCGACCTCGGCGATGAGCGCCTCCGCGCTCGGCGAGGGTCCGAACAGGGCCCGCTCCAGCATCTCCTCGGTTCCCCTGACAGCGTTCGGCTCACGCTCGTAGATCGCCAGTTCGACGATGAACCGGTGAATCACCGGCACGTCGGCTCTGGTGGCGGCCCGGACGTCCACGCCCCGCCGCCCGGCGGCGCTCGCTTCCATGCCCGGAGGCGGCATCTCCGGCACTCGCTCGCCGCTCATCTCGCGCCGGGCGGCCGGGCGCAGGCGGGGGTCGCGGCCATCGTGCGCCTAACCGCCCGTGAACCGGGGAGCGCGCCTCTCCAGGAAAGCCGCCACGCCCTCGGCGAAGTCGCCTGATCCGGCGAGCTCGCCCTGCAGCGTCGCCTCAAGCTCGAGCAGCTGCGCGAACTGCGCGTAGGCGGCGTGGTTCAGCGTCCGCTTGATCGCGGCATGTGATCCGGGCGGCCCGGCCGCCAGCCGTCGCGCCAGGTCACCGGCCGCGTCGCGCAGATCTCCGTCGTCGACGACCCGGTTGACCAACCCCCACTGCAGCGCCTGCTCGGCGCCGATTCGCTCGCCCAGGAGCGCGATCTCCGACGCTCGCGCATGCCCGACGCGGGCGGTCAGCGTCTGGGAGGCACCGCCGTCCAGCCCCAGCCCGATGTTGACGAACGCCAGCAGGAAGTACGCCGAGCGCGCCGCGACGATCAGGTCGGCGGCGAGGGCCAGCGAGCACCCGATCCCGACCGCGGGGCCGTTGACGGCTGCGATGACCGGCTTCGGAAGCGTCCGCAGGCGGAGGATCGCGGGATGGTAGATCTCCCTCAGCGCGTCGCTGACGTCCCCGACGGAGGGGTCCTGGAGGCCTTCGCGCAGGTCCGCTCCCGATGAGAAGGCACGCCCGGCGCCCGTCAGCACGATCGCTCGCACGCCCGGATCGGCGGCGAGCTCGTCGGTCGCGGACACCAGCTCGCGACCGAGCCGCGTGGTCCAGGCGTTGAGCGACTGCGGGCGGTCGAGGACGACCCAGGCAACCGCGCCATCACGCTTCACCTCGATCGTGCGTGACCCGGCGGCCGGCTCGCTCATCGTCCGCCGGCCGCCTCCGGGCGGGACTCGGCCGGCCGGCCGACGGAATCCTGGTTCGCGCCGGCGGGATTCTGGTTCGCGCCGGCGGCCGAGGCGGTCAGGAGCGAGATGTCGGGCATCGGATGCGCTCCGGGGTCAGCGGGCCGGGGACCGGTCGCCGGAGGAGCGAGCCCGGAGCTCAGCGCGCCTGGTCAAAGCCGTACGCCTCGGCCAGCTGGGGGTCGCGCTCGGCGAGCATCTCGGCCAGGTCGACCATCACCCTGCACTGCTTCCAGGTCGCGTCGTCCTGCATCTTGCCGTCGATCATGTGCACGCCACGTCCGTCCGGGATGGCCTCAAGGACCCGGCGGGCGAAGCGGACCTCGTCAGGGTCCGGGCTGAAGACGCGCTTTGCGATCTCGATCTGGACCGGATGGAGCGACCAGGCGCCGACGCATCCGAGCAGGAACGCCGCCCGGAACTGGGTCTCGCATCCCTCGACGTCGCGGATGTCGCCGAACGGGCCGTAGAACGGCAGGATCCCGGCCGACGTGCAGGCGTCGACCATGCGAGCGATCGAGTAGTGCCAGGGGTCCTGCTGCGACGATGGACGCAGCGCGTCGGGGGCGTCCGGATCGGGATCGTTGAGCACCCGGTAGCCGGGATGGCCGCCGCCGACCCGCGTGGTCTTCATCCGCCTGCTCGCCGCCAGGTCGGCCGGGCCGAAGCTCATCCCCTGCATCCGCGGACTCGCGGTCGCGATCTCCTCCAGGTTCACGACGCCCAGGCTCGTCTCGAGGATCGCGTGCACCAGGATCGGCCGGTCGAGGCCTGCGCGCGCCTCAAGCTGGGCCAGCAGTCGATCGACGTAGTGGATGTCCCACGGGCCCTCGACCTTCGGGATCATCACGACCTCGAGGCGGTGCCCGATCTCGGTGACAAGCGTCGTCAGGTCGTCCAGCGCCCATGGCGACTCAAGGCTGTTGACGCGCGCCCACAGCGCGGTCTGTCCGAAGTCGACCTCGCGTCCGGCGCGTACCAGGCCCTCGCGCGCGGCGAGCTTGCGGTCGACGGGGACGGCGTCCTCCAGGTTGCCCAGCAGGATGTCGGCCTGCGCCGCCATCTCGGGCAGCTTGGCGAACATCTTCTCGTTCGAGGCGTCGAAGAAGTGGATCATCCGGGACGGCTTGAACGGGATCTGCAGCATCGGCGTGGGCGCGCCGATCGCCAAGGGCTTTCCGAAGTCGCGAGGGTTTCGCACAGCTCGTCTCCTGGTCGTGGGCAGTCAAAGCTAGCGGTCGGCGCGCGCCGGTGCGTGGGGAGCGGTGGCATCCTTCACGGCCTCCCAGATCGAGGAACCCAACCAGGAGCTGTCTGCGAATGCCCGAAGTCGAGACCGATCAGGCCGCCCGCGAGAAGAGCGGGGGGCACCCCTATGGACGCTACCTAGAGGAGTTCGAGGTCGGCGCCGTCTACAAGCACTGGCCCGCCAAGACCGTCACCGAGGCCGACGATCACCTGTTCTGCCTGCTGACGATGAACCATCATCCGCTGCACATCAACGACGTCTACGCCAGCCAGTCCCAGCAGGGGCGCAACGTGGTGGTCGGGCCGCTCGTCTACTCGCTGGCGCTTGGGATGAGCGTCTCGGACGTCAGCGGCAAGGCGATCGCCAACCTCGCCACCGAGGAGCTCAGCCATCCGGCCCCGGTGTTCCACGGGGACACGCTGTTCTGCGAGTCGGAGGTGCTGGAGGTGCGTGAGTCCAAGTCCAAGCCCGACCGTGGCACCGTCCGCGTGCACACCCGCGTGCTCAACCAGGATGGCGTCCTGGTCGCCGAGTTCAAGCGCCTGGTGCTGGTGCCGAGGCGCCCGGACGGCGCCTGACGCCACCGGCGCAGGGGACCGCGGCGAGGCCCGTGACGCAGCACGGGCGTCTCGCCGCGCTCCCCGGCCGCCGGCGGGCCCGGACCGGTCTGGGGCCGTCGCCACGGTGGGCGTCTCGTCGCGCCCCCCGGCCGCCGGCGGGCGAATGCGTGCCGGTGCCTGGCTCACGGTGCTTGAGCCGGCTCGCGGGCCTTGCGGGTAGGCTTCCATAGCCTGCGCCCGTTCTTTCATAGCCATAGCCCATTCAAGGAGCACCGCACCCGATGGCAAACACCGCACCGACCCGCCAGGCGACGACGAACCACGAGGGCCTGCTGGCCTGGGTAGACGAGGTCGGGGCGCTCACGCAGCCGGATGCGATCCACTGGTGTGACGGCTCCGCGGAGGAGTACGACCTGCTGGCGCAGGCGCTGATCGACGCCGGCACGTTCGAGCGCCTGTCCGATGTCAAGCGCCCCGGCTCCTACCTGGCGCTCTCGGACCCGGCCGACGTGGCTCGGGTCGAGGATCGCACCTTCATCTGCTCTGAGCGGGATTCCGATGCGGGCCCCAACAACAACTGGCGCGACCCGGCCCAGATGCGGGAGACCCTCGGCGGCCTGTTCAGGGGCTCCATGCGCGGGCGCACCATGTACGTGGTCCCCTTCTCCATGGGCCCGATCGGCTCGCCGATCTCCCACATCGGCGTGCAGCTCACCGACTCTCCGTACGTGGCGGTGTCGATGCGGATCATGACCCGGATGGGACAGGCGGCACTGGACGCGCTCGGGAGCGATGGCGAGTTCGTCCCGTGCGTGCACTCCGTCGGCGCTCCGCTGATCGATGGCGCCAGGGACGTGCCGTGGCCCTGCAACGCCGACAACAAGTACATCGTCCACTACCCGGAGACGCGTGAGATCTGGTCGTTCGGCTCCGGCTACGGGGGCAACGCGCTGCTGGGCAAGAAGTGCTTCGCGCTGCGGATGGCATCGGTGATGGCCCGTGAGCAGGGCTGGATGGCCGAGCACATGCTGATCCTCAAGCTGACCTCGCCGGAGGGCGAGGTCAGCTACTTCGCGGGCGCGTTCCCGAGCGCGTGCGGCAAGACCAACCTGGCGATGATGGTCCCCGCGCTGCCTGGCTGGAGGGTCGAGACGATCGGCGACGACATCGCGTGGATGAAGTTCGGCGAGGATGGCCGCCTCTACGCCGTCAACCCCGAGAGCGGATTCTTCGGCGTCGCACCCAACACCAGCGCTCTGACCAACGCCAACGCGATCGACATGGTCGCGGCCGACACGATCTTCACCAACTGCGCCAGGACCCCCGACGGGGACGTCTGGTGGGAGGGGCTGACCGAGGCGCCGCCGGCGCACGCGACCGACTGGCGCGGCCAGGAGTGGACGCCGGACGCGGGACGCCCGGCGGCGCACCCGAACGCGAGGTTCACCGTCGCGGCGGCCCGGTGCCCGTCGATGGCGCCCGAATGGGAGGACCCGAGGGGGGTGCCGATCTCGGCGATCCTTCTCGGGGGCAGACGCGCCTCGACCGTGCCGCTCGTCTTCGAGGCGCGCGACTGGGAGCATGGGACATTCCTCGGCGCGACGATGGCCTCCGAGACCACCGCCGCCCAGACCGGCGCGGTCGGGGCGCTGCGCTTCGATCCGATGGCGATGCTGCCCTTCTGCGGCTACCACATGGGGGACTACTTCGCTCATTGGCTGACGGTCGCGCGGCGTGAGGGCGCGCGGATGCCGAGGGTCTTCCACGTGAACTGGTTCCGCAAGGGCGCCGATGGCAGGTTCATGTGGCCTGGCTACGGCGAGAACGCGCGCGTCCTGGCGTGGGTCTTCCGCCGCGTCGCCGGGGATGCCGAGGCGGTCGACACGCCGATCGGGCTGGTGCCTCCGATCGGCGACGGCGGGATCGACACGACCGGACTCGGGATCGACGGCGAGACGATGGCCACCCTCCTGGAGGTCGACACGGCCGCGTGGGCGGCGGCGCTGCCGGAGATCAGGGCCCACCTCGCGCGGTTCGGGGACAGGCTCCCATCCGAGCTGGCGGCACAGATGGACGAGCTGGAGCGACGCCTGGCGGCGGCCTAGAGGTTCGGGCCGGGAGCCCGCGCGGGACGTCGGCCGGGGCGCCGGCGCCCAGGGCTGTCCCGGCCGCGCCTCTTCGCAGACGTTTAGGCCGGCGCCCTAGCCTTTGCGGGCATGGCGCTGGCGTTCATCCCATCGGACGTCGCGGTGCTCGCGCTGCAGGCCGGCGTCGTGCTCGCGCCTCGGCGCCCGCCTGAGGTGGGATGGATCCGCCGCTTCTCCCACCCGGCCTGGGCGGTGATCCCGATCGCCTCGATCGTCGGCGTGATCTACATGATCCGCTACGCGTCCGCGACGGCCACGGGGATCACGTGGCTGGCGCTGATCGCGGTGCCGATCCTCGCCGCGGCGGCGCTGGGATGGTCCGCCCGCGGCGCTCGCCGTTGGGCGGCGCCGATAGCGGCGGGGCTGTTCGTGCTTGCGTGGGCGTCGCGGGCGACGCTGTGGGGCGAGTTGGCGGCGGCCCTGCTGTCGGCTCTCAGCTGCGTCACGCTCGGGGTGCTCCTGGCGGCCGTGACTCCGCCGCGATGGCTGAAGCTCGGACTCGTCGCGATGTCGGTGGCCGACGTCTGGCTGGTCGCCTCCGACCTGCTGCAGGCGCCCAACAACACGCTTGTGACGGCGGCTCCGCTGCCGGGCAGCGGCCTGCCACAGCTGCAGAGCGTCCTGTTCGGAACCGTCTCGCTCGGCTACGGAGACCTGTTCGTGGCCGGGCTGCTGGGGGCCGTGCTGGCCCGTGAGGGTCGCCGCCAGGCGCCGATGGCCCTGCTGACGCTGATCCTCGCGGCCCTGTTCGACCTGCTGTTCTTCTTCATCTCGGAGCTGCCGGCGACGGTGCCCGTGGCGGTGGCGCTGATCGCAGGCGAGGCGTGGCAGTGGCGCGTCCGGAGACACGCCCGGACCGAGATCAGTGCCGCGCGTCTCCCGTCGACGCGGGCGGACGCGACTCCTCGGCCAGCGAGGTGATCGCCAGCTGGCCGCGCGCAGCCTGCTCAAGCACCTCGGTCGCCTCCTCCGCGGAGCGCGAGTACAGCTCCACGAGCAGGTGAACCACGATCCGCTCCTCCTCATGCTTGTGGAAGCGCACGTGGGTGAAGAACTCCCGCGTGCCGTGGTCGCCGAAGGCGGCGTACGACAGCGCATCCCCGGCCTCCGGGCCCGAGCACGTCTCGACGTCGTCGGCGTCGACGGTGACGGTGCACGAGGCGACCCATGGTGTGCCGGCGATCATTCGCTCCCAGCGATCCTCGACAGGCTCGACGCGCCCGTTGTGGAAGCCCAGGTGGGGCTGGTCGTGCATGCACTCCAGACACTGGACGACGGCCTCCTGCATCTCGTCAACGACCTCGCCGCGCTCCCCCGTCTCAGGGTCGATCCGATGGATTCCCTCGTAGTGGACCTGGACCTCCAGGTTCTGAGACCAGCAGCGATAGCAGCGGAGCCAGCTGCGGACCTCGGTCGAGCCCTCCATCGTCCTGATGATAGGACGCCCTCCCGGATGCGATTCGGGGCTCAGCCGAACGTGAAGTCGTATGCGCTGACCCCGGGAGGCACCTCCAGCGTCACGGTCCGCCGTTCGTCGGCCGGCAGCGACACGAGCGCGTAGAGGCGCTGGCCCACGACGGTCACCTGACCTCCGCTCACGTCGGCGCCCGCGTCGGCGGCCGGGATCGGACGCCCGTCGAGCAGCACCGCGACCCGCCGCGGTCGGTCCCCGGCCGAGGTCATGACCAGGTAGACGTCGCGGGCGTCGAAGCGGCCGGTGATCGTGTCGCCCGCCGCCAGCGACGTGACCGCCTGCGAGCTCACCCTCCAGTAGCCGCGCAGGCCGAACTCGTTCAGGACCGGCGAGCGCACCCCGGCGTAGCGGTGCGCGCCGACGGTCAGCGGCGCGGCCAGCATCTCGCCGGCAGCTCGCTGCGGGTTGAGGTAGGTCTCCGGTGTCCTCAGCCCCGCGGACGGCAGCGTCTCATGAACGGTCATCGGCGGCGGCAGGCTGCGCGCACCCGCCTCGTAGAGCAGCTCGCGGACGGCCGCCTCGTCCTGGCGGTAGCCGCCCTCCCCGAACTGAACATGACGCACCTGCCCGTGCGCGTCGATCAGGTACTCGGCCGGCCAGTACTGGTTCTGGTAGGCGTTCCAGGTGCCGTACCGGTTGTCCTGGACGACCGGGTATCGCAGCCCGTCGGACGCGATCGCCTGCCGCACGTTGGCCGCATCCTGCTCGAACGTGAACTCCGGCGTCTCGACCCCCACGATCTCCAGCCCGTACCGGTGGTAGGTGGCCCAGAGCCCCTTGAGGAACGGGAGCGTCCGGATGCAGTTGATGCACGTGTAGGTCCAGAAGTCGACCAGCACCACGTGGCCGCGCAGCCCGGCGAGCGTCAGCGGCCGGCCGCCGGGCGTGTTGAACCAGCGCTGGGTGTCGGTGAACGACGGCGCGGGCCCGAGGCTCGGCAGCGGCGGCGTGCGCACGCCCGGGATCGCCACACCGGCGTGAGCCGCCACGGGGGTCGCGGAGGCGTCGATCGCCTGGCGCGCCGCGAAGCGCGATGGCGGCCGCAGCGACGCGAGGCGGCTCTGGACGGCGCGTGATGCCTCGAGCGCGCGCGTCGGGTCGACCAGGAAGGCCGGCAGGCTTGTGTCGCGCGCGAGCGCCTCCTCGAAGCGGACGTCGAGGTTGGCCGCCATCACGATGCCCGTCACGAGCAGGACGGCTCCGAGCGATCGTTCCACCGCGTGCCCCCGGGCCCGCCGGCGGATCGCGCCGAGCACCGCGCGGCCGCCGAGGCCGTAGAGCAGCATCACCGCGCTGAGCCCGGCTGCGTACGCGAGCGCCACGGCGACCACGCGGGCGTTGGCCCCGGTCGACGCGCTCACCGAGGTGACCGCCGCGAGGATCGGTCCGGCGCAGGGGGCGCAGACGAAGCCGAGCGCGCCCCCCACGCACGCCCCGGACCAGAAGCCGGTGCCACGCGTGCGCGGTCCGAAGCGGGCGAGGCGCGACAGCGGGGCCTGGAGGCGCTCGGCCAGCGCGGGCATCAGCAGCAGGGCTCCGAATGCGATCAGCACCACGATCGCGGTCGTTCGCGCAGCTCCGGCCGCCAGGCCGACCCCCCGGACCAGCTGGGCGAGCGCGACGATCGCGATCGTGAACGTGACGGCCAGGCCCAGCACGATCCCGATCGGCCGGCGCCGCCCACCCGCCGCGCTGGCTGACAGCAGGGCTGGGACGACCGGCAGGACGCACGGGGTGATCGCGGTGCCGGCGCCGGCGATCAGCGCGAAGAGGAGCAGCAGGGCCACGTTCGATCGATGATCCCGGAGCCGGAGCAGATCCGCGTCGCGCTCAGCCCGGCGGCAGCTCGCCGGCGAGCAGTCCGAAGACGACCATGTCCTGGTAGCCGTCGCGGCCCCGCAGGTGGTGGCGCAGCACCGCCTCGCGGGTGAACCCGCAGCGCTCGGCGACCCGCTGGGACGCGAGGTTGCCGGTCGCGGCCATCAGCTCGATCCGCTCAAGCCCCAGGGACGAGAAGCCCCAGGCGCAGATCAGCCGCACCGCCCGCGTCGCGTGGCCCTGCCCGCGCGCCCACCTGGCCAGCCAGTAGCCCACCTCGCCGCGACGTTGCGCCCAGTGCAGGCGAGACAGCGCGATCGAGCCCAGCAGCCGTCCGTCGCCGGGCTGCGCGATCGCGAACGGAGCGGTCGCCCCGGCCGCGGTCGCCTCCCGGCGCTGGCGCAGGTAGGCGCGTGCGTCCGCCTCACGATACGGGTGCGGAACGCTGGTCCAGCGTGAGATCTCCGGGTCCTGACCTGCTTCGGTCAGCGCGGCCAGATCGTCGTCTCGCCAGGGCCGCAGCGAGGTGCCGTCCTTGATCAGCGGCTCGTCCGCGAGCCGGATCGGCCGGCTGTCGGCGGTGCTCACGGCTCTCCCGGGCCGCCGGGCGCCCGGGCGGCCCGGCCCGCCCTTCGCTCCAGCTCTCGGCGCAGCGTGGCCGCGTCGCGCAGGCCGTCCTGCTCGGCTAGCCAGCGCTCCGCGGCGCGCCGGCCTCCGAGTGCGCGCATCCCGGCGTCGCCGTGCTCGGCGGCGAAGTCGGCCAGCGCGTGCATCCGACGCGCGTCGGCGCGGCGAGCCGGCAGCGCGAGCGACGCGTGGTGCTGGTCAAGCGCCTCCACGAGCGCGTCGATGCCACGCGGCGGCGGGACGGAGGAAACCGCGATGACCGACGTGTTCCGGGCGCCGAGCGATCGCAGCGCTGCCCTCAGGTCGGCCATCGCGCGATCGGCGACCGCTCCGAGATCGGCCTTGTTGACCACCAGCACGTCGGGGACCTCCATGATCCCGGCCTTGAGGAACTGGAGGACGTCGCCCGAGCCGGGCTGGATCACGACTGCGACCGTGTCGGCGACCTCCGCGACCTCGGTCTCGGACTGCCCGACGCCGACCGTCTCGATCACCACCACGTCGAACGCCGCCGAGAGCGCCGCCACGGCCGCCCGTGTCGCGGGGGCGAGCCCGCCGAGCCGATCGCCGGCTGCGGTCGAGCGGATGAACACCGAGGCGTCCGAGGGGTCCCGGTCGATGCGCGCCCGGTCGCCCAGCAGCGACCCCCCGGAGCGGCGCGAGCTCGGATCGACCGCCAGCAGCGCGACCGACTCGCCGCGCCGGCGCCACGCGGCGAGCAGCCCCGAGAGCAGGGTCGACTTCCCGACTCCGGGCGGGCCGGTGACGCCGACGATCCGAGCGGGCGCCTCGCCGCCGAGCGCGGCGGGGGAGACGGTCGCCAGCAGCGCCTCGGTCTCCGAGCGAGCCGTGTCGGCGCGGCTCTCGACGAGGTTGAGCGCGGCGGGCGCGGCCGTCAGATCGCGGGCGCGCAAGCGCTCGCCCAGCCGGCGGCCGTCGGTTCTGGGGTCCTTCAAGCCGTCGCGGTCGCGTCGGCGCCCTCGTGCAGGTTCGCCCCCCGGCCCGCGAGGCGCACGATGTCGCGGATCATCGCGTTCAGATCCCAGTCCTTGGGGGTGTAGACGGCGGCCACCCCGGCTGCCCGCAGCGCCTCCGCGTCGGCCTCCGGGATGATCCCGCCGACGACGACGGGCACGTCGCCGACGCCGGCCTGCGCCAGCTCCTCCAGGACCGACGGGATCAGCTTGGAGTGCGAGCCCGAGAGGATCGAGAGTCCGACCACGTGCACGCCCTCCTGGGCGGCCGAGGACGCGATCTGCCTGGGCGTCAGGCGGATCCCCTCGTAGACGACGTCCATGCCTGCGTCCCTGGCCCGGACCGCGATCTGCTCGGCCCCGTTCGAGTGCCCGTCGAGCCCCGGCTTGCCGATCAGCAGCTTCAGCCTGCGACCGAGCTCCTCAGACACCCGCTCAACCTCCTCGCGGAGCGCGGCGACCCCCTCGCTCGGGACCCCGGCCGCATCGCCGACCCCGGTGGGAGCCCGGTATGAGCCGAACACCTCGCGCAGCGTCCGCGCCCATTCGCCCGTCGTCACCCCGGCACGGGCGGCCTGGATCGTCGCCGGCATGATGCTCTCAGACTCGTCCCGCGCCGCCTGCGCCAGCCGTGCCAGCGCCTCGTCGACCGCGGGCTGGTCTCGCTGGCGGCGCCATTGCGCGAGCTCCAGGATGCGGCGCTCCTCGACCTCCGGGTCGACGATCATGATCCCGCCGTCGGCGTCGGCGGTCAGCGGCGAGGGCTCGCTGGTCTGGAAGCGGTTCATCCCGACGACCGTCAGCTCGCCTGACTCGATCCGCCGCCACCGCTCGCGATGGGACTCGACGAGCGCCGACTTCATGTAGTCGACGGCCTGCACCGCACCGCCGAGCTCGGCCACGCGCGCCATCTCCTCGCGCGCGCCCTGGGCCAGTTGCGCGACGAGCCCGTCCATCACGTGCGATCCCTCGAAGATGTCCGGGTACTCCAGCAGGTCGGTCTCGTAGGCGAGGATCTGCTGCAGCCGCAGGGACCACTGCTGGTCCCAGGGGCGCGGCAGGCCGAGCGCCTCGTTCCAGGCCGGCAGCTGAAGCGCTCGGGCGCGCGCGTCACGCCCGAGCGTGACGGCGAGCGCCTCCAGCGCGATCCGGTAGACATTGTTCTCCGGCTGCGCCTCGGTCAGCCCCAGCGAGTTGACCTGAACGCCGTAGCGGAACCGTCGCTGGCGCTCGTCCCTGACGCCATAGCGAAGCCGGCCGAGCTCGTCCCACAGGAGGGCCATCGCGCGAAGCTTCGCGTGCTCCTCGACGAACCTCACCCCGGCGTTGACGAAGAACGAGATCCGTCCGAAGACGCTGCCCATCCGCTCCTCGCCGACCCGCTCGCGTACCGCGTCGAGCACGGCGATCGCGTTGCACAGCGCGTAGGCGATCTCCTGCACGGGGGTGGCCCCGGCCTCCTGGAGGTGATACGAGCAGATGTTGATCGGGTTCCAGCGCGGGACGTGCTCGACGGTGTAGGCGATCGTGTCCGCGATCAGCCGCATGCTCGGGCCGGGCGGGAAGGCGTAGGTGCCCCGGCTCAGATACTCCTTCAGGATGTCGTTCTGAGTGGTGCCCTGGAGGCTCTCGGCGGCGACACCCTGCTCCTCGGCAGCGACCGTGTAGAGCGCGAGCAGCCAGGCGGCGGTCGCGTTGATCGTCATCGAAGTGTTCATCTGATCGAGCGGGATGCCGGCCATCAGCGTCCGCATGTCGCCGAGGTGCGCGACCGAGACTCCGACCTTGCCCACCTCTCCGCGCGCGAGCTCGTCGTCGGGGTCGTAGCCGGTCTGTGTCGGGAGGTCGAACGCCACCGAGAGTCCGGTCTGGCCCTTGGCCAGGTTTCGCCGGTAGAGCTCGTTGGAGCTCTGCGCATCGGAGTGCCCGGCGTATGTGCGCATCAGCCACGGGCGGTCGCGCTCGGGCAGCCGGACTTGCGGGGTATCGGCCATCGGGCCATTGTATGTCCGGCCTCGCCTCGCGATCGCGCCCCGCGGCGGGGCCGTGTAACAATCGCTGGCCGATGCGCGTGATCGACCTCCAGCATCTAGGGCGCGCGCGAGTCATCGGCTGCTGGCAGGTCGGCGACGTGCTGATCGATCCCGGACCCGGGTCGTGCCTGCCGGTGCTGCTCGAGGCGCTCGGCGGCCGGCGGCCGCGGGCGCTGCTGCTGACGCACATCCACCTCGATCACGCCGGCGCCGCGGGGGCGCTCGTCGAGCGCTGGCCGGACCTGCGCGTCTACGTGCACGAGCGCGGAGCCAGGCACATGGCCGATCCGTCGCGGCTGTACGAGAGCGCGCGCCGCCTGTACGGCGATCGGATGGAGCTCGTGTGGGGCGAGATGAAGCCCGTCCCGGAGCGAAACCTGGAGGTGCTCGCAGGCGGGGAGACGGTCCTCGGCGGCTTCCGCGTCGCCTACACGCCCGGCCACGCCTCGCACCACGTCTGCTATCTGCATGACGGGACCGCATTCGTGGGCGACGTCGGCGGGGTGCGGGTGACACCGGACTCGATCACGATCCCGCCCACGCCGCCGCCCGACGTCGACGTCGAGGCCTGGCACGAGTCGATCGCACTGGTGCGCGGCTGGCGGCCGGAACGGCTCGCGATGACGCACTTCGGATCGACCGAGGATGTCGAGGCGCAGCTCGACGAGCTCGGCGAGCGTCTGGACGAGTGGTCCGCTGTCGCTCGCGATCGCGGGCGCGAGGCGTTCATTGCCAACGTGCGTGAGACGATCCTGCGAAGCGGCTCGCCGGAGCAGGCCGACGCCTATGAGCAGATCGTGCCGGCCGAGCAGCTGTACCTCGGCTATGAGCGCTACTGGCGCAAGCGGGCCGGCGGGCAGCGGCCCTAGCGCCCTGAACGCCGGGAGCGCCCTCCCCGTGATCCCCCGGCGCAAGCGGACCGGCCCGCAGCGGCCGTAGCGCCGACCGCGCAGTCTCGCAGCCAGCGCGCGGACCGGTGCGGCGATATCGTTAATCGACGATGTCCCTGACCGTGGAGCTGCCGCGCACGGACCTCCCGTCCGGTGGTCTTGGGGGCCACTGGCGCGTCGTCGTGCTCAACGACAACCACAACACGTTCGATCACGTGGCCGAGACGCTGGCTCGCGTCGTGCCCGGCGTGACGCTCGCCGACGGCTATCGGATCGCCGACCGGATCCATCGCACCGGCTGCGCGATCGTCTGGAGCGGCCCGCGGGAGGACGCCGAGGGCTACTGGGAGGCGCTGGAGCGCGCCGGGCTCACGATGGGCCCGCTGGAGACTGGCTGACCGCGATCCGCGGCCGGCCGGCGCTCAGCTCCGGTCCGCGGACAGCCCGTCGGGTCCGCGCCCCGAGGGCGCGAGCTTCGCGGCCTGGCGCTCCGGGCTGATCCGGACCACGTTCCAGATCACGCCGAGCCGCTCGAGCAGGGAGATCAGCAGCCCGGTCGGATCGGCGACGCGCTCCCAGGAACCCAGTCCGTGGAAGGCCGAGGTGGGGAAGGCATGGTGGTTGTGATGCCACGCCTCGCCCATCGACAGGGGCGCCAGCCAGAACACGTTGCGGCTCTCGTCCTCGACGGCGAACCGGCGGCGGCCGAAGAAGTGGCAGACCGAGTTGATCGACCAGGTCACGTGGTGCAGGAGGAACACCCGGACAAGGCCGCCCCACAGGACCGCGGTGAGCGCCGCTCCGAGCCCGCCGCCGATCAGCCACCCGAGCCCGAACGGGATCGCGAAGCCGAGCGCGACCCAGAGCCAGAACAGCCTGTCGACGACCGTGATCACGCGGTCCCTGAGAAGGTCGGGGACGAACCTGGACCGATCCGCCATCCCGACCGACTCGAACAGCCAACCGACATGGGCGTGCCACAGGCCCCTGACGGCGCCCCGGAACCCGGGGCCGCTCAGATGCGGGGAGTGCGGATCGCCCTCCTGGTCGGTGAACGCGTGGTGCTTGCGATGGTCGGCGACCCACGTGAGGACGGAGCCCTGAACCGCCATCGAGCCCAGCACCGCGATGATCGCGCGGAACGCGCGCGAGGACTCGAACGCCCGGTGGGTGAGCATCCGGTGAAAGCCCAGCGTCACGCCCAGCGCGGTCAGCCCGTAGAGGACGACCAGCAGGCCGAGCTCCAGCGGCCCGATCGCGCGGTTCCAGAGCAGGACGATCGCCACCACCACTCCGATCAGCGGCAGGGGCACCCCGATCAGGTTCGCAATCTTGTGTTTTCGGCTCAACCAGAAGGAGGATACGTGCGCACGCGCAGCTTTCTACTGTATGGCGCATGATCTGCGACCGGGAAGTTGTGTGAATCCAATGAAAGAGCAGCCGTGGCATGAGCTCCCATCCAGCGTGGCCGAGGTGCTGCGGCCCGCGCTCGACGAGGTGGCGCGTGAGATGATCGAGGCGGTGGGCACCGTTCCCGCCTACAGGCGGCCTCTGGAGGGCCCGTTCGGCGAGGGGATCCGGGCCGGCGTGGGGGAGGCGCTGCGCCATCTGCTGGCAGAGATCGAGGCGGGCGGGCCGGTCGAGCGCAGCGAGGTCTACCGGGCGCTCGGCCAGGGCGAGATGCGCGCCGGGCGCAGCCTGGAGGCGCTCCTCAGCGCCTACCGGATCGGCGCCCGCGTCGCCTGGCGGCGCTTCGCTGCGATCGGTGCCGAGGCCGGCCTGGACCCTGAGACCCTGTATCTGCTGGCGGAGTCGATCTTCGCCTACATCGACGTCCTCTCGGCCGAGTCGGCCGAGGGCCACGCGGCGGAGCAGTCGGCCGCCGCGGGGGAGGAGCAGCTGCGCCGGCGCCGGTTGGTGGCGCTGCTGGTGCGCGAGCGGCCGGCCGATCCGGAGTCCGTGCAGGCTGCGGCGGCCGAGGCGCGCTGGCCCCTTCCTCGCTCCCTGGCCGTGATCGCGATCGTCGGCCGGCAGCGTGAGCGGGCAGCCTCACGGCTGCCCGCGGGGACGATCCGCGAGACGATCGGAGAGCTGACCTGCGCGCTGGTCGTCGATCCCGACGGCCCGGGCCAGCGCGCCGCGATCGAGCGCGCGCTCGCCGGCGTGCAGGCCCGAGCCGGGCTCGGCACGGCGGTCGACTGGTCGCAGGCACGGGTCAGCTTCGATCGCGCGCGGGCGGCGCTGGAGCTCGCCTCCGGCGACGGGGATGTGGTCTGCGCGCGCGAGCGCGCCGGCGAGCTGCTGCTGCGCTCCGACCGGCGCCTCGCCGCCGAGCTGGCGGCCGACCGGCTCGCTCCGCTGGCGGGGCTGACGCCCGGCTCTCGGCGGAGGCTGCGGGACACCCTTGGTGCCTGGCTCGCCGAGCAGGGTCGCCTCTCGGCGGTGGCGGAGCGACTTGATGTTCACCCGCAGACCGCCCGCTACCGGCTGGGGCGGCTGCGTGAGCTGTTCTCCGCCGAGCTCGACGATCCCGAGGCGCGCTTCTGGCTCGAGGTCGCGCTGCGCGTCAGCGAGGGCGGCGAGGCCGGCTGAGCCGGCGCCGGCCGGCCGCGCCCGCGCTGTCGATCTCTAGGCCGCCTGTGGCTCGGCCGGCGTCGGCGCGGGCTCCTTGTCCCCGCCGCCGTTCTCGACCTGTGGCCCGAGCTCGCCTGAGGTGAGCTCGTCCGCCCAGCTGTAGGTGATCGGCACCTGATAGCGACCCACGTTGCGGGCGCGGAACTCGATCATCTCAGGACCGTCCCAGTACCGATACCAAGCCTGCTTGGACGGCACCCATGTCATCTGGGTGATCCGGTACCGATCGTCGTTCGAAACGTGAACCTGATAGCGCGTCGCCCCGTAGCGCAGAGCCACCGGAGCGATCTCCGCGACCTCGCCCGCGAAGGAGTCCTGCCGCAGGACGGTCGCGTACCACGAAACCCAAACCAGATCAGCCATGCCTATGCTCCCACCTCGGCCCGGATCGCGCCTGGTCCCTCGGCGGTCCGGCCCTGTCCCTCGGCGGTCGTGCCGACGAGGATCGCGATCTTTCCAAGATGGCGGTTGTCGCGCAGCAGCTGGTGCGCCTCCGCCACCCCCTCGAAGCCCATCGTCCGCCACAGAACGGGCCGTATCTTCGACTGCTCTATCAGCTCGTTGGCCCGCGTCGCCTCCCAGGCGTTGGCGAAGTGCGAGCCGACGATCTCCTTCTGGCGCATCCACAGGTAGCGGACGTCGAAGTCCAGCTGGTAGCCGGAGGTCGCGCCGCAGATCACAACCTTGCCGAACGGCTTGACGGCCAGCACCGAGGTCGGGAACGTGGCCCTCCCGACGTGCTCGAAGACGATGTCCGGCGCCCCGCCGAGGATCTCCTCGACAGCCTGGCAGAACCGTCGCGACTCCTTGAAGCGCGCCTTCTCCTCGTCCGGGCCCTCGCCGCCGCGGCGCATCATGCCGTCGAAGTCGCCGCGGTTGACGTGCCCGACGGCCCCGAGCTTCTCGATCAGCTCGCCCTTCTCGGCGCTGGAGACGACGCCGACCGAGTCCGCGCCGGTGAGGGCGCAGAGCTGGGTCGCGAACACGCCGAGACCGCCGGCCGCCCCCCAGATCAGCACCCGGTGTCCGGCCTGAAGCCCGCAGCGGTCGATCAGCATCCGGTAGGCGGTGAAGTAGGTCAGCCCGTAGGACGCCGCCTCCTCCCATGCGAGGTGGCGCGGCTTGGGCAGCAGCTGCTGCGCCTGCACCTTGCAGAACTGGGCGAACGAGCCCCAGCTGGTCTCATAGCCCCAGATCCGCTGGCTGGGGGCCGCGAGCGGATCGAGCCCGTGGACCTCGGGATCCTCGTAGGAGGCCTGGTTGCAGTGGACCACGACCTCGTCGCCGGGCTTCCAGCGGGTCACGCCCTCGCCGACCTTCCAGACGATTCCGGAAGCGTCCGAACCGCCGATGTGGTGGTCCTCGTCCGGGTGGTAGCGGAACACCGACACCGGCTCGCCGAGCGCGGCCCAGACGTTGTTGAAGTTCACGCCGGCCGCCATGACGCGCACGACCACCTCGAAGGCGCCTGGCTGCGGGACCTCGATCTCCTCGAGCCTGAAGGCGTCCACAGGCTCGCCCTGGCGCTCCTTACGGATCACCCATGCGGCCATCGTCGCGGGGAGCTCACCCGGCTCTGTCTCGACGTTCGCGACTTGGCTCAGATCGACTGCCAACGCGCTGGCTCCTTCCTGGATCGGGGTCGACGGTCCCCGGGATCGTACCCGGACCAGGTGTGGCGGGCCTGCGTCCCCCGGGAGCACGGCGCCGAGCCGGTCGGGCCGCGATCGGCCTCGGCGCCGCCCGGACGACCGGCGGCTCGGCATGGGGCCCGCCGAGCCGGTCGGGCCGCGATCGGCCTCGGCGCCCCTCAGACGACCGTCGGCTCGGCCTGCGGCGCCGTGACCCCCGGGCCCTCGGCCTCCTGCGAGGGCGCCGCCGGCCTCACGGGCGGGCGGCCGGCGACGAGCGCCAGGGCCAGCGCGGCGCCCACCAGCGTGACCGCGGCCCCGATCGTGAGCCCGGTCCCGAGCGCGGTGACGAACGCCTGCCTTGTGACCGCCGCGATCCGGGCCCCGGCGTGGCCGGGCACGGCCCCGGATCCCAGCGCGTTGGCGATCGCGTCGCGCACGGCCGCCGGCACGTGCGGGAGTCCCTGCTGCAGCTGTGACTTGCCGATGGCCGTGACCAGCGCGCCCATCACCGCCACGCCGAAGGTGCCGCCGACCATGCGGCTCATCGACAGCACGCCGGAGGCGACGCCCGCCTTGGTGCGATCGACCGCGTTCATCGCGGCGGTGCTCATCGGCGACATCGTCAGCCCCATCCCGAGACCCATCAGAACGAACCCGGGGAGCAGCAGCCCGTAGCCCGTGTGCACCGTGAGCCGAGACTGGATGAACAGCGCCACGGCGACGAGCGTCAGGCCCGCGACCATCGGCGACCGCGGCCCCACCCGGTCGGTCAGGCGTCCGGCGAGCGGCCCGGCGATGATGATCACGATCGTTGACGGGAGGAATCGCACCCCGGTCTGAAGCGGACTGTAGTGAAGGATGTTCTGCATGTAGAGCGCGAGGAAGAAGAACTGCGCCAGCATCGCGAACGACACGATCAGGCCGACCAGGTTCGCGCCCAGGAACGTCCGCGAGCGAAAGAAGGTGAAGTCGACCATCGGCGCCCGCGCGCGGATCTCCGTTCGCAGGAAGCCGGCGACAGCCACCGCCGAGACCGCGAGCAGCGAGATCACCCGCGCCGATCCCCAATGCCAGGAGTTGCCCTCCACCAGCGCCAGCACGAGCGCGGTGAGCCCGACCGTGATCGCGACGATCCCGGGCACGTCGACAGTCCTCGCGACGGTCTCGTCCCGTGACTCGCGGGTCGCGAACAGGGTCACGCCGACGGCGATCACGGCGATCGGCGGGTTGATGAAGAAGATCGCGCGCCAGCTCACGTCCTGGGTCAGGAACCCGCCGAGCACGGGTCCGATCGCGAGCGCCAGCGCGCTGACGCCGGCCCACGTGCCGATCGCGGTCCCGCGCTGGTGCGGCGGGAACGCCTGGGTGATGATCGACAGCGTCGCTGGCATCATGAACGCGGCACCGATCCCCTGCGCCGCACGGAATGCGACCAGGAGCGTGTCGGAGGGGACGAACCCGATCACGGCGCTCGCGGCGCCGAACACGACGACTCCGAACAGGAACATGCGCCTGCGGCCGAAGATGTCGCCCAGCCGGCCTCCGGTCACCAGCAGCACCGCGAACGTCAGCGTGTATGCGTTCACGGTCCACTCGAGCGCCGACAGGGACGCGTGCAGGTCGCGCTGGATGGAGGGCAGCGCGACGTTGACGACGGTGTTGTCGAGCATGACCATGAACAGCGCGAAGCACATCGCGCCGAGCGTCCACCAGCGGCTGTTCTCGTCGTTGATCAGGGCGTGGCGGTGGTCGAGCATTCGCCTGGTCACTCGTTCGGGTCTCCTTCCGGCCGGCAGGCGGCCAGGTCCGGTCGTTCCAGCAGCGGGCCCAGCGCCTTCAGCAGGGCCGCCGCGTCCTCCTGGCCGAGGGTGTGGGCGAACTGCCGCACGCCGCTCAGCCGCGCGGCGTTGACTCGCCTGATCATGGCCTCCCCGGTCCCGGTGAGGCGGATGCGCTTCATCCGCCTGTCCTGGCTGTCCTCGTGGCGCGCGATCATGTCGCGGCGGACGAGGTCGTCGACGGCTCGCGAGGCGGCCGGCAGCGACACTCCCAGCAGCTGCGCCGCGGCCTTGACCGTCACCTCTCGCTGCGCGTGATCCAGCTTCTGCAGCAGCTTGGTCTGGGTCATCGTCAGCTCCAGCTCGCCCATCGCCTCGAACAGGTCGGCGGTGCAGTTCTTGTGCACGCAGACCAGCAGCGCGTACAGGGCGTCGGCAAGCCGGTCCGCGGGGTCGGCTGCCGCCTCCTTCGATTGCAGGGAGGGGCTCGCCGGTGCGCTGGTCGCAGGCGCCGGAGCGGCGGGCGAATCCACGGACGCAGTGATTGCTTGCATGCACACAAGTATTGCACAGAAGCAAGATACCCCGCGCAGAGACGGCGCCGGGTCGATCCGCGCCGGAGCGCGCCGGAGCGCGGCATTCGCGAGCGGGCTGCCGGCCTAGGGCTGCAGCAGCTGCCCGTCGGAGTTCGGCCGCTCCGCTCCGAGCCTCAGCCTCGCGGGCCTGATGACGGCTGGTAGCGAGCGCTGGGCGTCGGTGCGTCCCTGCGGCGCGGTGGCGATCGTGTAGGCGCCGGGCGGGAAGTCGGTTGAGAGGCGGGTCGTGCCCTGCGGGTTGATGGGCGCCGTCGAGGCGAGCGTCGAGCCCCGGGAGTCGACGATCGCGAGCGCCTGCGCGCGGCTCGACTGGTTGGTCACCACGAACACGATCGGCCCGGCGCCGACGCTCGCGGGCGATATCGACACGCGCGAATCGCCGACCAGCACGCTCAGGGTGATCGGCGCGGGCGGTCGCGGCAGCGACGCGGGCGCGCGCGCCGCGCTCCCGCACGCCGCGACCAGCGTCGCACAGGCGAGCATGAGCAGACCGCTGCGGACGGCGGCGGTGCGGCGCGCCAGTTCTTCGATCGTCGCGATGCGCATCCTGCGGCCGGCCCTCCTCTCCGTGGCCGGCCAGCCGCGCCGGCCGGCTCCTGCACGGAGACCCTATCCGACGGCGCGGCGGCGCCGCGGGCCCGGACCTCAGGCCGCGGTCGCCCCGACCAGCCGGTCGCGCTCGCGCTCGACGCGCTGCAGCTCGTGCTGGAGGTCCTCCCAGGACTCGGACTCGGCCAGCTCGTACTCGTCGCCGCGCAGCTCCCGCAGCCGCTCGCTGTAGGCGATCCACGCCTGACGAACGTCCTCGTCGAGCTCCTGGAGTCTTTCCCGGTCGGTGGCCGTCATCTGGTCGCTCCTTGGTGAGGGGGCGACACGATGCTATCCGGCCGGGCGGTCGTCGCGCGGCACGCGTGAGGTCGCCCTGCACGACCTCCTGCGTGCCGTCCGGGGCGCGGCGTATCACCGGCCTCATGCAGCCACCTCCGCGAGCGAAGCTCCAGCTCACCGGCTCCGGCACGCCCCCCGCGACCTCCGATCCCCCCGGTGCGACGTCCGCGACCGTCGTCCCGCTCGCGACCGGTGCCCAGCTTGCGACCGGTGCCCCGCTTGCGACCGCCGATCTGCTGGGCGCGCCGCTCGCCACCGCCGAGCTGCTGGCGGTCGACACCGAGACCAACGGGCTCGCCGGCGACGACTGCGAGCTGACGGAGGTCGGGGCCGTCCTGGTCGGCGGTGGGGAGCTGCATGATCGCTTCAGCTCGCTGTGCCGCTGCGCGATGCCGCTGCGCCGAGGGATTCAGCGCCTGACCGGCATCACCCAGGCGATGGTGGACGGCGCTCCGGCGCCGGACGGGGTCCTCCCGCGTCTGGCGCAGCTGCTCCGCGGCCGCGTCATGGTCGCCCACAACGCGCCGTTCGACCTGCGGGTCCTGCGCCAGGCGTTCGCGCGGGCCGGGCTGGAGTGGCCCGACCCGCCCGTGCTCTGCACCGCCGCCCTGGCGCGGGTGCTGCTGCCGCTCCAGCGCCGCCGCGGGCTGGGCGTGCTCGCCGACGCGCTCGGGATCGAGGTCCGCCGGGCGCATCGGGCGCTTGCCGACGCCGAGACGTGCGGCATGGTGCTCTGCGCCCTGTTCCCGCGCCTGTGCGCGCACGCGGCGACCGTGGGCGACGCGGTCGCTCTGCTGGCCCCCCGTCGCAGGCCGCGACGATCCGGACCGACGACGCCGCATCCCTCTGGGGCCGGGGGCCGGCATGGAGCCGGACCGGAGGGGGCCGCCCACGCCCGCGCCGAGGGGCCGGGTCGCTCGAGCCTGACGGACCGGCGGGGCGCGTGGAGCGCGGGCCGGCGGGAGCCGAGCTTCGACGAGCTGCCCCGCGACCCAGGGGTGTACCTGTTCAGGGATGACGCGGGCCGGGTCCTGTACGTGGGCAAGTCGGTCTCGATCCGCAGCCGCGCCAGGGCGCACTTCGCCCCCTCGACGCCACCGGCGCAGTGGACCGCCCATGCGACGATCGTGGACTACCGCACGACCGGCTCCGAGCTCGGCGCGCTCGTGCTCGAGAACCGGCTGATCAAGGAGCTGCGCCCGCCGGGGAATCGCCGGCTCGTGCGCCGTGACGACCGCCTCGTGTACATCCGCTGCCGGCTGGACATCGCCTTTCCCGTCCTGGAGGTGGCGGCGGATCCGGCGCCGGGCCACGGGGTCAGCATCGGCCCGGTGCGCGGCAGGCGCCTGGCGCAGGAGCTCGTCGAGCAGCTGGAGTCGCTGTTCCGCCTGCGCCACTGCGGTCGCCGGCTCGCCCGCCGGGAGCACCCGTCGGCCTACGGGCAGATGGGGCGCTGCCTGGCGCCGTGCCTCGGCGACCTGGACCCCAACCTGTACAGGCGTCAGCTGGACCAGGCGCTGGCGCTGTTCGTTCCCGGGATCCAGCTCGCGGGGAGCGCCGGCGCGCGGGACGGTGGCGCCCCGCCCGGCGGCGCCGGCCGCGGTGCCCTGCTCACGCACGTCGAGCTGCGGATGCGTTCCGCCGCCGCTGCCGGGCAGTACGAGCGCGCAGCCACCCTGCGCCGGCGCGCCGGCAGGCTGCGGGCGATCCTGGCGCGACTTGACGGGTTGCTGGAGGCCACGCACGCGAGCCCGAGGCTCGTGCTCGCACCCCACCCCGCCGGAGGCCGGCCGGACGCGTTCTGGCTGGTCGGTGGGCGGCTGGTCGACTGGGGACGCTGCGGTGGCATCGATGAGCTGGCGCGGCGTACGAGCGTGGCGCTCGCGCGCGCGGGAGCAGTCGCCCGGCCGGGTGCTCACGTGCCGCCTGATGAGGTCGATGAGGTCAGGATCGTCGGCTCGTGGCTCGCCTCCCACCCCGATGCGCACCAGCTGACGCTGCGCCCCCATCCTCCGCTGGACCGGCTGCGGCGGCTGCTGGAGCAGGCGAGCGGGCCCCGGACGAGCTCAGGCGGCGAACGGCAGCTCGACCACGACGCCCTGGATCCGGTCTGACCCGACCCTGACGTGGGACCCGGGCGGCGCCTCTCGGCGCACGATGGCGAGGGCGATCGCCCCGAGGACCGGAGATTCGGTGACGCTGCCAAGGCGTCCCACGGCCCGGTCCCCGAACATGATCTCGGCCCCGGTCCAGGCCGGCTCGGCGAGCCGCACCCCGCGCAGGCGCCGGTTGGGCTTGCCCCGGTAGTAGAGGCGCGCGACCGTTTCCTGGCCGACGTAGCAGCCCTTGGTGAACGACACCGCCCGCTGGTTGAGGTCGGCCTCCTGTGGGATCACGGTGTCGTCCAGGTCGATCCCGAATCGCGGTCTGCCGCGCTCGATCCGCACGCAGTCCGCGGCCGACTCCGCGACCGGCTCGGCGCCGCGGCGCTCCAGCGCTCGCGCCAGCGCGTCGGTGTCGGCCGCGTCGCAGATCAGGTCGATCCCGAGGTCGGTGCGGACCGCGCGCGCCGCTATCCCGTCGACCTCGGCGGGCAGGTGGGCGTCCTCGTCCTCGGGCAGGCCGTCGATCGCGGCGATCTCCGCGGCCGCCGGGCCGACCAGCGAGAGAAGCCCCTTCTGCAGCGTCTGCTTGTGCAGCTGGACGTCGTATCCGATGCTGAACCGCCGCACCATGTTGAACAGCTCCTGGAGCGCGACGCGCTCGGTGTCGAGCAGGAGCACCTGCACGGGCTCCCCGGTGCCGGGCACGACCGGGCCAGACCCACCGTCCTCGATTCGCTCCATGCCGGCGTCGAGGATCCGCACGTCTCCGAGCATCTTGCCCTTGGGGGTCAGGAAGGCCGCATAGCACCCCGCTCCGGGTCGCAGCGCCTCGACGTCGTTGGTCACCTGACCCTGCATGAAGCGCTTGGCGTCCACTCCGGTGAGCGCGAGCTTGCCGCGGTCGGAGCGGTCCACCAGCCCGCAGGCCTCGGTCACGGCGCGGTAGTCGGAGGGCGAGACGGCCGGTGCGGACACGTCCCTGAAGGATAGGAGCAGCCCGGGCCGCGATCGTGGATCGTCACCGATCCCGATCGGGTCGGAGATAGCGGGCGGGACGACCGCCGCCGTGGCCCGCCGGCTGACGCGGCGGCCGGTGCGGCGATACGCTTGCGGCGATGTCGCTCGCCCGGACCTTCGAGGAGATCGTCGCGCCCCTGCCCGACGACTGGACCGACCTTGAGCTGGACCTGCGGATCTTCGACGAGTCGCGCTACGTCGACGCGGCGATCCTGCTGGTGGCCTGCAACGCGCAGCCGTACTCCAGGCACGACTGGCACTGGCGGATCGCGGTGGCGCACAGGTTCGGACACGCCGCCTCCGTCGCCGCCGTCCAGCTCGCCCTTCGGCTGCTCGACGAGGGCGGCTTCGAGGGCGAGCTAGCGCTTCGCGAGGTGCGCACCGGCCGGGCCGAGGTGATGCAGATGTGGGGGCGCACCGAGACCGCCAGGCGCGAGTTCAAGGCGATCCGCGCCCAGTAGCGGCTCCTCCAACCGGCGCGCGCCGATCCCCGGTCGGCCGGCGCGCCGATCCGCGGCCAACGGGCGTAGCCGGCCCGCGGTCAGTCGGGGCGCGCCGATCCGCGGCCAGCAGGCGTAGCCGAGCCGCGGTCAGCCGGTGCGCTCCGATCCGACGTCAGCCGGCGGACGGCGCGAAGCTCGGATCGAACATCGTGGAGACGTCGGGCGTTCGCCTGACGATCCCGAACCGGGACTCCCATCGCGCCCAGGACCGCAGCAGCGGCATGTCCAGCACGCCGAAACGCCCCTCGGGCCCGGTGAACGCGGGCCGCAGCGCCCGCAGCTCGGCGCCGTCGAGCCCGTGGTCCAGGCCGGGGACGAGCGACTCCAGCGAGCTCTGGCCGAGCGCGGGGTCGGCGAGCGCTGTGTCGTAGCCCCGCACGAGGGTGCGCACCACCGCGCGCACCAGGCCCGGGTCGGCGCGCAGGCGGCGCGCGGTCGTGCAGACGACAAGCTCCGGGTAGGAGGGGGCTCCGTAGGCGTCGACCCGGAAGACATGGAACCCGGGTCGGCGCCTGGCCAGGGTGACGCCCTCGTCGTTCCAGAACGCCGTGGCGGCGGAGACCCTCCCCGCCAGCAGGTCCGCGACCGCGTTGTAGCCGATCGTGATCGTGTGCAGCGATCTGGGATCGCCGCCGGAGCCGGAGACGATCGAGTCCAGGACGGCGGTGTCGGACGGGGCTCCGGTGATCCCCACCGTCCGTCCCCGCAGCATGCTCGGGCTGCGGATCGACGGGGCTGCGATCACCGCGGCCAGCGGCCGCTCCACGATCGGCAGGATGCCGACGATCGGCTGGCCGCGCTCGCGCGCGATGGCCAGGTCATGGATGTCCAGGATCGCGAAGTCCACGCTCCCGGTCTCAAGCAGCGAGATCGCGTCGGTCGACGCCGACGGGGCGATCACGTGCAGCGCGATCCCGGCGGCGTGGTCGTAGCCACGCGCGAGCGCCGTATAGATCCCGACGTGAACCGGGTTGGGGGTGAAGTCGAGCACCAGCGTGGCCGGGCGCAGGCGCCGGGGGGAGGAGGAGCCGCACCCCGCGAGCGCCAGGACCAACGCGAGCGAGGCGGCGACCATGAACACGAACCGGGGTGATGGCCTGCGTCGCACGGGCGGCCAGGATATGCGGCCCGGTCCGCCCGCGTCGCGCCCCTGGCAGCAGGCTCGGCGACTCGCCCCCTAGAATCCCGTCCTGCATGAGTCGCCGCGTCACGTTCAGCCGTAACGTCACGCTGTCTTTGAGTCGGACGTGTCGGTGTTATTGCAAGTACTGTGCGTTTGTGACGCATGGTGCGCATCTGCATGCGCCGGATGAGGTGTTGGGGGTTTTGGATCGGGCGGTTTCTCGTCATCGGGCCAAGGAGTTGTTGGTGTTGACGGGGGAGGGTCCTGATTTGCATGGGGGTGTGGCTGCGCGGTTGGCGGAGTTTGGGTTTTCGGATTTTGTTTCGTATGTGGTTTGGGTTTGTGAGCGGGCTTTGGAGCGGGGGTTGTTGCCGCATACGAATTTGGGGGTTTTGGATCGGGGTGATCTGGCGCGGTTGCGTGAGGTGACGGCGTCGCAGGGGTTGATGTTGGAGTCGGTTTCTGAGCGGTTGATGGAGACGGTGCATGCGGGGTCGCCGTCTAAGCATCCTTTGCGTCGGTTGGAGTCGATTGGTTGGGCGGGGGAGTTGAGGGTTGCGTTCACGAGTGGGGTGTTGGTGGGGATCGGGGAGTCTGAGGATGAGCGGATGGCGTCGCTTGAGGCGTTGGCGGGGGTGCATGAGCGGTTTGGGCATCTGCAGGAGGTGATCCTTCAGAATTTTGTGCCGCATCGGCGCTATTACGGTCGTGAGCCGGCGGTGATCGCTGATGAGGCGGCGCGGGAGTATTGGCGTACGGGGGTTTCGGGTGGGCCTGTGGTGGATGCGCCGGGTTGGGCGTGTCCGGTGTCTGTTGGGGATATGCGGCGTTTGGTCGCCGAGGCGCGGCGGTTGTTGCCGGGGGTTGGGGTGCAGGTGCCTCCGAATCTGTCTGATTGGTGGCCTGAGCTTGTGGCTGCGGGTGCGACTGATCTTGGTGGGTTGAGCGCTAATGGGGATCACATCTCGCCTGAGCATCCGTTTCCGTCGCCGTCGCAGGTGCGTCGTCGGTTGGCGCGGGATGGGTGGGCGTTGTCTGAGCGGTTGTGTGTGTATCCGCAGTTCATCGATCCGGAGTGGGTGTCGGATGCGGTGTTGGATGTGATCCGGAGTCGGTATTGGTCGTTTATCCCGCGTCGGGGTAGTGGGCGTGTGTCGGTCGCGGCGGTTGGTGATGGTGTGGCGCCGAGGGCGGTTGAGCGTGCGCGGGATGGGGTTCGGTTGTCGGTGGGGGAGTTGACGGCGTTGTTTGCTGAGCGTCGGGTGGGGGTGATTGAGGACATTCGGGCTGCGGCGGATGAGTTGCGGGCGCGGGTGGCGGGGGACACGGTCACGTTTGTGGTGAATCGGAATATCAATGTGTCGAACGTGTGTGTGGTTGGGTGTGCGTTTTGTGGGTTTGGGCGTTCGCGGCGGTCGCCGGATGCGTATGAGCATTCGGTGGGGGAGTTTGAGGAGCGGGTGGGTGAGGCGGTAGCGGCGGGTGCGACTGAGTTGTGTATGCAGTCGGGGATTCATCCTGATTGGGGGCTTGAGGATTATCTGGGTTGGTTGCGGTTGGCTAAGCGGTTGGCGCCGGGGTTGCATCTGCATGCTTATTCGCCGATGGAGGTCGCGCATATGTGCGATGTCTCGGGTCTTGGGCCGCGGGAGGTGTTTGAGCGGTTGGTTGATGCGGGGTTGGGTTCGACTCCGGGGACCGCGGCGGAGGTGTTGCATGATGGGGTGCGTGAGCGGATCTCGCCTAACAAGCTGCCGGTGGGTAGGTGGGTGGAGATCATCGAGGCGTGTCATGCGGTGGGGCTTCGTTCGACCGCGACGGTGATGTTTGGTCATATCGAGGAGCCGTCGGAGTTGGCTGAGCACATGCGGGTGGTGCGTGATGTGCAGGAGCGCACGGGTGGGTTCACGGAGTTTGTGCCGTTGTCGTTTGTTCCGTATCAGACGTTGTTGGGGCGGGTGCATGGTGTGGAGGAGATCTCTGAGGCTGAGAATCTCAAGCACACGGCGGTGTTTCGTCTTGCGCTTGGTGAGAGTGTCGTGAGTTTGCAGGCCAGTTGGGTCAAGATGGGGTTGGGGTTGGCGACTGAGGCGCTTGGGTGGGGTGTCAACGATTTGGGTGGGACCTTGATGGAGGAGTCGATCAGTCGGATGGCGGGTAGTGCGCATGGTGTGCGGTTGGATCCGGTGGATCTGGTCGCTGCGGCGCATCGTGCGGGGCGGCCGGCTGCTGAGCGCACGACGTTGTATGGGATCCGGCGTCGTTATGAGCTGGCTCCTGTTGGTGTGCTCTGAGGGGGGTTGTGGGGCGTGAGCGTCGAGCGCCCGCCATCGCTGTTCGCGGGCGTCGAGCCGCTGGAGGTGTTCGTCGAGCTGCTCGCCGAGCTGGACACCGACACCTCGTCGACGGAGTTCTATGACCGGATCTGCGAGGCGATCTGCCGGCTGACGACAATGCGCCGCGCCGCGATCTTCATGGCCGACGCCGGGCGCCGCCGCGTCCGCGCGGTCGGCTCGCACGGAACGTCGTTCTCGCAGCTGTCCACCCTGAAGCCCTCGCCGGCCCTGGTCTCGGCGCCGATCGCCCAGCAGGCCCTGCTGCAGGACGCCGTCGTGGTCGTCTCTGACGAGATCGAGCAGGCGGTTCCGGCGGAGTACGCGCGGCTGTTCGGGATAACCACGCTTGTGTGCACGCCGCTGAGCGCGGCCGGCCGAGCCTACGGCGTCATCTGCGCCGATCGCGGCGGCGGCCGGTTCGAGCTCACGGACGGCGAGCGCCACCTGCTGTGGACGCTCGGCAAGACCGCCGCGCTGGTCGCCACGGCGCGCAACGCGACCCGCCAGCAGGAGCGCAACCGTCGCCTGGGCGAGCGGCTCGAGCTCGCGCGGGAGATCCACGAGCGGGTGATGCAGCGCCTGTTCGGGGTCTCGCTGGCGCTCAGCGCGTCAAAGCCGCTGGATCGGGGCGAGCGGGACCGATGCACGTCCGAGATCCAGGAGGCGCTCTCGGACCTGCGCAGCGCGCTCGAGCGCCCGCTCGCCCCGCTGTCCAACGAGACCGGGACCACGCTGTCGGCGGAGCTGGCGCGCGTGGTGCAGTCGCCCGGACTGCCCGTGCGCGTCGACTGGCCCGAGGGCGTTTCGGTCCCGGTCGACGTCGAGCCGCTGGCCCAGTCGGTGCTGGCCGAGGCGCTGCGCAACGTCGCCAAGCACGCCGCGGCCACGAGGGTGGAGGTCGAGGTGAGCGGCGACCACGACACCTTCATGTTGGAGGTGCGCAACGACGGCGTGAGGTCGGGGGTGCGCGGCGCCGGAATGGGCCTGCGGCTGGCGGCGTTCGAGGCGCTCCAGCACGGCGGCACAGTCGATTTCGGCAATCCCGACGATGGCAGCTGGCGAGTGCGGCTGGTCGTGCCGCTGGAGGGCGCGTCCGGTGGCGGCCTCGGGCGGGAGCGCGCGGGCGTGGCGCGGGAGGTGCGGGGATGAGCGCCGTGCCCGCGCGGCCGGGCGCCCGGCGCTCCGCAGCGCGGCAGCGGCGCCTGCGCGTGCTGGTGGTGGACGACCACGACGTCGTGCACTGGGGCTTCCGGGTGCTGCTCGGGGAGCAGCCGTGGGTGGAGCGGTGCCTGGCGGCGCGGACCGGTGCGGAGGCGCTCGGCCTGCTCGCCACGCTGCACCCCGACGTCGCGCTCGTGGACCTCTTCCTGGCAGGCGAGTCCGGCGTCGACGTCTGCCGCTCGATCCGGGAAGCCTCACCCGAGACGCGCGTGCTGCTGATCTCCGGCGCCGGCCGGATGTCGCCGGCGGCCGCGCGCGCGGCGGGTGCGTCGGGCTTCGTGTCCAAGGATTGGGAGGTGCGGGAGGTGGCGCGCGCGGTGCGCATGGTCGGCTCGGGAATGACGGTGTTCGAGCCCACGGCCCAGCAGCCGGCGCCGCTTCTGACCGAGCGAGAGCGCGCGGTGCTGGACCTGATCGCCGCCGGGTCGACCAACCGTGAGATCGCCGAGCAGCTCTACCTCTCGCCGCACACGGTCAAGGAGCACACCAGCGCCGTCTACCGCAAGCTGCAGGCGCGCAACCGCGCCGAGGCCGTGCAGCGGGCGCAGCGGATCGGGCTGCTGTCCTGATCGCGCCCGTGGTGCGCCTGGTGATCGCGCCCGTGGTGCGCCTGGTGATCGCGCCCCGTGGTGCGCCTGGTGATCGCGCCCGCGCTCAGCGCCGGCGCATCGCCCATTCGATCGCCGGCAGCTTGACCGCGTTGGGGACGTAGCGGGCGGCGAGCATCCCGGCGCGGATGGGCAGGCCCGGCACGACCACCCGTCGCCCGCTCTCGAGCCCTCGCACCGCGGCCTGGGCCGCCTCCTCCGCCGTCACCCAGGCCGGTCTCGGCACGGCGCTCTCGAACGCTCCGCCGCCGACCCGCCAGCCGGCGGTGTCCCAGAACTCCGTCTCGACCGGCCCGGGCGCGAGGGCCGTGACGGTGACGCCGGTGCCGCAGAGCTCCTGGTGCAGCGCTTCTGAGAAGCTCAGCACGTAGGCCTTGGCGGCCGCGTAGCCGGCCGAATATGGCAGCGGCTGCATCCCGGCGGTCGACGCCACGTTCAGCACCGCGCCGCTGCCGCGGGCGACCATGCCGGGCAGGAAGGCGCGCGTCAGTGCGACGACCGCCTCGACGAGCACGCGCACCTGTGCCAGCTCGCGCTCCAGGTCGGACTCGTGGAACGGGCCGCCGGTCGCGAAGCCGGCGTTGTTGACCAGCACGGAGACCTCCGTGCCGAGCGCCGCGACCCGCTCCGCGAGCCGCCGCCACGAGGCCGGACGGCCGAGGTCGCAGGAGAGCGCCTCCGCGCGGACGCCGTGGTCGGCCTCGAGCCGGCGCGCGAGCGCCCGCAGCCGGTCACGGCGGCGGGCCACCAAGAGCACGCCGTGCCCCCGCTGCGCGAGCTCGCGCGCGATCGCGGCGCCGATCCCGGACGAGGCGCCGGTGACCAGTGCGGCGGTGTCGGGGGTGGGGTCTGGGAGGCTCACCTCTCGCTCCGCGAGTAGCGTAGCGGCGCGCGCGGAGAGCGGCGAGCGGTGGCACCGGCAGCCGTTCAGCACCCGCGACCGGGTCTCCCCCCGAACGGGGGGAACTACATAACGGGGCTGTACCCGGCGCGTGCGCGCGGCGTAGGTTGGCCCAGAGATGGCCCGCACCGCGATTCTGTTCCCAGGGCAGGGGAGCCAGACCCCCGACATGCGCGACCTCGTCGCCCGCGTGCGCCCCGACCTGCTGGAGCTCGCGGTCGAGGCGGTCGGCGAGGACCCGTTCCCGCGGGCCGACGAGGGCACCAACTTCGCCCAGCCCGCGATCTTCTGCGCCAGCCTGGCCGGCTGGGAGGCGCTCGGGCGTCCTGACGGCGAGCTCATGGCAGGGCACTCCCTCGGCGAGCTTGCCGCTCTGGTCGCCTCCGGCGCGCTGGATGAGCGCGCGGGGATTGAGCTGGTTGTGCTGCGTGGCAGGCTGATGGACGAGGCCGGGCGGATCGCGGGCGACGGCGGCATGATCGCGGTGCTCGGAGCGGGCGCCTCGGACCGCGCCGAGGAGGTCGCCGACGCGCACGGGCTCACCGTCGCGAACGACAACTCCCCGCAGCAGGTGGTGCTCTCCGGTGCGAGGGCCCAGCTTCCGGCCGCTCTCACGCACGCGCGGGAGCTGGGTCTGCGGGCGATGGAGCTCGACGTCACCGGTGCCTTTCACTCGCCGATGATGTCCTCCGCGGTGCCGCAGTTCGAGCGCGCGCTCGGCGCCGCGGATTTCCGCACGCCCCGCTGCACGGTCGTCTCGGCCGTCACCGCGCAGCCGTTCAGCGACCCGCGCGCCGAGCTGGCCGATGCTCTCACCAGGCCGGTCCGCTGGCGGGAGACGATGCTGACGCTCCACGCGCTCGGGGCAGATCGGTTCGTCGACGTTGGTCCCGGCCGCGTGCTCACGGGGCTCGCGAAGCGCACGCTGAGCGGCGTGGAGCTGGTCAATGCCTGAGGCGGCGCTGATGCTCCAGGATGCCGCGCCGGACCGCGCGCCGGGCGCCTTGCTCGGGGTCGCGCCGCACGAGTCCGACGCCGCCGCGGGGTCGCGCGCCGTCGTCCCGGCCGGTGTGCTGTCGGTCTGCACCGTGCTGCCGGAGGACCGCCTGACGAGCGCTGAGCTGGCGGTGCGGCTCGGCGTGAGCGAGGAGTGGATCGTCGCTCGCACCGGGATCCGCGAGCGACGTCGAGCCCGACCCGAGGAGCGCCTCAGCGACTACGCGGCCCGCGCCGGCGCCGCGGCGCTGCAGGCCGCCGGGGTCGACGCCGCCGACCTGGACCTGGTGATCGTTGCGACCCTGAGCCAGGACGAGCTGACGCCCAACGCCGCACCGCTCGTCGCCCACGCGCTCGGGGCGCGGCGTGCCGGTGCCTTCGACGTGGGCGCAGCCTGCACGGCCTTCCTGACGGCCCTGGCCCAGGCGACGGCGCAGATCGAGTGCGGCCGCGCGACCCACGCCCTGGTCGTGGGCGCGGACTTCGTCACCCGCATCGTCGACTGGGACGATCGCCGCTCTGCGCCGCTGTTCGCCGACGGAGCCGGCGCGGTCGTGCTCGGAGCCGGTGGCGGCACGCGCGGTCGCATTGGTCCGATCGTGCTCGGCGCCGACGGCTCCCATGCCCGGACGCTGTTCGCGACGCTCGGCGAGCGCAAGATCAGGATGGACGGCCCTGAGGTCTTCCGCCACGCGGTCGCGCGAATGGGGGACGTCACGCTGGAGGCCGTCGCGCGCGCGGGCCTCTCCCTGCAGCAGATCGACCTGTTCGTCTTCCATCAGGCCAACGCGCGGATCACCCGCGCGCTGCGGGAGCGGCTCGGGATCGAGCCGGAGCGCGTCGTCGACTGCATCGAGATGTTCGGCAACGCGTCGGCCGCGACGCTGCCCGTGGGACTGGCCGCGGCGCAGGCCGACGGCCGCCTGTTCACGGGCGCCAGGGTCGCGCTGGCCGCGTTCGGTGCGGGTTTCACCTGGGGCGGCGCGGTCGTCGAGTGGGGGGACGTCCCGCGTGGCTGAGCCTCCCGCCCAGGGCTGCGCGCTTGTGACGGGCGCCTCCCGCGGGATCGGCGCGGCGATCGCGCGCGCGCTCGCTGGCGACGGCTGGCCGGTGGGCGTCAACTACCGGGCCGGTCGGGAGGCTGCCGAGGCGGTCGTGGCCGAGATCGAGGCCGCCGGCGGCCGTGCCGTCGCCGTCGAGGGCGACGTCGCGGACCACTCGACGCCCGACGGTCTGTTCCAGGCCGTCGAGGCGCACTTCGGATGCCCGGTGCTGGCGCTGGTCAACAACGCCGGGATCACAGACGACGATCTCACGCCGACGCTCACCGACCAGGCCTGGGACGCGGTGATCGAGACGGACCTGAACGCCGCCTTCCGCCTCATGCGCCGTGCCCTGAAGCCGATGATGCGCGCCCGGTTCGGTCGGATCGTGAACGTGTCGTCGGTCGTCGGCCTGCGCGCCAACCCGGGTCAGGCCAACTACGCCGCGGCGAAGGCCGGCCTGATCGCGCTGACGCGCACGGCCGCCGTCGAGGTGGCGCGCAGGGGCATCACGGTCAACGCGGTCGCGCCCGGGTGGATCGACACCGACATGACCGCCGGTGTCTCCACCGAGCTGCTGTCGCAGGTGCCTGCGCGCCGGGCTGGAACTCCCCATGAGGTGGCTGCCTGCGTACGCTTTCTAGCCTCCGCGGAGGCGAGCTACGTGACGGGCGCTGTGCTGTCCGTCGACGGCGGCCTGGCCGCGTGAACCATCAACGATTCAACAGGAGCAGCAGATGTCAGTGACAACGGAGCAGGTCGAGACAAGGGTGGTCGAGACGCTCGCGAGCTTCGGCCCCGATCAGAGCCAGATCACCCGCGACGCGACCTTCGAGGAGCTTGACATCGACTCCCTCGATCTCGTCGAGCTCGCCCAGGTGGTCGAGGACGAGTACGGCGTCGTGCTCAAGGGCGAGGACATGAAGGAGCTCAAGACGGTCGGCGACGCGATCGACCTGATCGTCGCCAGGGCGGGCTGATGACGCAGCCGCCGCACAGACGGAGGGTGGTGGTGACCGGCGTCGGGGCGGTCACCCCGCTCGGGCTCGGCGCCGCCACGCTGCACGACCGCTGGGCGGCGGGCGAGTTGGGGATCTCGGACGGGCTGGCCGCGTGCCAGGAGTTCGAGGCGTCAGAGCACCTGTCGGTGAAGGAGGCACGACGGCTGGACCGCTTCTCCCAGATGGCGGTGGTCGCCGCCGATGAGGCGATCGCGCAGGCCGGCTGGGTCGGCGAGATCCCCTACGACCCGCTGCGGGTCGGCTGTGTGATCGCCACCGGCATCGGCGGCCAGCAGACGATCGAGTCCCAGATACTGGTCATGAAGGAGCGCGGCGCCAAGGCGGTCTCGCCGCTGGGCATCCCGCTGTACATGCCCAACGCGGCCACCGCGGCGATCACCATCCGTCATTCGCTGCGCGGTCAGAGCTACGGCGTCGTCTCGGCCTGCACCAGCGGCGCTCACGCGCTCGGCTCGGCGCTGCGCATGATCCAGTACGGCGATGCCGACGCGGTCGTCTGCGGGGGAGCCGAGGCGTCGCTGACCGACTTCGGCATCGCCTGCTTCACCTCCATGCAGGCGCTCTCGCAGGCCGGCGTGTCACGGCCCTTCGATCTGCGCCGCGACGGGTTCGTGATGGGAGAGGGCGCCGGCATCCTGGTGCTGGAGGAGGAGGAGGCTGCCCGCGCGCGAGGCGCCGAGATCCTCGGCGAGCTGGCCGGCTTCGGCTCGACCACCGACGCGCACCACATCACAGCGCCCGAGCCGAGCGGCGGTCCCGCGTCACGCGCGATCGAGCTGGCGCTGCGCGATGCCGGCGCGGCCCCTGAACAGGTCGATTATGTGAACGCCCACGGCACCTCGACGCAGCTCAACGACGCCGCCGAGACGGCGGCGATCAAGCGCGCGCTCGGCGAGCACGCTCGCAGGATCCCGATCAGCTCCACGAAGTCGGCGATCGGGCACACGCTCGGAGCGGCCGGCGCGGTGGAGGCGGTCGCGACCCTGCGGACGCTGGTCACCGGCGTGATCGGACCCACGCTCGGCCTCGAGGTGCCGGACCCAGAGCTCGACCTCGACTACGTCCCCGGCGAGGCGAGACCGTTGGTGACCGGCAACGGCCGCCCGCCGCTGGCCCTGTCCAACTCGTTCGCGTTCGGCGGTCACAACGTGGTGCTCGCGTTCAGGGGAGCGGCGCGATGAGCGCAATGACGCTGGAGGCACCCTCGGCGCGCCTGTCGCCCGTCGAGCGTCTCGAGGCGCTCTGCGATCCCGGCTCGCTTCGGGTGCTGCGCTCCCTCGCGCGCTCGTCCCGGCTGGGGGAGCGCGCGGCCGACGGCGATGGGGTGGTCGGCGCCACCGGCGCCGTCCAAGGGCGGCCGATCGCCTGCTATGCCCAGGACGGCGCCTTCCTCGGCGGCTCGCTGGGGGAGCGTCACGCCGACACGATCGTGCGCGTCCTGTCGATCGCCGGCCGAGCCCGGATCCCGGTTGTCGGGTTCGTCGAGTCCGGCGGGGCGCGGATGCAGGAGGGGACCGCGGCGCTGGCCGGCTACGGCCGGATCTTCCGCCAGACGGTGGCGCTCAACGGGGTCGTGCCGCAGATCTCGGTCGTCTCCGGGGCGTCGGCCGGCGGCGGCGCGTACTCGCCCGCGCTGACGGACCTGATCGTGATGACCCGCGACGCCGCGATGTTCCTCACCGGCCCCGGGGTCGTGCGTGAGGCGCTCGGCGAGGAGATCGATGCGGCCAAGCTCGGCGGCCCTCAGGTCCACGAGCGCAACGGCGTCTGCCATCTCGTCGAGCCCGACGAGCTCGCCGCCGCCCTTCGGGTCCGGGAGTTGCTCTCCTACCTGCCGTCCGCGGCGGGCACGGAGGTGCCGTTCGGGGGCGCTATCGGCCCGGAGGAGCCCGACCCGGGCGCGCTGGTGCCGTCGGCCCCGCGCAGCGCCTACGACGTGCGCGACCCGCTGAGGGCGATCGTCGATGCCGGCTCGATCATCGAGCTCTGCCCGCGCTGGGCGCGCAACATGGTGACCGCGCTGGCGCGGATCGACGGTCGCCCCGTCGGGATCGTCGCCAACCAGCCTCGCCACCTCGGGGGGGTGCTCGACGCGGAGGGCTCCGAGAAGGCCGCGCGGTTCGTGCGCTTCTGCGACGACTTCGGCGTGCCGCTGGTGGCGGTGGTGGACACGCCCGGCTTCATGCCCGGCTCCAAGCAGGAGCAGGCAGGGGTGATCCGTCACGGCGCCTCGCTCGTGCGCGCGTTCGCGGCGGCGCGGGTTCCCAAGCTCACCGTGGTGCTGCGCAAGAACTACGGCGGCGCCTACATCACGATGAACTCGCGCGACCTCGGAGCCGATCTCGTGCTTGCCTGGCCCGACGCGGAGATGGGCATCATGGGCGCCCGCGCCGCGGTCGGGATCGTCAACCGGCGTGAGCTGCGCGCCGCCGACGACCCCGAGGCCGAGCGAGACCGGCTCGCGGACGCCTACGCGGCGACGCACCTGCGTGCGCAGTCCGCCGCCGCCGAGGGGTTCGTGGACGAGATCATCGAGCCGGCCGAGACGCGGGATCGGCTGACGTGGGCGCTTCGCTCGTTCGCCGCGCCCGGAGCGCCGGCGTGATCCTCAGCGGCAGGCGCCTGCTGATCACCGGCGTCATAACCAAGGACTCGATCGCCTACTGCGCGGCTGAGCAGGCCCAGCGGCTTGGAGCCGAGGTCCTCTTGACGAGCTTCGGGCGCGCGCGCAGGATGACCGAGCGGGCCGCGCAGCGGCTGCCGCAGCCGGTCGACGTCCTGCAGCTGGACGTCAACCGTGAGGATGACCTGACCGCGCTGACCGAGACGCTGCGCGAGCGCTGGGGAGGCGTGGACGGCATCCTGCACGCGATCGCGTTCGCCCCCCAGGACGCGCTCGGCGGCAACTTCATGAACACGCCGGCCCAGAGCGCCTGCGACGCGTTCCAGACCAGCGCGTTCTCGCTCAAGGCCCTCTCGGGCTCGCTCGCGCCGCTGATGCCGCGCGGCGGGTCGATCGTCGGCCTTGATTTCGATGCCGGCGTGGCGTGGCCGATCTACGACTGGATGGGCGTCGCGAAGGCCGCGCTCGAGTCCGTCGCCCGCTACCTGGCGCGCGATCTGGGACCGGCCGGGATTCGCGTCAACCTCGTCTCGGCGGGCCCGCTGGCGACCGTGGCAGCGCAGGGGATCCCCGGGTTCGAGCATCTCGCGGAGCTCTGGCGCCGGCAGGCGCCGCTCGGCTGGGACGTGTACGACCCGGTGCCGGTCGCCAACACGGTGTGCTGGCTTCTGTCGGATTACGCGCAGGCGATCAGCGGTGAGATCGTGCACGTCGACGGCGGCTTTCACGCGGTCGGCGCGCCCGCCAAGCCGGTCGCCGAGTCCGCGTAGCGCCGCGCCGCCTCGCGTCGCGCGCCGCCTCGCGTCGGGCGGCCCCGGCTCAGCGGAACAGGTCCTGGGAGGCGTCTCGCAGCAGCGCTCCGACGCCCGGCCCGTCGGCCTCGGTCACATGTCGTCCGGCGCCGCCCACCAGCACCACCGGCTGCATCGCGTCCTTGGCGCGTGCGAGGTCAGCGGCCGCGGCGAGCTCGTCAGCGACCGCGATCACGGTCGCTCGCAGCTCCCGCCCGCGAGCGTCGGCGAGGCCGCGCCAGTCCTCCAGCGGGCGCAGACCGGCGCACCCGATCGCGACGTCGCACTGCCCCGTTCGCCACGCCCGCCCGAACGAGTCGGTCACCACCACCGCCGGTGCGACGCCGAGCCTGGCCCGCAGCCCGTCCCGCAGCCGCCTGGCCGACGCGTCGGGGTCGACCGGGAGCAGGATCAGGGTGTCGCCATCGGGCGAGTTGGAGGCGTCGACTCCGGCGTTGGCGCAGACGAAGCCGTGGTGGGTGACCGAGATCAGCACGCCGCGCTGCGCTCGCCGGACCTCACGCGTCTCGTCCAGCACCGCCTGAACGTGGCGGGGGTCCTTGCCGAGCCGGCCCGCGAGCTCCCGCGCCCGGCCGCCCGGGACGATCTCCGAGAGCCGCCTGGTGCGCCCCTCCGCCTTGGAGATCAGCTTGTGGGCCACGACCACCACGTCGCGCGCTAGCGGCCGCCCGGTTGGCATCGCGGCCGCGATCAGCTCCGCGGGGTCGTCCCCGGCGCGCGCCTCCGGGATCCCCGCGAGCGCGACCGCGGTGATCGGCTCGACCACGGCGCTCCGGTCAGCCGAGGCTGCGCGAGAGCTGCCGCAGCAGCCCGCGCGTATGCGCCGCGCCGCCGTGCGTGGCGTCCAGGCGCTCCCGCACCGCGGCGAGGTCCTCAGGGGTGTCGATGTCGAGCGCCAGGCCCGGGACCTCCACGGTCTGCGCGTGCACGCCCGCCGCCGCGGCCCC
>JAJZWB010000150.1 GCA_021846845.1 Actinomycetes bacterium | reverse complement strand
TCTCGTGCCCGTCGGCCGGCCTGTGCGTTGCGGTTGGAGAGAGCGGCGACGCCGCCGTGACCGGCGAGCCGCTCGGCGGCGCGAGCGCCTGGAGCGGCGCGTCCATCGACAGCGTCGGCCTGGGTGGCGTGTCGTGTCCCACGACCTCGCTGTGCGTCGCGGTCGACGACAGCGGCGACGCGCTGGTGGGAACGGTCCTGACCCCGTCCGTCGCGATCCAGGGGGTGGCCGAGGTCGTTCGCGGTGGCCGGACCGCTCTGACGCTCGGCTGCGCCGGGGCCCCGGGGGGCTGCGGCGGAGTCGTGGTGTTGACATCCACCGTGAGGCATCGCGTCGTTCGCCGGTTCCGCGGCCGCCGCCGGACCGTCGTCGTCACGCGCACCGTGACGCTTGCACGCGCGCGCTACCGGATCCACGCCGGGCGCGCGACGGTGCGTCTGCGCCTCACGGCCGTCGGGCTCCGCCTGCTCGAGTCGGCGCGAGCCCACCGGATCCGGGCGCTCGTGCGGACGACGATCACGGGCGCGGGTCCCGTCAGGCGCGTGCTCATCCTGAGGCTGCGCTGAGCCGGCCGGCGAGCCGGGCGGCGTCGTCAACGCAGCCGCGACGCCGGCGACCTCCCGGCCGCGGGCGCCCTCGGGGCGTCTCTCCGGCGCCGCCCCGCCCGCCGCGCTGCGACGACGATCTCCATCCGGGATGACGCGGGTCGCTCGGCCGGGACGCTGGCTCGATTTCAGATCTCAAGCGGTCGGCTTCCCGCGCCGATCAACCTCACGTGACCCTCGATGCTCGCGATCCGTCGCGTGCCAAGGTGAGCCTGGCACCCTTCGGCGCCACCGCCCTCGCGGCCTGGCTGGCCGTCGGCACCGGCGTTCCGATCGACGGCGATCCCTACTCGGCGTCCGTCGGGCTGCTGGCGCTCACGACCGTGCTCGCGTGCCTGCCTCGGCGCACGACGCTGAGCCGGGCGCTGGGCCAGGTCCCCGCTTCGCTCGCGTTCCTCGGCGCGGTCGCGATGCTGCGGCAGGCGGCCGGCGGATACCGCTCGGGCATCGAGATCCTGTCGCTCGTGCCGGTCTTCTACACCGCCCTTTCGACCACCGATCGGCGCCGGATGCTCGCCGTGCTCACCGGGCTCGTCGGCTTCTACGTGCTGCCGATCCTGATCGTCGGACCGCCTCCCTACCCCACCACGCAGTGGCGCACGGCCCTGGTCTCGGTCGCCGTCGGTGCGATCGTCGGCTTCGCGACGCAGCGGCTGGTCGCCAGCGTGACCTTCCAGGCCGCGGAGGCGGGACGCCGCGAGCGGATGCTCGATCAGGTTGGTCGGCTCGTGCGGCGGCTGCTGGAGAGCGCCGACCCGCGCAAGGATCTGTGCGAGGGGCCGCTGTCGATCAGCGAGGCGGCCTCGGTGGTCCTGCTCGAGCCAGGTGCGCGAGGAAGCCTGCTGGTCACCGCCGCGGCCGGACTCGAGGCGCAGGCGCTCGAGCTGACCGGAGCCAGGGGCCATCCTGCGCATGAGGCGTTTCGGGATGGTCGACCGCGCCTGATCGCCGCGCGCCTCGGCGAGCTGCCCGGGCCACCGCTGTGGGCGTCGGACCTGGCACCCGGGACCGTTCTGTTCCAGCCGCTGCTCAAGGGCGGCGATCCCTGGGGCGTGCTCGTCGTAGCCTGGCCGGTCGGAGTCGAGGTCGCCGGTTCACGCGCGACGGTGGTGGCGCTGCTCGCCCACGAGGCCGCGGCCGCGATCGCCCGCGCCGACGAGATCAGCCTGCTCGCGGGCATGGCCCAGACCGACCCCCTGACCGGTCTGCCCAACCGCCGCGCGTGGGACGCGCGGCTGGCGCAGGCGGCCGCTGAGGGACAGCGGTTCGCGGTCGCGATCCTCGACCTGGACAACTTCAAGCGCTTCAACGACACGCACGGCCATCCGGCGGGTGACCGGCTGCTGCGGGATACCGCCGCCGCGTGGCGAGAGCAGCTGCGCTGCGACGACCTGCTCGCGCGCCTTGGCGGAGAGGAGTTCGGGCTGCTCCTGTTCGACTGCGACCTCAGCGCTGCCAACGAGGTCGTCGATCGCCTGCGGCCGCTGGTGACCAGCGAGCAGACCTGCTCGGTCGGGCTGGCGCTGCGCCGGACCGATGAGCCGGTGGACTTCGCGCTTGCGCGGGCCGACCGGGCCCTGTACGAGGCGAAGGCGGCCGGTCGCGACCGCGCTTGTGTCGGCGTCTGAGCGCCGATCGGCTTCTGATATGGCGTGTCGTTTGTCAAGCGGGCGTGTGTGATCGCGTCCGCTCGGGCGGACGGCCGTTGGTTGTTCGGGAGGGCGGGGCGTCGGGCGTGTTGCTCATAGAAGCCTCGCGCGTGCACGGCCGCTCTGCTCGGCCCGGCGCCCCGGTCTCCTGAACCGGGTGTTGCGAGGGAGTGTTAGGGGGCGGTGGCGGCGGCCCAGAGGAAGCACGCGAGCTCGCGTGCGACTGCGACGACGGTCACGTGGTGCCGTTTGCCGCGGGCGCGCATCCGCACGTAGACGTGATGGAGGCGGTGCTGGGCGCGGCGCGAGTACGTGCTCGGGCTGGCCGTGCTGTCGGTTCTGGAGGGTCGCGCCGATCCGCGGCTCGCGAGCGCAGTTCCAGGCGGTCTCGATCAGCAGGCGGCGGCCGAGCGTGGAGCCGGTCTTCGTGATCCCCCTGCCGCGAGGACTCGCCGGACTGGTTCGGCGACGGGGTCAACCCGAGCCATGATCCGACCCTGTGCGCTCTCTCGAACCGCTGCCGGTCACCGCCGAGCTCGAGGTGGATCGAGAGCGCCGTGGGTGTGTCCACGCCACGGAACGCGCGCAGCCGGGCGACGGTCGGCCACCACCGCTCATCGGTCGCGATCTGGGAGAGCTGCTCGGCGAGCGCGTGCTTGCGGGCCGTGAGCCCGTCGACCTGGGCGATCAGGTTCGCGTCGGTCAGCTCGCTGGCCGGCTGGGCGACCCACGCCATATCGTCTAGGCCCGGCCTGTCGTGCCGGAGCCGGCCTGCCTGTCGTGCCGGCCCGGCGTCACGGCGCCCCGATGCGGGTCAGCATCAGCGCTCCGTGACGAGCCCCTAGTTCGGCGGCCACGGCGACGTCCGAGCCAGCGGCCAGGCCGTAGGTGAACGCCGCCGCGAACGCGTCGCCGCAGCCGTAGCTGTCCTGAGCCTCTGACGGCGGCGCGGCCGGCTCCCAGCGTCCCTCCGATTCGCCCCACCAGCGCCCGCCGGCGCGACCCTCGGTCGAGACGATCAGCCGTGCGCCGCTCTCGAGGCGCCGCGCCCAGGCACGCTCGGTCGGATCGGCGTCGCTGAAGACCAGTGCGTCAAGTGCGGGCCCGTCGTCCTTCAGTTCCTCACGCACCCGCGGCGTGGCGACCAGGACCCCTGCCGCCCTGGCCAGGCGGCATGCGGCCGGGTCGCCCGCGGTCAGGTATGCGCCGTCCGCGGCCGCCAGCCGCTCCCACGCCAGCTCGTCGTCTGCGCGCGGGACGAGGCGCTCGCCGAGCGTCAGGATCGTGCGCTCGCCCTCCGCGTCCAGCAGAGCCAGCGCGCGGCGTGTTGGCTCAGGGCGACGCGCCGCATGCACCGACACTCCGCGCTCGGACAGCTGGGCGACCACGGTGTCGCCGACCGCATCGTCGCCGAGCGCGCAGAACAGGTCGACCTCCGCCCCGAGCTCGGCCAGCACGGCCGCCGCGACACCGCCTCCACCGGCTGCGCGAGGCTCGCCACGCTTGGCGGCGAGCACCTCGCCGCGGTCAGGGAGTCGGGGCACGTGCAGGAACTCGACCCACTCCACGTGCCCCACGACGGCGACCCGTGTCATCGAGCGAACGCTACCGGTGGGTCGCTTCTCAACGACGCCTCGCCCCGGACGACTACTTCCCTCGACATGCTTGAGGGCGACAAGGTGGATCAGGCAGTGACCGACACCGGCGAGCTCGGCTCAGGGCCGCGCCTGCGGGACGAGGCCGGGATCTGGCTGCTGGCGTCGTTGCGCGACCGTGACGATGCGACCGGCGAGCTCGGCACGGCGTTCGCGCGCACGCTCGACGAGCTCTCGCAGGTGACGCTGGATTTCTCCAGCGGCGCGGCGCGCAGCTCCAGCGCTGTGGCGCTGATCACCGACAAGGTGCAGCGCCTCCAGGGCCAGCTCCACGAGGTCGCCGATCGCGCGGGTTCGCTGCGTGACTCATCAGAGCGTGCGGCGACGTCGGCCGCGGGCTCCGCGCAGCTCGCCGATCGGCTCGCCGAGGAGGGCGAGCGCGGCCTCGGGGTGGTGGCGCGCATCATCGGCGCGATCGAGGAGATCAGCCAGCAGGCGACGTCCGTGCACGAGCTCGTCCAGGACATTGCGGCCAGCGAGCTCGTGCGCATCGGAGAGTTCTCGGCGATCATCGACCGTGTCGCCGGCCAGACCAGGCTGCTGGCGCTGAACGCGGCGATCGAGGCGGCGCGGGCGGGAGAGCACGGCAGCGGCTTCGCGGTGGTCGCCGAGGAGGTCGGCCGGCTGGCGACGCAGACCGGCGGGCAGACCGCGCAGATCCGGGACACGGTCAGGCGCACGAGAGACCGGATGCAGCTCGCGGAGCAGGCGGCCGGCGTGGCGCGCGAGCGTGCCGAGACGAGCGCGCGGGATGCCGGAGCCGGACGCGACGCCCTGGAGATGATCGGCACGCTGGTCGGCGAGACGCGTGAGCGGGTTCGGGAGATCGCCGGGCTCGCCGCCGCGCAGCGTGAGGACGTCAACGTCGTCGACGAGCACCTCCGATCGCTGACCGCGGCCGGCGAGGAGATCGACACCCAGACCCAGGCGGTCGCGCGCAACCAGGCCGACCTCGCCGAGGGCACCGAGCGCGCCCAGCTCCTGATCGCCGGGTATGACACGGGCGGGCTGATCTCGCGTCTGCGTGCGCGTTGCGAGCGGCTGGCGCTCGAGCTGGAGGCGATCATGGAGCAGGCGGTGCAGGAGCGGCGGCTGACGCTCACGCAGCTGCTGGAGCTGCGATACGAGGAAGCCCGTGGCCCATCGATCCGCCGGTTCGCTCGGCTGTTCGACGTCGCCAGGGCAGATCCGTCCGGCTTCGAGCCGCCCAAGTACCACACCGCATACGACGCGGCCATCGACCGCCAGATCATGGCGCGGACCGACGCGCTGCTGGCTGCCGAGCCAGGGCTGGTGTTCGCGCTTCCGCTTGATCTGAACTGCTGGACGCCGGCTCACAACTCGGTCTACAGCAGGCCGATCACCGGCGATCCCGGCGCCGACCTGGTGGGCAACCGCACCAAGCGCTTCTTCCTGGACTCCGACGCTCTCACGCGGGGCGCGCGGATGGACCTCGGCGTTCGCCTCCCGCACGAGATCCTGACGCGGGCCCAGATCCGGGCGTCAGGCGCGCGCCTGACGCGGCCCGACTGTGCCCGCCGGCCCGTGCTGATCCAGACCTACGCGCGCGACACCGGCTCGGTCCTGACGACGATGGCGGTGCCCCTGTTCGTGAGGGGCGAGCGCTACGGTGCGCTCTCGATCGCCTGGGACCCCGACCGGTTGCGATTCTGAGCGAAGCGGGACCGGCTGGCTCCGGCGCGACCGCTAAGCCCCCGACGTCGCCGTGGTGCCGGTGCTCTGCGGTGCTGCGCCGGTGCCCGGCGCGCCCGGGGGACGCAGGAGAGAGCCGCAGGCGCTCGCGGCGGTCCGGAACCTGGGGTTGCCGGCGATCGACGGCGGGAAGATCGAGCCGCTGCCGGAGAAGTTGGGCGTCGGGAGCTTGTAGCCGTGGCTGCGCACGCACGCCACGAACCGAAGCACCGCGGCGTGGCTCAGAGCCACGCGCCGGCGGGGGAATCGACCTGCGCCGCACGCCTGCAGCGCGGCGCGCACCTTGGGGCTGGCGGCCGCGCCGCCGGCGCCGAAGAGGAACCCGCGGCGGGGCCGCGCGGAGCCGGACTGCGACCCGCCGGAGCCCGGCGCGCCGCCCGCGCCGGGACCCGGCGGCCGGGCCGGGAGCGTGACTCCGTGGGCCTTCAGGCAGGCGCGAAACTGCGTCCGATTGAAGGCGCCACCGGGCGCGGCGCTCGCGGCCGCCGTGGAGCTCTGCGAGCTCGACGCCGACGAGCTCGAGCCGCAGGCGGCCAATGTCAGGGAGGCGACGGCGACGGCCACGATGATCGCGAGGTGTCGTGTGCGTGAGCGGGTCATCTCTTGCTCCTCTATCCGTGGCTCATCCGCCGGCGGTGAACAGGGATCCGATCGCAGAGCCGGCGCCCGTGGCCGCGGAGCCGCCCGTGCCGGCCCCGCCGCCGCGCACGCCGGAGTCGGTCACCGAGGCGGCCGTCACCGTGCCGCCCGACCCGGTCACTCCCTGCACGACGATCGTGTCGCCGGGACGGATCGCCGCGCGTCCCGCGGAGCGCATCTTGCTGATCCTGGTCTGTGAGCTGAGCTTGACCTTGACCGTATTGCCGGACGCCTCGGTCACATACAGCGTTCGCCCGTCGACCGTCGAGACGGTTCCGAGCGCCGCGCCGCCGCCCGCGCCTCCGCCTCCGAACAGGCCCGCCAGACCACCGGTTCCCGCGCGCGCTCGGACGCCCGTCGCGCCGCCGGCGGCCGCGGTGCCGCCGGCGCGGGCCGCGAGCAGCGCCGCCAGCGCGCCGCGTCCGGCACCGGCCGCGGACGTGGTGGCCGAGGAGGCCGGCAGCTGTCCCTTCTCTATGCGCACACCGGCGTAGAAGCCGATCGCGCACGCCAGAACCGCCGCCATCGCGGCGCTGCCTCGGGTCAGCAGCCTTCTGCGGGGTCGGGGCGGCAACGGCTGGTCGAGCCCTTCGCCGGCGGGCCGGCGAAGGGGCCTCATGCGGACGGTGGACATGCCTCTCCTGGGTTCGGGTTCATTCGAAGCGCAGCGCCTCGATCGGAGTCATGGATGCGGCGCGGCCCGCCGGGTAGGTTCCGAAGAACAGCCCGATCAGGACCGATGCGCCGAATGCGAGCGGGATCGAGTACCCGGCGATCACCGGCTGGACGCCGGCGATCTTGAACTGACTTCCGATCACGCCGGCGGCCACGCCGGCAAGCCCACCGAGTACCGACACGAGCACGGCCTCGACCAGGAACTGGACCAGGATGTCCGAGCCGCGCGCGCCGACCGCCTTGCGGATCCCTATCTCACGCGTGCGCTCGGTCACCGAGACCAGCATGATGTTCATCACGCCGATCCCGCCGACCAGCAGCGAGATCGCGGCGACCTCCCCCAGGAGCGTCGTGAACACGCTGCTGGTGGAGCTGGATGCCTGCAGGATCGCGCCCTGGTTGATGACGTCGAAGCTCGCCGAGGATGATCCCGCGGCAGGCGGCAGCAGCCTGTCGAGGATGTCGGTCACCTCGGTCTGCGCCGCGTTGAGCTGCGCGCTCGATCTCGCCTGCACGGTGATCGAGTTGATCGCGCCATACCCGGTGAGCGTGTCCTGGACCGCGGTCAGCGGCGCGATCGCCACGTCATCCTGGTTGACCGCGCCGCTCGCTCCCTTGGAGTTGGTCACGCCGATCACCTGGAAGTCGGTGCCGTTGACCTGGACCGTGTCGCCGACCGGGTCGGCGCCTCCGAACAGCTCCTGCACCACCGTCGGGCCCACGACGAGCACGCGAGCGTGGGCACGCTCCTGAGCCGCGGTGAACCACGACCCGGCTGCCATCGTGTAGTTGCGCGCCGCCTCGTAGCTGGGGGTGCTGCCCACGAAGGACGATGGCGAGTAGGTCGACGTCCCGTAGGTGATCGTGGCCGCCCTCGCGTTGACCACCGGCGAGGCGCTCAGCACGTCCGGAGCCTGGAAGCGGTTGCCCAGCGCGTTGGCGTCGGCCACGGTCAGCGATGTCGCGCCTGAGGCGCCCGCTCCCAGGCCGCCGAGCGTCGGCGCGGAGGTGACCAGCAGGACGTTGGAGCCGAGAGCCTCGATCCTGCTCTGGACCGCGGCCGAGGACCCGGTGCCGACCGCGACCAGCACGATCACCGACCCGACTC
>JAJZWB010000149.1 GCA_021846845.1 Actinomycetes bacterium | reverse complement strand
GATCCGGGAGCGCATGAACCCGGTCCTGCCGCGAGTCGCCGAGCGCGCACGGACCAAGTACGGGGTGACCATCCGCCGCATGGAGCGCCGCCACCTGCGCCGTGAGATGGACGAGTTCGCCAAGGTCTACAACGCCGCCTGGTCTCACAACTGGGGCTTCGTGCCGTATTCCAAGAGCGATCTGGACGCCTACACGATCGACATGCAGCTGGTCTACTCGCGCGACTGGTTCATGATCGCCGAGATCGAGGGGCAGACGGTCGGCATGGCGATCACGATCCCCGACGTGCACCAGATCTACAAGCTGATGCAGGGGCGGCTGTTGCCCCTGGGCTGGTTTCACTACCTGAACCGGGGACGGATCATCGACCGCCTGCGCGTCGGCTTCCTCGGCGTGATCCCCGAGTACGAGCACACCGGCGTGGCCGCCGCCCTCTATCTGGAGCACTTCCAGACAGCCGCCCGCAGCCGCCAGAAGACGGGCGAGGCGAGCTTCATCCTGGAGATCAACACGTCGATGAACCGGGGGCTGGAGGCGATGGGGGGCCGGCTGGTGAAGCGATGGCGCGTTTACGAGCGGCTGCTGGAGGAGGGCGCGGAGCGGTCGGCGCCCCCGGCGATCCGCGACACGGTCGATCCGCCGGTCGGCTGAGCCCCCGGCGCCCGGGGTCGGGCTGCGTCCTGCGATAATGCCGGCGATGCGAGACGACTTCGGAGCGATCCTGACCGCGATGGTCACGCCGTTCGATGACCAGGGCCGGCTGGACGAGGACGCGACGGTGGCGCTGATGCACCACCTCGTCGACCACGGCTCCGACGGCCTGGTGGTGTGCGGAACGACCGGCGAGGCGGCGACCCTGGACGACAGGGAGCACCTGCGCGTGATCGAGCTCGCGGCGACCGAGATGCGCGGCATCTGCCCGGTCATCGCCGGGGTCGGCTCCAACGACACCCGCCACGCGGTGATGCTGACCGAGCGCGCGACCGAGCTCGGCGTCGACGGCCTCCTGTCGGTGAACCCCTACTACAACCGGCCGAGCAGGCGCGGCATCCTGGCCCACTACCGTGAGGTCGTCCGCGCGACCAACCTGCCGATCGTGCTCTACAACATCCCTCAGCGAACCGGCGCGGACATGGACAACGAGCTTCTGGCGGAGCTTGCCCAGCTGGACAACATCGTCGCCGTCAAGCAGGCCAACCCTGCGAACCTGGCGCGGGTTGACGGGCTGCGGCTCTACGCCGGCAACGACGACCTGCTGGCCAAGGTGCTCGACATGGGGGAGCCCGGCGGGATCCTGACCTCCAGCCACGTGTTCGGCGAGGAGATGCGGCGGATGGTCGACGAGCCCGATCGCCGCCACGTGATCGACGCCTCGCTGGGCGACGTCTACCGCGACATGGCTGTCGGGCCCGCGGCCGTGACCGTGAAGGCGGCGCTGAACCTGATCGGCGTCCGCGTCGGCGGGCCGCGGCTGCCCTACGTGGAGCTCGACGACGACGAGCTGGCGGTCGTCCGCGCCCTGCTCGAGCGGCACGGAATGCTCGCTCCGGCGGCCTAGTGTCCTCCTCCAGCCTGCGCGTCCTGCCGCTCGGCGGCCTGGGCGAGATCGGCAAGAACATGACCGTCGTCGAGCTCGACGGACGGATCGTGGTGGTCGACACCGGGCTGCGATTCCCGACCGCCGAGATGCTGGGGATCGACCTGGTCCTGCCGGACTTCGCCTACCTGCGCGGCCGCGCGGACGATATCGAGGCGATCGTGATCACCCACGGCCATGAGGACCATCTCGGCGCGCTGCCATGGGTGCTGCGCGAGCTCGGCCGGCCCGAGATCCCCGTGTTCGGCGGCCCGCTGACGATCGCGATGGCCCGCTCCAAGCTCGACGAGCACAACATCCGAGACGCCGAGCTGGACGACCTGTCGCCCGGCGACACGCTTTCGCTCGGGCCGTTCGAGCTGGAGTTGGTGCACATGACCCACTCGATCCCGGACTCGTGCGCGGTCGCGCTGAGGACCGAGCTCGGAACCGTGCTGCTGACCGGCGACTACAAGTTCGACCAGACTCCGGTGGACGGCCCGCCGGCGGACGTTGCTCGCCTCGCCGAGCTGGGCTCGGAGGGAGTGCTGCTTCTGTGCGGCGACTCGACCAACGCCGACCGGCCCGGCTTCTCCATGTCGGAGCGCGAGGTCGGCCCCCATCTGGAGGAGGTGTTCGCCCGCGCCCGGGGCCGGATCGTGGTGACCAGCTTCGCTTCGAACATCCACCGCGTGCAGCAGGTGATCGACGCCGCCGCCCAGCTGGGCCGCAAGGTCGCACTGGTCGGGCGCTCGATGCGCAAGAACGTCAACATCGGGCGCTCGCTCGGGCACGTGGAGATCCCGGAGGGGCTGATGATCGCGCCCGGCGAGGTCGAGGACTGGCCCGACCACAAGATCGTCGTGGTCTCGACCGGCTCGCAGGGCGAGCCGCTCTCGGCGCTGCGCCGGATGGCCTACAACGACCACCGCCAGATCAAGCTGCACGAGGGCGACACGGTCGTGTTCTCGGCGACGCCGATACCCGGCAACGAGCGCGCCGTCAACGAGACGGTGGACAGGCTCTACCACATCGGCTGCGACGTGGTCACCGCCCGCGAGGCGCCGGTCCACGCATCCGGTCACGGCTACGCCGAGGAGCTGAAGCTGATGCTCAACCTCGTGCGCCCGCGCTACGTGATGCCCATGCACGGCGACCACAAGCGAATCCAGCTGCACGCCCAGCTCGCCGACGCCGTCGGAATCCCGCCCGAGGCGGTGTTCCGCACGGAGAACGGGCTGCCGCTGGAGATCGACGCCCGCGGCGCCCGGCTCGGCGAGCGCCAGGCCGCCGGAATGATCTTCGTGGACGGCGTGGACATCGGAGATCCGGCCGACGTGGCCCTGCGCGACCGTCGGATGCTGTCCGCCGACGGGATCTTCATCGTCGTTGCGACGATCTCCGAGCAGAGCGGCGAATCGGTCGTGGCGCCGGAGGTCATCTTCCGGGGCGTGCCGTTCATCGAGCAGGCGGACGAGCTGGTCTCAGAGATCCGCGCCGAGGTCGACCGCTCGCTGGCCGCTGCGGCTCACGAGGGCGTGCGGGAGATCGACCTGCTCCAGCAGGCGCTGCACGACGACCTGGCGGCACTCGTCTACGAGCGGCTGCGCCGCCGGCCGATGGTCCTGCCGGTCGTCGTCGAGGTCTGAGCCGGCTCACCGGCCGGCACCTCGACCTCCCGCGCCGGCCTCGCGGCCGCGGCAGTCGGGATCGTGATCACGAAGCGTGCGCCCGAGCCGCCCTCAGGTGTGCGCAGCTCCACGTCGCCGCCGTGTGACTGCGCGACCGAGCGCACGATCGCGAGCCCCAGCCCAGAGCCCTTGCCGCCATCCCCGCCGCCTCTGACGAATCGCTCGAACACGCGCCCGGCGAGCGCCGGCGGGATTCCCAGACCCTCGTCCTCGACGACGATCTCGGCCAGCCCGTCGCGCTCGCGCGTCGAGGCCCGCACCGCGGTGCCTGGCGGCGTGTGCCTGACGGCGTTCTCCAGCAGGTTCAGCATCAGCCGGTGCAGCTCGTCGCGCACGCCGTCGACGATCGCCGGCTCGGCGCTGATCGACAGCTCGTGGTTGTCGGCCATCGGACCCAGCTCGCCTGCCGCCTCAAGCAGCACCTCGGCGAGATCGGTGGGCCGGTGAGGCTGGACGCGCCGCGCGTCGGCCCGCGCGAGCAGCAGCAGATCGCCGACCAGCCGCCGCATCCGGCGCGTCGAGCGCAGCGCGGCCTCGGCCGTCTCGGCCTGCTCGCCGCCCAGCTCCTCGGTCAGCAGCTCCAGATTGGCGAGCACGCTGGTCAGCGGGGTGCGCAGCTCGTGCGAGGCGTCGGCGACGAACTCGCGCTGGCGGTCGAGCATCGCCTGGGTCTCCGAGCGCGCCGCGTCCAATGCTCCGAGCATCCCCTCCAACGTGCCGGCCAGCTCCGCGACCTCGTCCCTGGCCTCCGGGTGCGGCACGCGCAGGCTGGGGTCGCGTGTGCGCTCGATCTCACGCGCGGCCTCGGTGAGCTCCACGATCGGGCGCATCGCGCGCCCGGAGACGAACAGCCCGGCCAGCAGCGCGAGGACCGTTCCGCCGAGCACGCCGAGCAGCAGGAAGACCTCCACCCTCGCCAGCGTGTGATCGAGGTCCGAGAGCGGCACCGCGTAGAGGAGGACCACCTGGCCGAGCGGGCGGACGCCGAGCTGGCGAACCTCGACCCGGTAGCCGGCCTGGTCGTAGGCGCCAGAGCTGCGGGTCGGCATGGTCCCGAACAGCCCGGCGGAGACCGGGGCCTTCTCTCCCTTGATCGGGATGCCGGACTGGTTCTCAAGCAGGTTGCCCGAGCTGGAGTCGAAGATCCTGATCTGTGCGCGCTCGCCGAGCGCGGCGCCGTTCAGCGACACCGAGACATGGCTGAGGTCCAGGCTGTAGGGGTGGCCGCGCTCCCAGCTCAGCTTGCCGCTGAGCTCCGAGTACAGGTGCTCGACCGCGGAGGTCTGCTGGTCGTAGAACTGCTTGCGCACCTGCCGCGCGGTGAGCACGCCGACCACCACCGCGAAGCTCGCGAGGATCACGCACGTCAGAGCCGCCGAGCCGCCGGCGAGCCGCCAGCGGATCGGGACCCGCCTAGACGCGGAGAACGTAGCCCGCGCCGCGGATCGTATGTAGGAGCCTCGGCTCTCCACCCGCCTCAAGCTTTCTGCGTAGGTTCGAGACGAACACCTCGATCGTGTTGGTCATGCTGAAGGGGTCGTAGCCCCACACCTCGTCGAGCAGGCGCTGGCGCGAGATCACGATCCGCTCGTTGCGCATCAGGTACTCCAGCAGCTCGAACTCGCGCTGGGTGAGGTCAACCCGGCGCTCACCGCGCAGCACCTCGTGGGTGTCGGGATTGAGCTTGAGGTCCCCAACGCTCAGGTTGGCCTGGCCGCGCGGGGGACGGCGGCGCAGGAGCGCGCGCAGCCGCGCCAGCAGCTCCTGTCTCTCGAAGGGCTTGACGAGGTAGTCGTCGGCGCCGGAATCCAGGCCCTCTACGCGCGACTCGACCGCGTCGCGGGCGGTCAGGATCAGGATCGGAACGTCGTCGTCGCTCTCCCGCAGGCGCTTGGCGACCTCGATGCCGTCCATCCCGGGAAGCCCCAGATCGAGCAGCACGAGATCCGGCAGGAAGGCGTGCGCGCCCTCGAGCGCGGTCGGCCCGTCGCCGGCGACGCGCACCTCGTAGCCCTCCATCCGCAGCGAGCGCTGCAGGACCTGCGCGATCGCGTCGTCGTCCTCGACGATCAGCACGCGGGGGGGACGCTCGAAGTCGGTCAGGGCCACGGCCCTAGATGGTAGGCACGCCGGACGCGTCCACACGGCAGGAAGGCAGGGGCGCGCGTCGAAGCGGTCTCCCCTAGGGAATGGCCACCTCCTCGAAGCCCCGATCGCGCCCCAAGCAGCCGCAGCGCCGCCGGTCGCCGCCGCCGCGGCAGCGCGCCCGAGCGCGCCGGTCGCCGCTGGCCGGCCGCGCCGGGCTGCGAACGCCCCTGCTCGAGCCCCATCACGTCGACATCGCGGCGCTCGCGCTGATCGCCCTCGGGATCTTCCTTGGCGGCGTCGCCTACCTGCACTGGGCGGGCGGGCCGGTCGGCAGCGGCCTCACCCGCGTCGCCCGATTCCTGGTCGGCGCGCTCGCCTATGCGCTGCCGGCGGCGCTGGTCGCCGCGGGCGCGCTGCTGCTCATCCGTGAGCTGCGTCCGCCGGTGCGGCCGATGCGAACCGGCGTCGGATGCCTGGTCGCCGCACTCACGCTGGCGCTGGCGGCCAACACGCTCGGGCTCGGCCCGGGGGTCGCGGGCTCCGCTCACGCCTGGCAGGCTCACTCCCTGGAGCATCGGGGCGGAGCGCTCGGCGAAGCGGAGCTGTGGCTCGCGTCGCACCTGCTCTCCAACGCCGGCGCCGACATCCTCGCCGTCTTCCTGTTCGTCGCCGGCGTGATCCTCGTGACCGGGGCGACGCTCGCCGGGGTCGTTCGCACCACCAGCGCAGGCGTCGAGGTCACGGGCCGCGCCGTGCGCCGCTCCGGCGACACGCTCGCATCGACGCTCGGCCGCCGACAGCAGACGCGCGCCCTCGGGCCTCGCAGGCAGCGCTCGCCCATCGAGGCCGCAACCCCGGAGCAGGGTCCCGAGCCGCTCGTGCCGCCCGGTGAGTGGGACCGCGAGGGACCTGACACGGCCGAGCTGGTGGTCCGCGCGACGCACGTCGAAGCGCCCGCGATCGACGGGTCGCAGCCCGAGCTGCAGGAGGGCGAGGACCTGGACGACGGGCGCGTGCCGCTCGATCCTGACCTCGACGACGGGCGCGCGCCGCTCGATCCTGATCTCGGCGAGGAGGCGCTGGCCGCGTCGATCGAGGCCGAGAGCGCCCGACCGGCGCAGCGACCCACGATCGGGCCCGAGGATCTGACGCCCCAGGGACGCTATCGCTCCTCGATCGTCGAGGACCCCGAGTTCGAGTGGCGGCTGCCGGATCCGCGGTTCCTCAGGCGCTCGACCGGGGAGGCGGCCAGGCCTGACACCGCCGGTCAGGAGCAGGTCGCGGCCACGCTGCTGGAGACGCTCGGCCACTTCGGGATCGAGGCGAAGGTGATCGGCCGGGTGACCGGGCCGCACATCACCCGCTACGAGCTGCGGCTGGCTCCCGGGATCAAGGTCGCCAAGGTCGCCCAGCTCAAGGACGATCTGGCCTACGCACTGGCGGCGACCGACATCCGGATCCTGGCGCCGATCCCGGGCAAGCAGGCGGTCGGCGTGGAGGTGCCGAACGCGAACCGCCGAACCGTGCACCTCGGCGACGTCTACCAGGATCCCCCTCCGGACTGGTCGCCGCTGACCGTCTGGCTGGGCAAGGACATCGCGGGCCGCGCGATCGGCGCTGACCTCTCCAAGATGCCCCACCTCCTGGTCGCGGGGACGACGGGCGCCGGCAAGTCCGCGTGCGTCAACGCGATGCTCTCCAGCATCCTGCTGCGCGCCACGCCGCACGAGGTCCGGATCGTGCTGGTCGATCCCAAGCAGGTGGAGCTCAACCACTACGAATCGGTGCCGCACCTGCTCACGCCCGTGATCACCAGCCCCCGGATGGCGGCCAACGCGCTCCAGAACCTCGTCAGGGAGATGGAGCAGCGCTACTCGATCATGTCGGTCGCGCGAACGCGCTCGCTGCCGGAGCTCAACCGCGTGCGGGAGCGCCGCGGCGAGCCTGAGCTGCCCTACATCCTGTGCGTGATCGACGAGCTCGCCGACCTGATGATGGTCGCGCCGGCCGACGTGGAGGACTCGATCATCCGCCTGGCCCAGAAGGCGCGCGCGGTCGGCATCCACCTCGTGCTCGCGACCCAGTCGCCGCGCGTCGACGTGATCACCGGGATGATCAAGGCCAATGTCCCGTCCAGGATCGCGTTCGCGGTCTCCAGCCAGACGGACTCGCGCGTGATCCTGGATCAGAACGGCGCCGAGTCGCTGCTCGGCCAGGGCGACATGCTCTTCTCACCGGTCGGCTCCTCCAAGCTGCAGCGGATTCAGGGCGCCTACATCGACGAGGAGCAGATCCTGGCGCTCACCGAGGCCTGGCGCCGGCAGGGAGAGCCGGAGTTCCAGGATCAGCTGCTGGAGGAGGTGGAGGCCGAGGGGCAGGGCTCCGGCGAGGAGGAGACGCTCAGCGCCGACGAGGACCCGCTCCTGGAGGAGGCGATCTACCTCGTCGCCTCGATGGGCACGGCGTCGACGTCGATGCTCCAGCGCCGCCTGCGGCTCGGCTACACGCGCGCGGGGCGGCTGATCGACATGCTCGAGCGCCGCGGGATCATCTCCGGATACGAGGGCTCCAAGCCCCGCCAGGTGCTGATCTCCGAGGCCGACGTGCCGCGGATCCTGGCCCATCTGGCAGAGGCCGAGCGCGGCGGCGCGGCCGGCTCCGGGCCGCGGGGCACCGGTGCCGCGGCGGCGCCCGCGACGGAGCCCGGCGACCCGCATGGCCCGGCCCGGAGCCCCGGCGCCGGCGC
>JAJZWB010000148.1 GCA_021846845.1 Actinomycetes bacterium | reverse complement strand
GGGGTGCCGGCATGCCCGCGCTGGCGCGCCCCGCCCGGGGTGCCGGCATGCCCGCGCTGGCGCGCCCCGCCCGACGGCCCGATGCGCGCGCGCTCACGGCCGTGCCATCCGGGCGGCCGAGGTCGCGCTCAGCCTCACGGTGCGCAGCGCGCCCAGCGCCTCGCAGACGCGCTCCACCTCCCCGACGCTGAGATGGGGGTGCATCGGCAGCGATAGCTCCGTGGCCGCCCATGACTCGGCCACGGGCAGCTCCCCGCGCCTGGCGGGCCGCCCGCGCCAGGCGACGTGCTGGTGCACGGCGCGCCGGTAGTGCATACCCGTCTGCACCCGTGCGGCCTGCAGCCCGGCGGCGACGGCGTCCCGCTCCACCAGCCGGATCGGGAACAGGTGGTAGGTGCACGGAGCATGGACGCGCTCCTCGAGCACGTCGACCCAGTCTGGGAGCATCTGCGCGTAGTCCGCCGCCCGTGCCCGCCGAGCGGCGTTCCACTCGTCCAGCCAGGGCAGCTTGACCCTCAGGAAGGCCGCCTGAAGGCCGTCGAGCCGCTCGTTGTACCCCGCCTCGACATGCTCGCCCTTCGCCCGCTGGCCGAGGTTGCGCAGCCGGCGCAGGCGCGTGGCCAGCAGCGCGTCGTCCGTGCACACCGCCCCTCCGTCCCCGAGCGCGCCGAGGTTCTTGCCCGGGTAGAACGAGAACGCGGAAGCCGCGCCCAGCGAGCCGACCCGCCTGTCCCGGTGCCAGGCGCCCGCCGCCTGGGCCGCGTCCTCCAGCAGCAGCAGCCCTCGCGACCCAGCCAGCGCACCGAGCGCGTCCATGTCGCACGCCTGGCCGTAGAGGTGCACGGCGATGATCGCCGCGGTCCGCGGGCCCACCTGCGCGCGCGCCGCGACGGGGTCGATCAGCCCCGTGTCCTGCTGCACGTCGCACAGCACCGGGGTCGCCCCCACGTGCTCCACCGCCAGCGCCGTCGCGATGAACGTGTGGGCCGGCACGATCACCTCGTCGCCGGGACCGATGTCGTAGGCGCGCAGCATCAGCGCCAGCGCCGCGGTGCCCGATGCGACGCCGACGCAGTGGTCGACCCCGCAGTAGCTGGCGAACTCGTCCTCGAACGCCTCCACCTCCTCGCCCAGGGTGAACGCGCTGGATCTCAGCACACGGTCGAACGCCTCGCGCAACTGGGCGCGCACGAGCGCGTGCTGGATGTCGAGCGCCGCGAAGCGAACGGTGTGGCGTCGCGACGCGACGAGGCTGATTGGCTCGGTCAAGGTAGATCCGCCCCCTTGGTCTGCGTTCCCTGGCTGCGAGGATTTAGCCATGGGAGCGGACGCGGCGGAATAGGGCGCGCTTCCCATGCCTCGTTCACCGCCCTGAACGAGGCAGGCCCGGGGACGGCTGCGGCTATGCTGCCCGAAAGCGGTCCATCCGCACGACCCGCAGGAGGCGCAGGGGCCTTGAGAGCCGCCGCCGATCAGCCGTACCGGACGCCGAGGGACGCATGATCAGGGTGCTTGTGGTCGACGACCACGACCTCTTCCGCACGGGGCTGGCCTCGCTGCTGTCCGCGACCGACGGGATCCAGGTCGTGGGCCAGGCGTCCGGGGGCAGGATGGGCGTCCGGCTGGCGCTCGAGCTGCTGCCCGACGTGGTCCTGATGGACGTGCGGATGCCGGACCTCAGCGGACCGGAGGCGACGGCCCAGATCCTCGAGCACCGGCCGGAGATCCGCGTCCTGGCGCTCACCGTGACCTCCGCGGAGAGCGCGGTGGAGACCGTGCTCCGCGCGGGCGCCTGCGGCTTCCTCGCCAAGGACACGCCGGTGGACAGCCTGGCGGCGGCGATCCAGGCGGCCGCGAGCGGAGCGGCGTGGCTGTCGCCGGCGGCGGCGGAGCTGGTCCTCGGACAGGTTCGGGCCGCGCCGCAGCCGTCCTCGGACGGGTCACATCCGCTTGAGGAGCTGACGCCACGCGAGACCGAGGTCCTGCGCCTGCTCGCCGAGGGGCTGGAGAACGCCGAGATCGCCGCTGCGCTGAGCATCAGCCCGCGCACGGCCAAGAACCACGTCTCCAGCATCCTCGGCAAGCTCGGGCTGCCCAGCAGGGTGCAGGCGGCCGTCTACGCCGTCCGCCAGGGCGTGGGCTGACGCGTCGCGTCCGGCTTCGACCCGGGCGCCCTCGCCCGCCGATCCAGAGCCGGCGGATCGGACCCGGATCAGGCCCGCGCGGCGAGAGCCTGAGACGCCGACGAAGTCCGCAGCGCCCGATCCTCAGACGCCGATCAGGTCCGCTCGGCTGTCCAGCCCGAGCTTGCGAACCAGCTCCGAGATGTGCCGGCGCACGGTCACTGGCGCGATCTCCAGGCGCTCCGCGATCGACGCCGTCGAGTGCCCCCGGCGCAGCATCGCCAGGACCTGCGCCTCGCGCCCGGTCAGCGTCTCGTCGGCGCCGCAGCGCAGCTCCTTCAACAGCTCTACGACCATCCCGCGCGGGACCGCGGCCTCCTGCTGGGAGGCCGCTCGCACCACCCTGCGAAGCGAGTCGGCGTCCAGCGCGCCCGGCACGTAGCCGAGAGCACCGGCGCGGACGGCCTCCAGCATGTCGTCCGGGTCGTCCAGCTGCGACAGGACCACGACCGCACATGACGGGGCGGCGCGAACGATGCCCTCCACCACTCGGCGCCAGCGCGGCGAGATGCCGGCGCCGACGAGCGCGACGTCCGGCTGCGCTCGCTTGGCGGCCCGGATCGCCTGGTCACCGTCGTCGGCCTCGGCGCAGATCTCCGCCTCGCCACGCAGGGCCAGCCTGATGCCCAGCCGCGTCGGCGCGTGATCGACGATCAGCAGACGGGGCACGGCGGCGATGCCACGCCCAGGGACGCCCGCGTCCGCACCCGCGGCGAAGGTCGCCTCCGGCCCGCCCAACGGTAACGGTCCTGCGGGCCGCCTCCGGTCAGGCCCGACGTCCGGCACCGGCCCGCCTCCGGCGGTGCCGCTCCCAGCGGTGTGATCCATCACCGACCCTTCCCGGTTTGAGCTGTCTGGCACGTTACCGCATCAACGCCGGCCCGCGAGGCGCGCTCGTCACGCGCTCGCGGGCGTTCAGTCGCTTGAACGCCCAATGAGCCGGGCCGGTCATTGAGCGCTCGTGAATCCGGGCCAATACTCGCCGCCACGAAGGGGGCCGATCGCCCAGATCAACCGACCGGCGAGGATTGCAATGAGCATCACCTACCTGACGGAGAAGACCGCGACGATCGGTTTTCGGGGCAGCACGACGCTGGACGAGAGCGACGGCACGCTGCGACGGGTGCGGGTGGCGGTCACCCGCGCCAAGCAGGGTGACACCGAGGCCCTGCGATACATCTACGTGGTGTACTGCGACAACATCTACGGCTACGTCCGCTCGATCGTCCGCGACGAGCACGACGCCGAGGACGTCACGCAGCAGGTGTTCGCGAAGCTGATCACCGCGATCGTGAAGTACGACGACCGGGGGGTTCCGTTCTTCGCCTGGCTGCTGCGGCTGTCGCGCAACGTCGCGATCGACCACCTGCGGCGCAACCGGACCAGCCCGACGGCGAACCTGATCGAGCCCGAGGCGTCCGCCGGCACCGATCCGGACCGCGCGGAGACGGTGCGCGAGGCGCTGGCGACGCTCCCGGACGAGCAGCGCCGGGTCGTCTTCATGCGCCACGTTCTGGGTCTCACCCCCGTTGAGATCGCGGACCGGATCGGGCGCTCGGAGAGCGCGGTGCACGGGCTGCACCATCGCGGGCGCCGGGCGCTGCAGCGAGAGCTGACGCTCAGGGGCTCCACGCCGCTGACCCGCCGCTCCCACGAGCTGGCCGCCGCCTGAGGCCCAACCGGCGTGCAGACGACCGGGACAGGGCCCACCCGCGATGACACGCGCGCAGCCGACCGACGCTCGTCGCGGCCGAGATGCCGCCGCGAGCAGCAGACCGGCCGCGGCCGGATCGAAGCTGGGAGCGGTGGGGCGGCCCGCGCCGTCCGCCCCGAGCGCGGCGGCGGCCATGCGCGGGGCGGCCCTCGACGGCCGCGAGGGCGCGGCGGGCACGGCGGGCACGGCGGGCACGGCGGGCACGGCGGGCACGGCGGGCACGGCGGGCACGGCACCGGCGAGCGTGCCGGGCTCCGGGCGGGACGCGAGCCGGCGGCCGCGCTCCACATCTGCTGGGGAGTTGGCCTGTCGCGCGCTCGATCTGGTCGGATCGGCGATCCTCCTGGTGGCGCTGGCCCCGCTGCTGGCGGTGGTCGCCGTCATCATCAGGCTTGAGTCGCCCGGTCCGGCGCTGTTCAGGCAGCGCCGGGTCGGCCTCGGACAGCGCGAGTTCACGGTCTACAAGCTGCGGACCATGGCCCACGGCGCCAGCCACGACCGCCACCGGGAGTTCGTCCTGCGGCTGATCGACGGGGAACGCCCGGAGGCCCATGGGTGCGGACCGCAGTTCAAGCTGGCGCGCGACGACCGGATCACCCGGATCGGCCGGGTGCTGAGGCGTACGAGCCTCGACGAGCTGCCACAGCTGCTGAACGTGATCCGCGGCGAGATGTCGCTCGTCGGGCCGCGCCCGTCGATCCCCTACGAGGTCGAGCGCTATCCACAGGAGTGGCTGGAGCGGTTCGCGGTGAAGCCCGGCATCACCGGGCTCTGGCAGGTGAGCGGACGCTGCGAGCTGACGCTGGAGCAGATGATCGGGCTCGACCTGGACTACGCGCGGAGGCGCTCCGTGTGGCTGAATCTGCGGATCCTGGCGCGCACCGTGCCCGCCGTGCTCAGCGCCCGCGGCGCGTCCTGAGAGCGCGCTCGGCGCCACGCGATGGGTCCTGACAGCGCGCTCGGCGCCACGCGACCCGTCCTGAGAGCGCGCTCGGCTACCCCGGCCGCGTCCGCCCCCGACGGCCGCGGCGCATCGGCCCCCGAGGGCCGCGCCGCCCGGCGGCCCGTGCCGACCCGGCAGCCGCGCTTCGAGGCCGAGCAGACACGGCGGGCCGCGGTGAACGAGCAGCGGGCGTTGACGCTCATTGCGCCCCCGCGCCATAAGTGCTACACGCCCCGTGAACCCTTGAAAGCTCGCTCGTCACATCCTCCGGCAGCGCGGCCGGCCGATCCCACCCTCGGGGGGCCGCGAACCGAGACCGACCGGTCGGCCCACAGAACCGAGCGGATGCTGCAGCACGGCGTGGCCAGGCTGCTGGCGCTGGAGGCCGAGCTCAGGCGCAGGCGCGAGACGGCCGCGGCCTCGCCGGGCCCACGGTCGGCCGCGGAGCTGCGCGAGGCACAGGAGGCGATCGAGGCCCTCCGCGACGCGCTGGCCGATCTGCGAGCGGCGGAGGGTCAGCCGAGCCGCCCAGGCGGCTATGGCTTCGTGCTCGCCGACGAACGGCCCTGAAGGGGGCCGCGGGCCACTGCCCGCCGGCCGGCCTGCGGGGCGCGGGACGGACCGCGGGATACAGCGCGCGCCCGCGCACATCCGTGCTGGCGCGCGGGCGCCAGTTCAGGCGCGACGGGACCGTTGATCGGCGTGTGGAGCATGCTGTGCCCGCCCCCAGGGCATCCGACCGCCGGTGGGAGGCGACCCGCCCTCCGCGGGCCTGGACGCCTGCTCGCGATCTGCCTCACGCTTGCCGGCGCCGCCTTCGCGATCCTGGCCGGCACGGGAGCGTCGGTCCTCTCGGCCGCGAGCTCGTGCGCCAACCCGATCGTGTGCGAGAACATGCTCCCGGGCGACCCGCCGAGCGATTGGCAGGTCACCGGCGCCGGCGATCCGACGATCCAGGGCTTTGCCACGTCGATGGGCGTGAACGTCGGACAGACCGAGTACTTCAAGATCAAGACGCCCTCGACCGCGTATCACATCGACATCCTGCGGCTGGGCTACTACGGCGGCGACGGGGCTCGCCTGATCGCCTCCGGCATCAAGCCATCGGCACCGCTTCCGCAGGCTCAGCCGCAGTGCCTGACGAGCTCGTCGACGGGGGAGATCGACTGCGGCAACTGGGCGGTGTCGGCGTCCTGGACGGTTCCCTCCAATGCCGTATCGGGCCTGTACGTCGCGCACCTCGTGCGCGACGACGCTCAGGATCCCGGCGGTGACAGCCAGATCTTCTTCGTGGTGCGCAACGACTCCGGCCACTCGGACATCCTGCTGCAGACCTCCGACGCGACCTGGGAGGCCTACAACGACTACGGCGGGAACAGCCTCTACACGTGCACCGTAGCCTGCCCGCCGGGCAACCCGCAGGGCTACAAGGGCGCGTTCGCCGTCTCCTACAACCGGCCGTTCGACGGCGCGCTGAGCACCGATGCGGGCGCCTCCGATCCCTACTACGCGGAGTACCAGATGATCCGCTGGCTGGAGAAGAACGGCTACGACGTCAGCTACACCAACCAGTCCGAGGTCTCCACCGCCCCGTCGCTTCTGCTGAACCACAAGGTCTTCATCTCCAGCGGCCACGACGAGTACTGGTCGGCTGGCCAGCGGTCCGCCGTGCAGGCGGCGATCGGCGCCGGGGTCAACGTCGCGTTCTTCTCGGGCAACGAGGTCTTCTGGAAGACGCGGTGGGCGCCGAGCATCGACGGTTCCAACACGCCCGATCGCACGATCGTGACCTACAAGGAGACGCACTTCAACGCGCCGACCGACCCGGCCGATCCACCCACCTGGACGGGCGCGTGGGCGGACCCGCGCTTCAGCCCGCCAGCCGACGGCGGGCTGCCGGCGAACGCACTGACCGGCCAGCAGTTCCTCGTCAACTCCGGCTCCGCCGACATCACCGTCCCCTATCGCTACAGCAGGCTGCGCTTCTGGCGCAACACCGCGGTCTCACAGCTGTCCCCGGGCCAATCGCTCACGCTCGCCCCGGGCAACCAGATGCTCGGCTACGAGTGGGATGCCGACGAGGACAACGGCTTTCGTCCGGCAGGCCTCTTCGACATGTCGAGCACGACGGTGAGCGGCGTGCAGGCGTTCACGGACTACGGCACGTTCCTGAACGAGAATGCCACCGCGACCCACAACCTGACCCTGTACCGCGCGCCGAGCGGCGCGCTGGTGTTCGGCGCCGGCACGGTGCAGTGGTCCTGGGGACTGGACGACACCAACGCCTGGGGCGAGACGGGCCCACCGTTCGGCTCGACGCCGGATCCGACCGTCGAGCAGGCCACGGTCAACCTGCTCGCCGACATGGGCGTGGAACCCGGGTCGCTGACGCCGGGGCTCGTGCCGGCGACGCAGAGCACCAACACAACTGCGCCGACGTCGGCGATCACGTCCCCGGCGGCGGGGAGCACGCTTCAGGACAACAGCCCCGTGACGATCACGGGGACGGCGACGGACCCGGGCGGGGGCGCGATCGCCGAGGTGGACGTGTCCACCGACGCGGGCGCGACCTGGCACCCCGCGACGATCTCCGGCGCCGACGCGCAGACGGTCAACTGGTCCTACTCCTGGACGACGCGCTCCAGCCCGACGACGATCATCATGTCCAGAGCCGTCGACGACAGCGGCAACATCGAGAGGCCGTCGGCGGGCGTCACGGTCAACGTCGACTGCCCCTGCTCCCTGTGGGGCTCCGGGGTGACGCCGGGCACGCCTGATTCCGGGGATCCCTCATCGGTGGAGCTGGGGATGAGGTTCACCAGCGACGTGTCCGGAACGGTGACCGGAGTCCGCTTCTACAAGGCGCCGGCCAACACCGGCACCCACATCGGCAGCCTGTGGACCGCCGGCGGCACGCTGCTGGCCTCCGCGACGTTCACCAACGAGACCGCCTCGGGATGGCAGCAGGTCGGCTTCGCCCAGCCGGTCCCGGTCTCGGCCGGCGCGACATACGTGGTCGGCTACTTCGCGCCCGCCGGCCACTACTCGCAGGACCCGTACTACTTCTACGACCCTCCGCCGGCAGGAGGCAACGCCCTGAACAGCCCGCCTCTGCACGCCGTCCAGGCGACGGCCACGACGACCAACGGGCTGTACGCCTACGCCTCTGCGAGCACGTTCCCGAGCAGCAGCTACAACGCGACGAACTACTGGGTGGACCCGGTCTTCTCGCCGTCCTCGGCGCCGCCGCCTGCGCCTCCGGGGCAGGTGACCGGCGTGAGCGCCACGGCGGGGGTCGGGTCGGCATCGGTGTCCTGGAGCGCGCCGTCGACCGGCGGGACGCCCACGAAGTACACGATCACG
>JAJZWB010000147.1 GCA_021846845.1 Actinomycetes bacterium | reverse complement strand
GCGGTTGCGGTGACGCAACCGGCCGCGCCCGCCGGCTGGGTGAGCGAGCCCATCGGTGACGCCAGCGCCCGCGCCGGCAACACCGCCGGCATGAGCGCAGCGAGCAGCAGCGCGGCGATGACAACACCGGCGCGCACGCCGACCCGCGAGGATCCCCGGTCCACGACCCCCATCAGTGCGCCCTTCTACCAGATCGGCAGACGAAAAGCCAGTGCTCGGGCTAGGCGCTCTGAACGATTGCGAGCACATCCTCGCCATGGCGTTCGATGAATGCGGGGCCGATGCCGCTGATCGCCGCGAGCTGTGCCGGCGTCGCCGGCCGGCGGGCGGCGATCTGCGTGAGCGTGCGGTTGTGGGCGACCGTGTACGCGGGCTTGCCGTCGCTGGCGCGCGAGCGCCACGCTCGCAGCGCATCGAACAGCGGCTGGTCCGCCGGCGCGAGCTCGGCGGCTGGCGTATCGGCACGCTGCGAGGCGCCCCGGCCGCGGGCCGGGCGGATCGCGAGCGTCGCGGGATCGGGCAGCCCGATCGTGTCCGGGTCACAGAAGTCGCAGCAGCGGTGCAGGGGCGCCGTCTCCCGGCCGTCGCCGAAATGGTCCAACAGGGTGCGGCGACGACATCCTGTCGCCGGCGCCGAGAACTGCTCGATCGCCTTGTACGCGCGCCAGGCCCGGTCGGTGGCGGTGCGGCAGAGCCAGCCCAGCGTGCCCGTATCGGGCGCGTCGCTCAGGGTGATCTGCAGCCGGCCCGCGCCGGCGGGCGTCAGCGCGCACAGACCGGCTCGCTCGGCGATCCCGAGGCAGATCCGGTCGCGGTCGTCACGCGGCGCCTCGACGGTGATCACCGGCTCAGGCGAGCCCGCCCGCAGCCGCCGCACAAAGGCCAGCACGTCGGCCGGGTCGACGGCGTCCTGCTTGATGAAGGTGATCAGGCGCCCGAGGTCCGCGCGGCAGGCGAGCAGGATCGCCCGGGCAGGCGCGCCGTCTCGCCCGCCGCGGCCGGCCTCCTGGTAGTAGGCCTCGACGCTCGTGGGGATCGACCAGTGGACCACCGCTCGCACGTCGGCCTTGTCGACCCCCATCCCGAAGGCGTTGGTGGCAACCACGATCTCCGCGTCGCCCTCCATGAACCGGTGCTGGGCCGCGGCGCGCTCGTCGGCCCGCATTCCCGCGTGATACCCGACAGCGGCCAGGCCTTCGGCCGACAGCCGCTCGGTCACCTCCTCGACCTCCCGGCGGGTGCCGCAGTAGACGATCGCCGGGCGACTGCGCTGGTCGCGCAGCGCGATCGCGAGCAGGGCGTGCTTGCGGGCACGCGCGCCGGCGCCATCGAGGGCGATCACGTCGAACGACAGATTCGGACGGTCAAAGCCGGCCCTGAGCACGAGCGGATCACGCAATCCGAGACGCTGCTCGATCTCCCCCGCCACCTGCTCGGTCGCGGTCGCCGTGCACGCCATCACGGTGGGGCGGCCAAGCCGCTCGATGACCCCGCGCAGGCGCAGGTAGTCGGGCCGGAAGTCGTGGCCCCACTCCGACAGGCAGTGGGCCTCGTCGACGACGAACAGATCGACCGTCCGCGGAGCCAGCGCGCGCAGGAAGCTCGTGGAGGCGAACCGCTCCGGGGAGCACAGGACGATCCGCGCATTGCCGTCGCGCACCGCGGCGAGCGCGCGATCGGCGGCGCCCGGCGCCATGCCGGAGGCGACCATCGCGACCGGGTGGCCGCCGAGCCGCAGCCGGCGCCACTGATCGGCCATCAGCGCGATCAGCGGCGAGACGACGATCGTCAGCCCCTCCCCGGCGATCCCTGGCAGCTGATAGCAGAGGCTCTTGCCGCCGCCGGTCGGCATCACGACGAGGCTGTCGCGCCCCTCCAGCGCAGCCTCCACCGCCTCTCGCTGGCCCGGCCTGAAGCCGCTCAGGCCGAAGTGCGCCAGCAGCGCATCGGGATCGCGAGGGCCGACATAGCGCCGCTCGGGAGGCGCGTCGTCCCCAACCCGGTCCAGGCCCCTGAGAGCGAGCTCGGCCTCGAGGTCCTCGCGCGCGAAGAGCGACGGCGCGCGAACGGCGACGGCCTGCGCCTCCGCGAGAGCGCGCGCCGACGGCGCCGCCTCCATGCGCTCCGCCGGAGATAGCCCCCTCCAGAGCTCCCGCATCTGCTTGAGCTCCCCGATCGCCTCGTCGTCAAGCCCTGAGGCCGTGATGCGCCGGGCCAGGGCGTGCGCGCGCTGGTCGAAGTCCGCCGGGGCGATCGGCTGGGCCATGCGGTGGATCGTGGCAGGCGGGACGGAGCGAACCGCGCTGCGCCCGGCGGGCGGCGGGTACCGGTGGTATCGGCGGGCGGTGGTATCGGCGGGCGGGCGGTCGCGGCGGCATCGGCGGACGGCATCGGCGGACGCCGGTCGCGGCAGTATCGTGATGGCTGTGAGAGGGTCGTCCGTGGTTGAGGCTCCGGACTTCACGCTCGCCTCGGTGGCGTCCGCACCGGTCAGCCTCGGCGAGCTGATCGCACGCGGGCCGGCGCTGCTGGTTTTCGTCAGCGAGGAGTGCCCGACGTCGGCGCTGACGCTGCGCCGGCTGGCCCCTGTGGCGCCGGCGCTGCTGAAGGCCGGCGTGGAAGTGGCGGCCGTGTTCGCCGACCCGCTTGAGGTGGCGGCTCGCACCGCGCGTCGCGCCGGGTTCCCCGCCGCCGTGCTCTCCGAGCCGCCCCCGTACGAGGTTTCCTCGGCCTACGGGCTGCAGACGGTGCCGACCGCGGTGCTGGTCGATCGGGGCGGAGCGCAGCTCGGGCGCGTGGTGGGATGGGATGCGGAGGGGCTGCAGGCGCTGCTGGCCGAGGCCGTGGGGGGTGACCGCGCTCCGTCGCTGGGCCGCGAGCCGCCGCTGCGCAAGCCGGGCTGCACCGCCAAGTGCGCGCTCGACCCCGAGCTGATGGCGCGCCTGGATGCGTCGGCGCCGTTCGACGAGCTTGAGGAGATGTTCGAGCGAGGCTGGACGGACGGCCTGCCCGTGATCCCGCCGACGCCGGAGCGCGTGCGGGCGATGCTCGGCGGCCGCGACGGCGACCTGTCGCTCGGGACGGTGCCGCCGGGTCTCGGCGAGGCCACGGTCGCCCGCGTCGCCGCCTGCGCCGTGCTGGCCGGCTGCCGCCCCGAGTACTTCCCCGTGGTCCTGGCGGCCGCCCGCGCCGCGCTCGCGCCGGCGTTCAACCTCAACGGCCAGGCGGTCACCACCCAGCCCGCGGGCCAGCTGGTGGTCGTCAACGGACCGGCGCGCGAGCTGCTGGACCTCAACTGCGGGATCGGCGCGCTCGGTCCCGGCAGCCGCGCCAACCTCACGATCGGCCGGGCGCTGCGCCTGCTGGTCAGCCTCACCGGCGAGGGCTATCCCGGCCGGCTCGACCGCTCCACGCTCGGCCACCCCGGGAAGCTCGGGTTCTGCATCGCCGAGGACGAGGAGACGAGCCCTTGGGAGCCGTTCCACGTCGAGCGGGGCTTCGCCGCCGAGCGGTCCGTCGTGACGCTGATGGCGTGCGACGCGCCGCTGTCGATCTCAGACCACCGCAGCACGACCCCTGAGGAGCTCACGCGCGTGCTCGGGTGGGCCGCCGCGGCGACCTGGAGCCCTAACTGGTGGCCGCTCGGCGCGCCCTCGCTGTTCGTCATCTGCCCGGAGCACGCAGCCATGTTCCGGCGCGCGGGCTGGGGAAAGGACCGCGTGCGCGAGGAGATGTTCGCCGCCGTGCGCCGGCCGGCGCGCGAGCTGCGCTGGGGGGAGACCACCCCTCAGGTCATGGCCGCCCGCGATGAGGACATGATCCCCAAGTGGTCGTCGCCCGACGACATCCTGCTGCTGGTCGCCGGCGGTGAGGCCGGGCGCTACTCAGCCGTGCTCGGACCGTGCACCGGCATGGGCGAGCAGATCGTCTCCGAGGAGGTGCGATGGAATACGTGAGTCCCTTCGACGAGCGCCGGCGAGCGCCGGTGCCGCTGGCGCGGCGGCCCGCCGGCATGGCCGGCGCCCGGGTCGCGCTGCTTGACATCACCAAGCGCCAGGGAGCGCAGTTCCTCGATCGGATCGAGAGCCACCTCCGGGATGCCGGAGCCGAGACCTTCCGGCTGAGCAAGGAGATCTTCTCCAAGCCCGCCGCGCCGGAGATCATCCGCAGGATCGCCAACCGCGGCGATCTGGCGGTCGAGGGGCTCGCGGACTGAGGGTCCTGCACGTCGTGCAGTCTGCACGACATGGTCGCCCTCGAGCGCCTCGGGATCGCAACCGCGGCGGTGGCAACCGAGCCGTTCGTCGACGAGGCGCTGGAGCAGGCCCGAGTCCTCGCGATGCCCGACTACCGGATGGTCTACGTCCCGCACCCGGTGCAGCTGCTGACCGTCGGCGAGGTGCACGAGCTTGCCGATCGGGCGTGGCCGGAGATCCTCACGCGGCTGACGGCGGGTGGCGCGACGAGCCCGTGACGGCGTGCCGCCACCCACCGCGCGCGGCCCTGCGACGCCCATGGCAGGCGGGACAGGAGCATGCAGCCCAGCCCCCACAGCAACGGGTATAGTCGCGCCACGGGATCGTTCTCGAATCCGGAGGAAGTCGTATGCACGAGAGCCGTCGGGGCGCAGGGTCCCTCGTCCGGCAGGCAGGTCTCCTGGCGCTCGTGTTGGCGGTCGTCGCCTCGCTTCCCGTGGCAGCGGCCGCGCGCGGCCGCTCGTCTTCGGAGCGGGGGCGCGCGCCGGCGCTCCGGGTCCGGCTGTCGGTTCACAGGAGCGCACATGTGCTGACGGTGCGCCTCGGCTCCGCATCCGGGGCGAAGTGCACCCTGCGGGTCTCGTCACGCCGCCGCACGGCTTCCTTCACTGTCTGGAAGGTGGCCTCGAGCGGCTGGACCCTTTTCAAATGGGGCGTTCCCCGTGACGCGCCCAGCGGGACGTGGTCGTTCTCGGCCACCTGCGCGAAGGGCCGCAGGCGGGGGCGCGTTCGACGCATGACCCGTATGGTCCACCGCGGACCGGCAAACGGCCCGCTCGTCTCGGCGCTCAACGGTGGCGGTGGCAAGGGCGGAGGCAGCCAGTCGTGCCAGGCCGTCAGGCAGGGCGGCAGCGGTCAGGTGTGCTTCATCGGCGACCCGTTCGCCAGGTACGCGGACCCGTACGTCGGTGCAGATATCGGCCAGTGCACGTGGTACGCCGCCGGCATGCGGCCCGACCTCGACGGCATCACGACGGGCGACGCGGCGTGGTGGCTCAGAGAGGCAGCGGGCAAGCGACTCGAGGGGACCGTACCGGTCGTCGGCGCGATAGCCGTAAACACGACGGCAGACGGCGGGGTCGGGCATGTCGCCTACGTTGCGGGCGTCACCAACGGCGGCGCCACCCTGATACTCGACGAGGCGAACCTCTACAACAACGGCGGCGTCTTCCTCAACGTGAGCACGCCGGCCGCCGACTTCCAGGGCTACATCTACGGAGGGCCAGCCGGCAGCGGCCCGGGCAGCGCCCCCACTACCCCTCCGCCGACGACGCAGCCGACCGCGCCGTCGCAGCCGTCGCAGCCGACCGTGCCCGCAGGGACCTACGCGGAGACGGCCGGCGGCGCGTCTAACACCTGGTCTGACTATGCGACGGCCGGCGGCACCGAGGGACCACAGATCCCGGCCGGGCAGACTGTCGGGATCGCCTGTCGCGTTCAGGGCTTCACGGTCTCCGACGGCAACGACTGGTGGTATCGGGTCGCCTCCAGCCCCTGGAGCGACAACTACTACGTGTCCGCGGATGCGTTCTACAACAACGGCCAGACCTCGGGCAGCCTGAGCAACACCCCGTTCGTCGATCAGAAGGTCGCACTCTGCCCGACGTCATCGCCGCCGACGACCACCACACCGCCGACGACCACCACACCGCCGACGACCACCTCTCCACCCACGCCGGCTCCGCCGCAGACGTGGTCTGAGACCGTCGGCGGCGTCGCGCACACATGGACCAACTACATGAACGCGGGCGGCAGCGAGGGCCCGTCGATCGCCGCCTATCAGACCGTCCAGATATCCTGCAAGGTGACCGGTTTCACGGTCTCCGACGGCAACAACTGGTGGTACCGGATCGCCTCCAGCCCTTGGAACGACGCCTACTACGTGTCCGCGGACGCGTTCTACAACAACGGCCAGACCTCAGGCAGCCTGAGCAACACGCCGTTCGTGGATCCCGCGGTGCCCAACTGCTAGTCGATCCCGCTCGCCCGCTCCCGACGAGGTCCGCGCCGGCCGCTCGATCACCGGGAGCGGGCGCCTACAGGTCCGCCCCGGCCGCTCGACGACCGGGAGCCGGGGCCTACAGGTCCGCGCCCAGCCGCAACCCGTCCAGCACCGCCTCCTCGACCGTGCGCGGCGCCAGGCAGTCGCCGATCAGCTCCACCCGGGCGTCCACGCCGGTCAGATCCGGTGAGAGCGAGTCGTCGGCGACCTGGCCCTGAGCGAGCACGAGGCATCCAACCTCCTCCACCTCCACGGCCTCGCCGCTGGTCACGTGCTGCAGGTACACGCTCGACTCATCCGCTCCGAACAGCCTCATCAGCGGCATCACCCGGACCCGGCGGCGGCTGAGCTCCGCCAGCAGCTCGTCACGGACGTACTGCTGGATCCGCTGGCCGGGCATGTAGCCGTTGACCGCGAGCGTGACCCGGCGCCGCGCCAGCGCGCAGTGGATCGCCAGCCCGGCTCCGATCCAGTCGCAGCGCCAGTCGGCGACGACCACATGGCCCGTAGGCAGCGGCGCGCCGCGGAGCACCTCCCAGGCGTCCAGGACCTGCGGGTTGCCCATCACCTCCAACGGCGGCCGTCGCGGGCGCCCGCCGGTGGCCACCACGACCACATCCGGCCGCTCGCGATCGACCATCTGCCGGTCGACGCGTGAGCCGAGCACGACGCGAGCCCCGGCCTCCCGGGCGTCGCGCAGCAGATTGGTCGCCACGCCGCCGAACTCGGCGCGACCCGGTAGCCGCTGCGCGAGCAGCACCTGACCCCCGGCGTGCCGCTCCGCCTCGTGCACGGTCACCTCGTGCCCGCGCGCGGCGGCGACCGCCGCGGCCTTCAGACCGGCCGGTCCAGCCCCGGCGACCAGGATCCTCAGCGGGCGCTCCGCCGGCCGCAGGCGTCCGTAGCGGCGCTCGCGCCCGGTCTCCGGGAACTGGATGCAGGAGATCGGATAGCCGGCATGGAAGTGCCCGATGCAGGCCTGGTTGCAGCCCACGCAGGCACGGATCGCGTCCGCGCGGCCCGCGGCGACCTTGCGCGGCAGCTCAGGATCGCTGATCAGCGCTCGGGTCATCGCGCAGGCATCGGCCAGCCCGGCCGCGAGGACGCGCTCAGCCTGCTGCGGCTCGTTGATCCTCCCCGCGACGATCACCGGGACCTCCACCACGTCGCGCACGCGCTGGGCCAGCGGCGCGGTGTAGGCGTTCTCAACGCTCATCGGCGGGACGATGTGAACCGACCCGCCGAGCGACGCCGACGTACCGGCGACCACGTGCACGTAGTCGAGCAGCCCCGCGGCCGTGAGCACAGCGACCGCGCCCACCACCTCGTCCGGCCGCAGTCCATCTGGGGTCCGCTCGTCGACGGAGACCCGCAGCCCGACCACGCGGCCGCCCGCGGCCTCGCGCACCGCCTCCAGAACCTCCCGCAGGAAGCGCAGCGGCTCGGCGCCGTACTCGTCGTCGCGCAGGTTCAGGCGAGGGTTCAGAAACTGCGCTGGCAGGTAGCCGTGACTTGCCACCACCTCGACGCCATCGACTCCGGCCGATGCAAGTCGGGCCGTGGCTCCAGCGAACCCGTCGACGATCTCGGCGATCAGAGCGCGGCTCAGCGGCCGCGGGGTGACGTGGAAGCGCTCCGTCGGAACGTCGCTGGCCGAGTAGGCGACCGGCGCGCTGCCGTCCTGGGACTCCATGATCTCGCGCCCGGGATGGAAGATCTGCGCCACCAGGACGGTGCCGTGCCGGTGGCAGGCGTCCGCCAGCCGGCGGTAGCCGGGGACCGCGCCGTCGTCCACCGCCATCAGCATGTGGGAGGTGTACCGCGCGGTCTCGTGCACGCCCGCCACCTGCACGATGATCATCCCGGCGCCGCCCGCGGCGCGCGCCTCGTGGTAGGCGATCAGGTCCTCGTTGACGGTTCCGTCGGTCGGAAGCGTCGTGTCGTGGCCGGCCGAGACGATCCGATTGCGCAGCGTCGCAGAGCCGATCTGCAGCTCCGACAGCAGGCG